>CALILP010000185.1 GCA_938016515.1 uncultured Paracoccaceae bacterium
GGGCTCTCTGCCGCCATTCACCGAAGATTAACGAACGTGACCGAACGGTGCTTTCATCAAGCATGCCTGGTCCTGCGATGTACCCGCGGTGTACGGATGGTGTACGCGCGGTGTACGATCAGTGCACGGGCCTCATCCTGCAAAACAAGGCAGTTAACCAGAATTTCGCCAAAACTGCGGCCCACCCCCCGCGAACGTTGCATCGTCCTGCCCGGACCATCGTTCAGTCGGGGCTCAAACCGGACACTTCCCAGGTTTCCCAATGCGACATTTAAGACGTCGCATCAGCGCTTCGTCCCGGTCTCAATGCCCAGCCCATCCACGGCGGCACCGCGTCCGCCCGCAAATACCGCCGCAGTGGTGTTTTCACGATGGCGAAGGATACAGCGATGGCCATCAGGCACCAGATGGCCGGTTGCTCGTGAATGTTGTCGGTCAGGAAGCGGGCCAACACAGGGCCGGATAGCAGCAGGTACAGCGCGAATTTCCATGACCCGTAAAGCGCAGGCAAAAGGAAGGCCACGATGGCGTAACCGGGCATGCCATGAGGGAAGGGGCGGATGCCCCAGATTTCGAAGTTTGCCAAGGGGTTGCCGATGCCATTCAACGGCAGGTTCCATGCGAGGTGCCAGGTGCCGGACAGCGTGCACATCTGCGGGCCGCATAGGGCGCGTCTGGGATCACATTCACCTGCCCACTCGAACGGATAGGCGTTGATCACCAAGGACATTGTGACAAACCCGCAGGCGATCATCACGGGCAAGATAATCCGAGACCGAACTTCGGATGGGATAAAGTGCAGCGCCATCAGGTTCACAAAGAATGGCTGGAAAGCGATATGCAGATAGCCCAGATAGGTCAGGGCTTGATTGCGGGGCAGGTCGCATTGGTTCAGGACCGGATAGCTGAACGCCTGAATAATCTCCATCAGCGAGAAATACCCGATGGTCATCCACATCACCGGCGGCTCTTTCTTGTACCAAAGATAGGCCGCAGCAGAGACGCCCGCGGTGGCCCAGGCAACTGAGGCTTCGGTACTCCAACACATGGTGCAAATAACCTTTCGTCAATCGCTGCCAAATTGGCGACTATCTGGCGCGATATCAAAGGGAAATGCGGCTTTGTGCTTGATATTTATCCCATCCGGGCGCATATGGCCCACGCGGGGCTAATCTCGCGTCTATATCAGGAGAGACCATGGCCAAGGAAGAACTGCTCGAATTTCCCGGCGTCGTGAAGGAACTCCTGCCGAATGCGACATTCCGGGTCGAGCTGGAAAACGGCCATGAGATCATCGCACACACGGCAGGCAAGATGCGCAAGAACCGCATCCGTGTTCTGGCAGGCGACAAAGTCCAAGTGGAAATGACACCCTATGATTTGACCAAAGGTCGGATCAATTACCGTTTCAAATAAGGGGAAACGTATGTTTCACCCAGCGCGGGAAAACGTTTTGCTTTTGGCAAAATGTGGCTGCGCACTGATTGTGTAACTTGCTGTTATGACGGCTGTATCACCAGACCCGACCTTGCGCTTGATCCTCGGCTCTGGCTCGCCGCGCCGATTGGAACTGATCGCTCAGCTGGGATTGACCCCGGCTGAGGTGCGTCCCCCAGATATTGACGAAGACCCCGCGAAGGGGGAGTTGCCCCGCGCCTATGTGAACCGCATCGCCCGTGAAAAGGCGGAAGCGGTACAGATCAGCAAGGGGGACGTCGCATTATGTGCGGATACCACAGTCGCCTTAGGCCGGCGCATCATGGGCAAGCCGGCTGACGCTGGCGAAGCTGCCACGTTCCTTCATGCTTTGTCAGGCCGTCGCCACAAGGTGATCACTGCAATTGCTGTCAAACGCGGTGACCAGATCTGGACCAAGGACGTGCAATCGACCGTCGCCATGAAACGTCTGTCGAACGCAGAGGTGAACTGGTATCTGGCGACGGATGATTGGAAAGGCAAGGCAGGGGGCTACGCCATCCAAGGCCCGGCGGCTGCATTCATCCCATGGATCAACGGGTCTTTTCACGCCATCATGGGCTTGCCCCTGCCCGAGACCGCAGGGCTGTTGACCGCCGCTGGATTTCCCTTGTTTCAGGAGGCCCCATGAAAGGCCGCACGATCATTCTGGATGACATACAGGGCCGCGAGGCTGCGGCCTATCTGGTCGATGGCCAACTTGACGACTTGCTCATCGATGATCCCGATGCGCCACGTCCCGGCGCGATCTTTCGGGGCATCTGTGACCGGCCGCTGAAAGGGCAGGGCGGCATGATGCTGCGCCTGCCGGACGGCGAGACCGCGTTCTTGCGCTACAGCAAAGGTCTGCGCCCCGGTCAGGCGATGCTGGTGCAGGTCACAGGGTATGCCGAGGGTGGCAAGGCCATTCCCGTCACCGACCGTGTCCTGTTTAAGAGCCG
This sequence comes from uncultured Paracoccaceae bacterium, assembly GCA_938016515.1. Lineage (GTDB taxonomy): Bacteria > Pseudomonadota > Alphaproteobacteria > Rhodobacterales > Rhodobacteraceae > Yoonia. The sequence goes on from CALILP010000185.1 coordinate 2,418, forward strand.
CTTTGCCATCGTCACACCGGGCAAGCCCGGATTGAACGTGTCTCGCCAGATCGCTGACGACGAAGAGCGCGACCGCTTGCTGGCCATTGCCCACGCGGCCCACGAAGGGGATCACGGTCTGATCATCCGGTCATCCTGCGAGGGGGCGGCGGAGGCCGAGATCTCGGAAGACATTGCTGCGATGATTGATTTGGCGGATGCAGTGCTTGCGGATGCAGATGGCACCACGCCCGAGGCCCTGACCGAAGGCGATGGCCCTCATACGCTGGCATGGCGCGACTGGACCGGCACCAAGGATGTGGTGACCGAACCGGGCGGGTTTGAGACCCTTGGGGTCTTGGATCAGATCGACGGGCTGTCCGATCCGATGGTTGCGATTGCAGATGGTTCGATGTTTGTCGAACCCACGCGGGCTTTGGTTGCTGTTGATGTGAATACGGGCGGTGATACGTCTCCCGCAGCAGCCCTGAAAGCCAACCTTGCCGCCTGTCGGGCTTTGCCACGGGCACTGCGATTGCGAGGCCTTGGTGGGCAAATCACGGTTGATTTCGCACCGATGTCAAAGGCCCATCGCAAGCAAGTTGAACAATCGTTGCGGGCGGCTTTGCGGGCGGACCCGATCGAGACCTCCATGGTGGGCTGGACCCAGATGGGCCTGTTCGAGTTGCAAAGAAAGCGCGAGCGCCTGACCTTGGCGCGGACCTTGAAGGGGGGTGTCTGATGGCTTGCCCGATCTGTAAACGCAACGCGGATGAAAAGCTGCGGCCCTTCTGTTCGAAACGTTGCGCGGATATTGATCTGGCGAAGTGGTTTTCGGGCAGCTACGGCATTGCGTCAAACGACCCCGAAGACTTTGACGAACTTGAACAAGCCCTTGATGCAGCAGCCCAAAATCCGCCTGACAAGCTGCACTGAATTCTTTTTCAAAAGAGCACTGGACTTGGGTAAGTCATCCGCCTAAAACCCCGCTACCCGATGGATACGTCCATCCCGGTGCCCGGGTAGCTCAGGGGTAGAGCAGTGGATTGAAAATCCTCGTGTCGGTGGTTCGATTCCGCCCCCGGGCACCACTATCAGCTTCCTTTGGTCGGTTTGCGATGCACGCTATACCCGGCTTTCGTGTGCGACCCTCTGGCGTCTGGCTGTGAAATCTCGGTCAACGCGGTCCATTTGGCGCGACACAAACCAAAGATCCGCCCTTACAAAATGTCTCCTCTTGCCACGCTTGCTGCCACCTCTGCGATGTCAGCGGCAGATAGGTTATAGTCGCGCGCCGCCGTTTCGGCCGAGATGTACCCGCGTGCCAAGTCACGTTTCACAAGGTCTTTGGGACGCTCTGCCGCGTTGCCGTAGCCCGCACCGCCGGGGAAGGCCATCACGACCTTGCGGCCATGGGCCACGAACTGCTTGCCTTTGCCGTTCATTGCAGCGCCGTCGTCCTGCACAATTGTCGTTGGTGCACCGGCCGCACCACCCCGGCGTCCACGGGCCGGATGATCAACCCGATCG
>CALILP010000186.1 GCA_938016515.1 uncultured Paracoccaceae bacterium
CCGGATGTGGGCGTGAATTCATATTGGGCCACGAGGTTCGTGATCACGTCACCACCCGGATTGGACCGGATCAGGCGGTCATCGCCCTCACCAGACAACGGGCTTTTCAGAACGATCACACCCTGCAGGTAGTTAATGTCATAGTCGCGACCTGCCACCAACGTCCGGCGTTCCAGAACACGGTTTGTGGTGGCATCGCGGCTTTCAATGGTGATGGTCTCGGTTCCAACAGTGATCGCCTGACCATCAAGGAAGTAGACAGACCCCCCAGTGCCGCGGAATGTCTCGCGCCCGACCAGCTGATCGGGTTGGGCTGCATAAACCTCGGCGCTGATTGTGGCATCGCCGTTCGCTGTCACGCTGGGGCTGTTGTACTGGGCTTGGAAACCATAAAGCGACCGTTCATTCCGCAAGAAGCCGGAGCCATCGACCGTGGCTTGATAGTCGCCCCAAAGAGCAAAGTTGCCATCGCGCTGAATGCGGACGTAGAACTTGCCGGAGGTTGGTGTGTTGTCGATTGATGTACTGTCGTCGCCATAGGTCAGATAGCCGTCGTTTGGATCAATCGCCTGCGCAACAGAGCGTGGATCGCGTTCGTCGAGACGCCGGAAGATATCGCTAAGTTCTTCTTCACCGGTATCCACCGATGCGGTCACTTCAGTGCCGTTGGCCGTCTTGCCATCAACGTAGTAGGTCAGCCGCGCGGTTGTTTGGGTGGTTGTACTGTCATCCCGACCAGATTTGATGCCAGAGAATGTCAGGTCAGCGACCCCAAACTGGAACCACTCGGACCCTTCGACCGTGATCTCCCGCGTCAAAGCCGAATTCTGACGAGAGCCTTGCACAGCCACATCCACGGCGTAGTCCCCGGGGGGCAGAATGCGCTGAATGACAACGTTTCCGCCGGGTGCCGCTGGGATGCTCTCGCCAAGTGTTTGCAGCACGCCTCCAGACACAACATTGCTGGCCGATACGGTTACCGCACCGCCACTGACGCGGAAGTTGCTGGTTGCGGTGCGATCCGTGCCTTCTTCGACACCAATATCGCTTTGGCCGGCACCGATACCGGACAGACCGACGGCTTCCGTTTCGTTGTAACGCCCATTTGCGTCATAGACCCGGTGTACGACGGTCACGTCCTCGCCGCCGGGCACCTGAATGCTGGCCTGCCCGTTTGCGTCAATCGGCACAGTGCTGACCAAACGGCGATTGCCGCCTGCACCGCTCGCAAAGATGCGCAATTCGCCACGATCAATGAAGGCGGGATAGTTGGTACGGCTTTGCAGGGTCACCACGTCGCCCGCGTTGTAGGCGCGCGCGCCGCCAACGGTGCGCACGTCCAGACGCGGACGCACATCAAGACCGTCATAGGTCACACGAATATCAGCATCGGCCAGCGCAAGGTCGGTTTGTCGTACACGGTCTTCGATCCGGGGATCGCCGTCGAGCGTCACACCATCAATCGACAGCACAAAGCCATCGTTGTTGTCCACGCGCTGCAAGGACGGCTCGGTATTCACGCCAACCGGGATATCCACGACATCGCCTGCATTCGGCTGCGCGCAGCCTGCTTGCAGGGACCCATCTGAGTTCAAAACGCGACAGTCTTGCGCGGCCACGCTTGTTGTTGTCAGCGACATGATCGCGGTCGCGCCCATCAGGGCTGCAAGGGTGGACTTCTTTGAGGTGCTTAACATTGTCATGGCCCCTACTCCTACTGCAACCGCTTGATGGTGCGTTCAACGATCAGGCGATATTCGCCGACCCCCGCCCATTCGTTTTCGATAAAGTCTTCAACCGCACTGAGGCGGGCCCGCATGGCATCCTGATCCTCTCCGTTATGGAAGTAGGACAGACGCACGACAGACGGTGTGTTGCTGACCTGCGCCAAAAGCCGGACGAGGCCTTGCTCCAACCGATCCGACGGATCAACCGTGCCTGCCTCAAAGGCTGCAGCAGTCAGATCGACATTCACAACGCGGCCAATGGCGGCCCCAAAGTTCATTTCGGTCATAATACCTGCGGTCAAGCGCATCGTGCGCGGGTTTTCGGTGGTCACGCGGTACCCGGTTGGCAAAGATCGCTCATCGATCTTGAGGCTAAAGTTGGTGCCCATCCGATCCGGCAGTTCTGCGCAGGGCACATTGAACCGGCCGTATTCATCCGTTGTGATGATCGTACCCGTCTGGGTTACGACGCGAACACCCGGAATACCCGGCTCGCCGCGTGGCGGGGTTGTCAGCTTGCCGCCCAACTTGCCATCAAAGATGTTTTGATCGGTGACGGCACGATTGCCCGTGCGTTGATCCGGAGCCGCATCCTGATACCCGTTCATGTTGCGATCATCAAAGACCTTGCCGATCACGTCACCGCAATCGAACACTGCCTCTGGCCGCAAGAAGACGGTCGCACTGCTTTCTTCCGTGATCGGATTGCCCGTCACCTCATCGATGGCAATGGCTGTGTTCGTCAAGGCACCCGGTTGGGCAATCGTATTCACCCGTGCCCGCAACGTGATTTCCAGCGCATCACCTGCAGTTAGCGACAGACCACCAAATGTCAGGGTATCTCCGTCGATAACGGGCACGATGTCCGCACCGTCAAAGGTCGCAGAGCCCGGCGTAAAGCTAAGCCCCGGCGGCAACGTGTCGACCACTGCGATTTGAGCCAAGTCAACATCACCGTTATTCTGGACCTCGATCACATAAGGCACGCTTTGGCCCAGAATGACGGAGGTCAGGCTGGTTGTTTTGCTGATTGAAACGACATCCGTACCAACTTCACTGGCGATCAACCCGTTTTGATCGGTCAGAACCGTATCACGTTCGAAATTCAGACCCAGAATTTGACCTGCAATCTCGCCAGTATCGGGATCGATGAATTCCACCCGATAGTTAGTGCCAATCGCAAAGCCAGACATTTCATAGGTGCCATCCGCTGCCGTTACCGTTTCTGCAACAATTTCATCGTCGCTGTTGCGCAGAACCACGCGGAAGCCGGGCAGACGGTCATCAACACCCTCGTCGAATATGCCATTGCGGTTGTTGTCTTCGAAGAACAGACCAGAAATCGCAGCACGCGACGGTTCCAATGGAATGTTCACAACGGTCGGATCGTTGGTTGGGTCACCATCCGTTCCACCAGAGCCATCGGATGTTTCGGTTGTTTCATTGTCCGGCACACCATCTGTTTCACGGTCGGTCCCAGTGTCCGAGACATCTTCGGCCGTCAGCTGTTCTCCTGTAGCGGGATCAAGAAACGGATCGCCAGCCGCGTTGATGCTGTCGCCAATGGTGGTCGCGCTGTTCTCAAGGAAACCGCGCTCTTCGTCGGCAATTGTCACCGTGTAGAACCCGAACACAGATGCACTTTCGCCTATTGCGAGGAACGGGACAGTCCCAACATCGCCGCCAAGCAGCGGGTCGGTCACAACCACATTCTCAAGATCAGTGTTGCCGCTATTCATGACCTCAAACGCGTAAGTCACAACGTCGTCGACCCCGCCTGTCACGGCGTCGTTGTCCGTATCGGCGACATTCAAGACCGTCTTGGTCAGTGTAATCGCTGGAGCTGCGGCAGTTGGGATGCTGATTGTGGTCGGATCATTTGTTGGGTCCGCGTCGTCCACAGTTGGGCTGTCCGGATCGGTTGGCGTGTTTGTCGTACCCGGATCAGGGACATCGGCCCCATCCGCGTCAGTCCCTGCATCAGACACATCCGTCACAGACAGTGGATCACCATCCAGCCCCAAGACGGGGTTGCCGTCGTCATCCACGGCGTCGCCAAAGACATCAGCGGTGTTTTCCACAAAGCCTGCGGCCAGGTCTGCTGCAGTCACCGTATAGCTGGCCATAAAGGTTGAGCTGTTGCTCGCCCCTGCCGCAAGATCAATCGGGCCGCCACTGACGCTTGCGGTCAGATCGGTGACGAAAATGTTGGTCAGGTCGGTGTTGCCGCTGTTGGTAACAACAAAGCTGTAGGTGATTTCGTCACTGACGCCACCAAAGACGCCATCACCATTTGTATCGAACACGTTGGCAACTGACTTGACGATTTCGATCGACGGATCGCTAAGCGCCAGCACCGTTGGATCTTCCATCGTGCCATCACCACCCGGATCCGGGATTGCAGGCGGCAAGCCGGTAGGGTCAAGGTTGGGTTCAGTACCGGCGTCGGACGTGTCGGTCGCAGACAATTGAGCGCCCGTATCAGGATCCGTGATCGGATCGCCGTCAGAATTTACAGCGTTCCCGTTTGCATCTGCCGTATTTTCAATGGCACCAGCGGCAGCCTCGCCAGCCGTTACCGTTGCACTTGCTGTGAAGGTGGTATCATCGGTCTCACCCAACTCGAGCGTGATTGGTCCACCACTGACGGGGGCAGCACGTGGATCTTCGATGGTCACATCCGCAAGGCGGACGTTGCCGGTGTTGGTGACGCTGAACGCATAGGTGATGATGTCACCTGCATCAACGATGTTGTTGCCGTTCACGTCATTGATTGCATCGACCGATTTGATCAGCGTCAGGTCTGGATTTGGATTGGCAGGTATAACCTGAACAGTCGGATCATTGGTTGGATCGCCGTCAGTGTCGCCGACACCATCTGCGGTCTCGGTGCCTTCAGGGTCAGTGACCGTTTCCTGATCGTCGGTTGTCCCGGCGTCGGACACGTCCGAGACCTCCAGCGGCGCACCGTCTGGGCCAAAGACAGGGTTGCCATCAGCATCAACGGCATCGCCGGTGGCGGTCGCAGTGTTCTCGATGTAGCCGCGAGTGATGTCAGCGGCTTGTACAAGATATGTCGCTGAAAAGGTCAGGCTGTCGCCAGCGCCAACGGCCAGATCAACTGGGCCACCCGTGACAGGACCCAGACTGTCTGCGATCGTGATACCCGCGACATCGACATTTCCGACATTGCGCACAAGGAAGCTAAAGACCACCTCGTCGTTTTCGCCACCAAACAGACCATCGCCATTGGTGTCGAAGACATTGGCGACCGACTTGATCAAGCTGATCTGCGGATTTGCCACGAATAACACAGTCGGATCATTGGTTGGGTCACCGTCGGTGCCCCCGGCCAGATCAGGCGTTTCCGTCGTTTCGGGGTCAGTCCCTAGCGGGGGAACCTGGCCGGTGTTGTCGATCTCAGTCTCTGACCCAGAGTCGGAATCGTCCTTCGCCAAAAGCGGGCTTCCGGGGCTTAACGGATCTGGGATCGGGTTGCCGTCACTATCGACAGCCGTGCCTTCGGCCTCTGCTGTATTCTCAACGCCACCCGCATTCACATCGTCCTGATCCAACGTGTAGGTCGCGGTGAATGTCGCGCTGTCCGTTTCGCCAATCGCAAGGTCAATTGGCCCACCAACTACGGTTGCGATGCTGTCTTCAAGGAAGATGCCCTGCAGATCGACGTTACCTGTGTTGGTGACGGTAAAGGCGTAGTCCACCGTATCACCCGCATTCACCAGACCATCCCCATTGACGTCCGTGACATTGGCGATGGTCTTGAGCAGTTCCAGCTGAGGTGACGGCGTCAGCGTAAAGACAGTTGGGTCATCGGTTGGATCACCATTGGTATTGCCGTCAATATCGGGCGTTTCCTCCGTACCGGGTGTGCCAACAGGGTCACCGTTAGGTGCCGTGCCTGCATCAGATGTGTCGGTCACAACCAGCGGCTGGCCGGGGTTCACCGGATCGCCAATGAGCGTGCCGTCAGCAGAAAGGACTTCGCCCGCAGCCTCGGCGGTGTTTTCCACGGCACCAGCCGCGACATCTGTATCCGTCAGCGCATAGGTGGCCGTCAGCGAGGTATCCGTCTCACCGATGTCAAGGTCACCAACCGCACCAGCGGCCGACAACGTCAGGCCTGGCAAGGCGTCGGTCACCGTGACGTTTTGCAGATCGGCGTTGCCCGTGTTCGTCACAGCAAACGTGTAGTTCACAACATCGCCTTCGTCGGTCTGACCATTGCCGTTTGTATCGGTGACAGACGCTACAGATTTCACGATCTCAAGCTCTGGCATCGGGAAGCGCAGGACAGTTGGGTCCGCATCTGTGCCTTGGCCAGCGGGGTCGGAAATGGTCACGGGTGTGCCATCAGGCCCGATATCTGGCGCGGTGCCCGTATCTGATGTGTCGGTTGTCGTGCGCGGATTACCTGTCGCTGGGTCAATCAGCGGATCACCTAACGAGTTCACGGCGCGACCAGATGCTGTGGCTGTGTTTTCAATCTGGCCCGCGTCAAACTCTGTATCGGAAATGACAGCCGTGGCAGAGAACGTGGTCGTGTCCGTTTCGCCCACCTCAAGGATAACAGGGCCACCGATGACAGGGTTTGCGCGTTGGTCGTCCAGCCCAACCAAATCAAGGCGCACGTTACCAACGTTTGTGACGCTGAAGGCATAGGTCACAGTATCGCCTGCATCAATTGTGCCCGAATTGTTGGTGTCAGCAACAGAGGCCACGGATTTCACCAGCTCGATCTCGGGCTTCGGATCACCCGGCAATAGCTGCACAGTCGGATCATTCGTCAGATCCCCATCAGTCGCGCCATTGATATCGGCGGTCTCGGTGCCTTCGGGGTCAGTCACATCAACCTGTTTCCCCTCAGAGCCCGCATCAGACACATCAGACACAGTCACCGGACCAGCTCCACCCGGACCGTTCAGCGGATTGCCGTCACCGTCCACCGCGTCGCCAGTCACAGTGGCAGAGTTTTGCACGATACCTGCGGCAAAGTCTTCCGGTGTAATCTCGCGTGTTGCGGTAAACGTCAGGGTGTCACCTGCACCAACGGCCAGATCGATGGGTCCGCCAGTGACTGGCAGCGCCGAAGTCAAACCGGTTGGGTTCGTGGTCGTCGGCCCGCTTTCAAAGCCATCGTCGGTGATGGTGATATTGGCCAGATCGGTCGTGCCTGTGTTGGTCACAGCAAAGGTATAGACGATATCGTCGCCTTCGTTACCGAACAGGCCATCGCCGTTGGTATCAAGAACGTTGCCGACCGACTTGATCAGCGAAATGCTGGCATTCGGGATCACCAATACGGTCGGATCGTTGTCCGTTTCGCCATCGGTATCACCAGCCAGATCTGGGGTCTCGACAGTCTCTGGGTCGGTAACTGTGACCGGATTACCCGCTGCATCAATCTGAGGCTCAGTCCCGCTATCGGAATCGTCGAAAACTGTCAGGGTGCTGGTGGGATCGTTTGGATCAACAATGGGGTTGCCAGCGCTATCAACAGCATCGCCGTCCACTGTCGCTGTGTTCTCGATACCTCCATCAGCGACATCGGCTGCAAGTATCGTATAGGTCGCTGTGACCGCGCTGGTTGAAGCGCCGATCGGTAGGTTCGCAATCGTGGGGCTGGTAAAGCCCAGTCGGAGATCAACCACATTAAGGTTGATCAAATCCGTGTTGCCGGTGTTTGTGACCGTAAAGCCGTAGTTAATGACATCACCGGCATCAAGCACACCAACGACACCATTGTCGGTGATAGATGTGATCGATTTGACCAGGCTGACGCCCGGCGCGGGTGCGATCAGCAGGACCGTCGGGTCGTTTGTCAGGTCACCATCGCGATTGCCGTTGCCGTCTTCGGATTCAGTGGTGGCAGGCGACGCAATTGTCGATCCATCTGGCTGGGTGCCTGAATCGGATGTGTCGACAGGTGACGGAAGGAACCCTCCGCCCGGCGCATTCAAACGATCCGTTGTAATGTTACCGCTGCCATCCGTTGCGACCGGCAAACCTGTTGCCGTCGCAGTGTTCTCGACAAAGCCGTCATCCACGTCTGTCGTCGAGATCAGGTAGGACTGCTCGGTCAATGTCGCCTGATCACCCGGCAAAAGCGCGTCCGGCGAGACTGCGACAGCTGCTAACCCAATTTTCGTGTCTGTAATTGTGATATCGTCAAGGGCAGTGTTGCCGGTGTTTGTGACCACAAAGTCGTAGAAAACTGTGTCGCCGTCATCGGTGAATCCATTGTTGTTGGTATCTTCCACCCGGTTCAGCGACTTCACCACCTCCAGCATCGGGGTCAGAGTTGGAAGGGACAGAACCGTGGGGTCGTTTGTGGGGTCGGCGTCAACGCTTCCATCACCTTGTGGGGTTTCGGTACTCGCAGGGTCAGAAATGGCCACCGGGTTGTCGAGGCCATTCAGATCAGGCTCTGTTCCAGTGTCAGAGGTGTCGACGACAGTCGGGACAGGATCGCTGCCATTGGCAGCCGTCGTGATTGCCACACCAGCATCATTCGCGATATTGGCCATCACTTCGGCCGTATTTTCCACGAAACCAGCAGCAGTGTCAGTTGTCATAATCACCCGTGATCCGGTCACGGAGGTATCATCTGTTTCACCCGGTGCCAGATTTGCTGACGTACCAGACAGTGTTGTGCCCAAATCAGTGACAACGATATTCGCCAGCGGCAAATCACCTGTGTTTGTGATCGCAAAGACGTAATTTACGGTGTCACCAGGATCGCCGACAAGGCCGTTCCCATTGGTGTCATCGACCGAAGAGATCGACTTGATAAGCTCAACATTCGCAATCGCAGTGCACAGCTCTACAGCCCATTGAAAACCTTCAAAGATGTTGTTGCTGACTGGATCCTGAACGAAACTCAGGACGACTTCGCTTAGCGGGACACCGGGAACGGTCGAAAAGACTCTTACAGTGAAGTCCGCAGAAAGGCCCGCATCGCCATTCAAGCGTTCTTGGGTCGCGTTTCCATCTTGGTCTGCTTCGAGAATGTCACCGACGAAATCAATACCACCAATAGGAATGAGCCCTGCATCATCGCTTCCGCTGACAATGGTAACACCCACACCTGGGTTTTCTGCAAGAGCAACTGCAAACGCGAGCTGATCGAGGCTATTGATATGAATAAAGTAATCCATGACATACCCAGTCCCATCCGTAACGGAACTGACGAAGGTATGCGTAATATCCAGATCCAGACCAGCTGCATTCGCCGAGGAAATAGACAGGCCTGTGTTGACCAAAGCGCCGCTTGCTGGCGAAAATTCGGGGCCGTCAAAAATTGTTAGAACGCTGTTGGACTCTTTGACATTAATGGGGCTCGGTGACGATTGGTTTAGCTGCATTTCAGACGTCGCACCGCCTGCATTCCCAGTAAAGATCACTTGCTCATAGTCAGCCGGATTCCGGCACGATAGCGGGGGTGTTGGGCCCGGAGAGGTCACCAAAACAGGGCGGGGTGGCAGCGTTGTCGAGGTCTGGTCGTCTTCGTCCGGGCTACCTGCTGTACCAGCATCTGCAGGGTTCGTACTGTCCGACAGGTCGGAAATCTCATCTGTGCCAGCGATGCCGCCGTCTGGCAAAGCTGTCACCTCGGCGCGGTTAAACACAGTACCGGCGGCGATGTCATCTGCGTTCAGCGTGTAGTCAACTTCATAGGTCAATGTCTCGCCAACCGGCAGTGCAGCAGGCGTCGCTCCGCCTGTTCCGCTTTGAAAGACGGGCGTCGGGGTGCCGTTGTTTCCTGTGAACGTCTCTTCGACCAGCACAACGTTTTCCAACGGCACACGACCGTCATTGCTGACGACGTATGTATAGGTGATGGTATCACCCACATCGGCAAAACCGTCCCCGCCATCGTTCAAGACAGACGACTTGATCAACGAAATATCCGGGCGTGCCCAGCCAATGCCACGATACTGAAGGGTAACGTTCCCGTTTCTACCGCCATTGGATGTGCCATCAGCCTTACCAGTAGGCGAGAAAACAATCTCATCAATGATTACATCAAGTGGTAAAGCGACCGAAAAGGCCTCTGCCCCTGCGCTGTTGTTGTTGCCTGGGCCAAAAGCGGTCAGCGCGCCTGCACCATTGTCGCCAACAGTAACGTTAGAGCCATTGGACACAAAGTAGCTGGCATCAAGCGGGACCAAAACACCGTCTCGGAATGCTTCAATTGTTGTGATGTCACCATTATCGAGCCCGTCCATCTCAAACGTAAAGCCCCAGATGTCATCCGTGAAATCAAAGACATATGACACGCTGGCACCAAGCTGAATGCTTGTATTTCGGGCCTGTACCTGCAGTTCGGTGGCGGAATTGAAACTTAGCCCGGATGCCCATTCCGGCGCAGGACCAGCGCCGGTATCCGTATCCTGCAGCGTTGCGGAAAAATCAAAGGTGACGTCCTGATTGTCGCCAAGGCCGGTCAGAACAGCGGGGTTTGTTCCTCCTGCGCCATTTGAAGATCCGCCTAAATTGTTGCCAGCGGTGCTGTTGCCGCCAATAATTGTGGGGCTGAGCAAAGATTGCGCGGAAGCAGGGCTCAACACTGCAAAAGACGCTGCAAAAAATGCGCCCATGAGGCTGGCAAGTGCTGGTTTTCGCGGCAGGCGCAGTAAGCTGTTGGGACGTACCCGATCAACATTGCTGTTCGGCTTCACCGATTGATGAAATACTTCCATGCTTGCCCCCGCGCCCACTTCAAGTTTCGTGCTGTTTTTGCTTATTGCAATTTCTCCGATGTATACTTTAGGGGGTCAACGCGGCGGTTTGGCTCATCAACTGAAAGATTCTGCACAAACAGAGGTTGTGTCATTCTGACAACAATATGAGCGCCCAATCGGCGAGTTTTCGCTTCAATAGTGTGCCTATTCTTTAGGCATTCACTGTCTCTGCACCGATAAGGCCCTCATTTGGAATACCTTTCTAACTGCCAAGGTTATCGACCTGAAATTGAGTTGCATTCAGAAGTTGAATTTTCTCGGCATGTTACCGGAGGAGGCTTAACCTGAACGACGGACGGTATGGCGACGCGCAGATTATGGCTGAGTTGAGGAAGGCCCACCGCACCAATAGCCGTTTCTGTCGCCGCGCGGCGGCATAGCTGGGTCAGGGTCATAACGGATCTCGGCTGCAGCGGCTTGCCGATTGTCAGGCCCCGCAGAGGACAGCCCACAGTAGACATGTGCATCGGAACGCTCTCTTGCAAAGCAGCGTCCGCCAATATGACTTTGGGCAACGGCTAGCTCGCTTCGGGAACAATCCGGCAAGCGATTTCCTCCAACAGCGGCTCTAACCCTCTCGGCATTTTGTCGTCCGCCAGCTTTCCGTCGATACTTAGGAACGCTAGGCCGTGAACGAAACTCCAGAGCATGAAAGCCTTTTCGCGATCAATTTCTTCAATCTCGG
>CALILP010000187.1 GCA_938016515.1 uncultured Paracoccaceae bacterium
GAAGCGTATCGCAGTACGCAACAGTCTGTTGCAGGCACCAATCAATTGAAAACGCAGTAATTCGTCCCTATATGGGGGTCATTCACAGAAAGGTGACCCCCATATGCCGATTGAACAGCTGCTTGCTGAGTTTTTGAACGAAAACCTTGTTTTCCTGCTTTTGGCGATCTTTATCGTCGTCTGCATTCTGGCGGGTGTGCGCATCGTGCCGCAGTCAGAAAAGTATGTTGTCGAGCGGCTGGGGCGTTTGCGCGCGGTTCTTGGGCCAGGCATAAACTTTATCGTCCCGTTTCTGGATCGTGTCCGCCATAAGGTCAGCATTCTGGAACGCCAGCTGCCGACAATGGCGCAGGACGCGATCACCTCTGACAACGTGTTGGTGCAGGTCGAAACCTCTGTGTTTTACCGTATCATCGAGCCTGAAAAGACTGTGTACCGAATTCGCGACGTAGATGGTGCGATTTCCACGACTGTGGCTGGTATTGTCCGGTCCGAGATTGGCCGGATGGAATTGGACCAGTTGCAGGCGAACCGCTCGACTTTGATCGGTGCCGTGCGCGAGCAGGTGGCCCAGCAGGTCGACGATTGGGGGATCGAAGTGACCCGCGCCGAAATCCTGGATGTGAACCTTGATGCGGCCACGCGCGATGCGATGTCACAGCAGTTGAACGCCGAGCGTGCCCGCCGTGCACAGGTGATGAAAGCTGAGGGTGAGAAGCGGGCGGTCGAATTGCAGGCTGACGCCGATTTGTATGCAGCGCAAAAAGCTGCCGAGGCCCGTCGTGTCGGTGCGGATGCAGAGGCCTATGCGACACAGGTTGTTGCCGGTGCGATTGCCGAAAATGGTTTGGAAGCGGCCCAGTATCAGGTCGCATTGAAACAGGTCGAAGCGTTGAATGCGCTTGGCGAAGGTAGCGGCAAACAGACGATTATCCTGCCTGCCAACGCAATCGAGGCGTTTGGTGATGCCTTCAAGATGCTGAAAGGAAGATAGGATGTTGCACGCAGAATGGTGGGTCTGGATGTCGGCGGCTTTGTTGCTGGCCACAGCCGAAGTGATCATTCCGGGCTGGATCTTCCTTGGGTTTGCCATTGGGTCGCTGGTGATGGGCGTTTTGCTTTTGCTGGGCGTCTCTGGGCTATCGTTGCCGATATCACTGGTGGTTTTTGCGGTCCTGTCTTTGTTTGCCTATATCGGATTGCGCTGGGTGTTTGGCCTCAAGACCGGTCAGGTCACCCTGTTTGACCGCGACATCAACGATTGAATGAAAAAAGCCCGGCGACAAGCGCCGGGCAGTTTCGATCATCCGGGAATGCAAGACGTGCGAGGGACAGAGGCAGCCTATGCTGGATGACCGGCAGGGTCGTAGTGTTGTTCAGAAGCGTGACACCAAATCGGGGCTGCTGTCGGACATGCGCAGGGCCTTGCGCCGTAATCCTGCGCAAACCTGGCCCGGATCCATCGTGATCGGCCCTGAAATCTGGCAGGGATAGCGGTATGTCGTGTTGCCTCTGGTAATGTCGACGCGGGCCTCAAAGGCACCTGCGCGGGCGTTGTAACGGACGTCTCCGAGGTTGATGTTCATCGGTCATCTCTCCTGCGTTTGCCCATGACTTGAGGGCAGAGCCAAAGCTCTTGTTGTGTCTCAATGCTTTGAAAAATCGCTTTCAAAGCATGTGGTTGCAAAACAAACGTAGGCGATGGGGAATGGTTCCCCCAAGGGGGTCCACAGTTTCGTGAAGCGGCGTGAATCGAAAGGCCTTATGCGTGATCTGGCGTGATCGGCGTGAAACGTCCGTCTTCGAATTCTGCAAGGGAGCGGACCCAGACCGTCCCCTCTGAATCATCATAGATCGCAACAGGGCTGCGGTCTGCTTCCAGCAGGCCTGTTGATAAAAGACGATAAAGGCCACCCTTTTTGTGCCGGTGCGTTGCAGCAAAGGGCATGGCCCCACCCGACGAGATCGGATGGGGCCGTGGCTGTACGGGTTTCGCCCCGAAAAGACTGCGCAAATGTTTCATGTCGTCAGGATAGCACCTGTAATCGCATTGGGGCGATAAGTTGTGCACCCTTTGCAGCCGGATTGGTAGGCTGCCAGATAGATGTCCTTGAAGTCCTCAAAGGCGATGTCCTCGGGGCAATTCACCGTCTTGGAAATCCCGCTGTCCACCCATGTCTGTGCTGCCGCCTGCATTTTGACGTGATCCGCTGGTGTCAGGTCAGCTGCTGTGACGAAGACATCAGGCAGGGGGGCGTCGTCGCCAAAGATCTGCCCATAGCGCCAGACCGCATAATCGGTGACCCGTTCCATCGACTTGCTGCCATCAGGGTTCGTGATGGTGCGCTGGAAGGACGTAGAAAAGATCGGTTCGATCCCGGAGGACACGTTGCTGGCCAGCATTGAAATCGTGCCGGTGGGCGCGATTGTGGTCAGTGTGCCATTGCGCAACCCATATTGTGCGACCAATTCCCGGACCTCTGGATCCAGCGCGCTGATCATCTGGCCTTTCAGGTGCTCTGCTGCGTTGTAATCCGGGAAGGCACCGCGTTCTTTGGCCAGCAAAGCTGACGCCCGGTAGGCTTCGTTCTGGATCGTTTGCATCCATGTGCCCAGCAGGAACACCGCTTTGGCTGACCCGTACTTGGCCCCAAGCATCGCGATGGCGTCTGCCACACCGGTTACGCCAATTCCGATCCGGCGCTGGGCCTGCGCCTTTTCACGTTGGGCCTCCAGCGCGTATTTTGAGACGTCGATGGTGTTGTCAAGCATCCGGACGGCGATGCTGGTCATGCGGCGCAGCTCTGCGGGGTCCAGCTTGGCGTCTGGGGTGAATGGTTGGGTGACCAGCCGCGCAAGATTGATCGAGGCCAAAGGGCAGGTGCCGTTTGGCGGCAGCGGCTGTTCGGCGCAAGAATTGGTGGCCGCAATCGTTTCAGCATAATTCAGCGGGTTGCGTTCGTTGATCTGGTCAATGAAAAGGACGCCCGGTTCTGCCGCGGCATAGGTTTGCTGCATGATTTTGTCCCAAAGGTCGCTGGCTTTCACAGTGCGGACCACTTCATCATTCCAGACCAGATCCCAGTCGATATCCAGTCTGACAGCATCCATGAACGCATCGGTAACCATGACAGACAGGTTGAAATTGCGCAGGCGGGTGCGGTCCGACTTGGCTGTGATAAACGCCTCGATGTCGGGGTGATCGCAACGCATCGTTGCCATCATCGCACCCCGTCCCATGCCCGTGACCAACATCTTGCAAACAGAGTCGCAGATATCCATGGCTGCCAGTGGCCCGGCCGCCGGGCAATCGAGGCCCCGCACCAATGTGCCTTGGGGCCGGATCGTCGAGAAATCATAGCCAAGACCTCCGCCCATTTGCATGGTCAATGCGGCGTCTTTAATTGTGTCCAGAATACCCGAAACTGAATCGGGAATTGTTTGCATGACGAATGTATTGGAAAGTGTGACATTCCTTGGTGTTCCACAGCCTGATAAAATGCGCCCGGCTGGCAATAGTTTGTATTCGTTCATGGCCCCAATAAACTGGCTTGCCACTTGCAATTGATTTTCTTTTAATTCGGCTTTGGACAGACCAAATGCGACGCGCGCCCAAGTGTCTTCAATCCCCTGATCGACTGCGCGACCGTTTGTTTTATATTGATACTTCGCTTCCCAGATATGCTCTGCTATGGGTTGATCGAAGGTATTTTGTGGCGTGTGTGATGTTAGAAGATCGTACATTTTGGTCCCATCCAGTTGTGTGTAATATTAACGATTTTTTAACCATTTTGCTTAATAAATTGTTAATGTACTGGAGGAGATGGAGGCGTTGCGAAGGAATTCAATCTTTCCTACATAATCGCGTAAGTTGCATTCCTTGTTGCGGGTCATCGGGGGAAATCTTGTGAAAATCCAGTATCTTTGATCTTCGTGACTTGCACGATGTATCTTTTTGTTTTCATGAGAAAAAGTTTGGAACCCTATCAGAAGTCGACGTCAGAATTCTCGCGTTTTATACCCGCTTCTTGGTTTCTCAAAAAAACCTACAGTCGGTATGGAACATTTTGTCTTTCCCAGATGTTGACCAAGATACGCCTTATTGGAGGGGTATTGTCGGAATGCACCGTTCGTTAATTGGTAGCGTGAGAGAAGTGAGGCTGGCCGTGTATTTTAAAAGCGGAATCGACGCTCTTCGAATTGTCAAAGCGTGGAGAAGTAAATGACATCGGCCACGCGCCTCATGCAACAACAAGCGGCACCTTTTCGTGAAGGGCCTGATGTGGATGGATTCGGGGTCGCAAGACGGCTGAACGTTCCGGTCTGGGTGTTTGATGTTGATGAGAGCCGGATTGTTCTTGCGAACCCTGCGGCCTGCGCCTTGTGGGGGGCCTCTTCTGAAGAGGTATTGCGTGGTCGCGACATGCGGTCTGACATGTCGTCGACCGTGGCGAAACGCCTCAAGCAATATCAAAGCGATTTTCTTACAAGCGATGAAACTTTCACCGAATTGTGGACGCTGTATCCAAATGGCGAGCCTCGCAGCGTTATGGTTGTTTATCGCGGATATGTGTTGCCGGATGGCCGGATGGCCATGCAATGCGAGGCTGTTAGCGAAACGCAGGATCAGCCGCAGAACCTGCGTAGCGCCGAGGCGCTGTTGCACACAGATGTCTTGATTTCGCTATTCAGTCATGAAGGGCCACCGTTGTACCTGAACCCGGCGGCGCGGAATTCTTTCTCTACGCACAATCTCAGTTTTCTTTCTCTATTTGTTGACTATCGCGATTGCGAAGCCTTGAAGGAGCAACTTGAGCTGTTAGGTGAACACCGGACCGTTGCGCGTATCCATACAGTTGCCGGTCAACGCTGGTGCGATCTAAGTGCAAAGCAATGTATGGATGCTGCGACCGGCATGCCTGCCATCTTGCTGACAGCGATTGACGTAACCGAATTGAAAGAAGCGCGCGACACAGCCCGCCACCTTGCTGATCGTGATCAACTGACCGGTCTATATAATCGGGCCTATCTGCAGGCGCATATGACGAAGCTGAAGCAGAACCGGAAGGCCCGCAAATCTGCCGTCGTCTTTTTTGACGTCGACCGATTCAAGCTGATCAATGATCGGTTAGGCCACGATGCCGGTGACCGCGTTTTGCAGCAGATCGCTTATCGTACCCGCGCACAGCTACGGCCACAGGATCTTGTCGCCCGATTGGGTGGCGACGAATTTGTTATTTTGTTCGAGAATGTCGCGGATACCAAGGATGTCGAGCAACGCATCGCCCGCCTAAGCCAAGCCCTGTCTGTGCCTGTTTCTCATGGTGGCGGTGAAATTGATGTAAGCATCAGTGTCGGGATCGCATTGTTTGAACCGCACAAAAGTGAATTTAACGACGTTCTGCGCGATGCGGATATCGCTCTTTATGCGTCCAAGCAGGGCGGTCGAAACCGCGCGACAGTGTTTACTGAACAGATGGGGACTGCTGCCAAGGCTCGCGATGATCTTGAACTTGCCTTGAAAGATGCCGTCGATCGGGATGAATTTGTGCTGCACTATCAACCCCGGTTGGACATTCGGTCTGGCAAGGTCGTAGCTGTGGAAGGGCTCGTGCGATGGCTGCATCCCGACAAGGGCATTGTGATGCCGAACGCTTTTATCTCTGTTTGCGAAGAAACGGGCCTGATCGATAAGCTGGGTCGCCGGGTGCTGGAATTAGGTGTGGCTCAGGCAATTGCGTGGCAAGAGGCTGGTTTGGATTTAAACGTGTCCCTGAATGTGTCTCCGCGCCAGTTTAGTGATGACCGGTTGCTGCGCACGCTTGAAGACCTTGCCGCGCAACCGGGATTCCCGACCGGAAAGATTGAGCTGGAAATCACTGAGAATGTCTTGAGCGGTGACACCCAGATGGTCACGAGGAAGCTGCGCAAGATCACTGAAATGGGCTATCGGATAGCCATTGATGATTTCGGAACCGGGTATTCCAATCTGTCATCAATTTCCCGGTTCCCGCTGACCTGCTTGAAAATTGACCGGTCTTTTATTGCGCAGCTGCCCTATTCAGGACCCATTGTGCGGTTGATCATTACCCTTGCCGATCAGATCGGTGCCACTGTTGTGTCCGAAGGCGTTGAGACTGAAGCCCAGCTAGAGTGGCTGGCCCGTCATCATTGTGCCCAAGCCCAAGGGTATCTGATGACGCATCCACTACCGCCCGAGGACTTCATCGCATACCTGCAAAAGGGCGCTGCTGGCTGCTAGCGATTGGCGCGTGCCGCTTGGGGTGAAGACAGCTCTGCCAGAATGTCCTGTGTCGCATTTGCAGGGTCTTCCGCCTGCCAGACAGGACGTCCAACCACAACGTGGTCTGCGCCGTTTGCAATCGCCTGAGCTGGGGTTGTGACACGTTTTTGATCGCCCAGATCCGCCCCAACCGGACGCACGCCCGGTGTAACAATCAACTTGCCCTCTGCCTCAGGCAACGCGCGGATCAGGCTTGCTTCTTGTGGCGATGCAATGACCCCATCTGCACCTGCCGTCAGGGCTTTGCCTGCCCGTTCCTGCACCAGGTCCGGAATTGTGCCGTCTTTGATGCAGGCGTCATCAAGATTGCTGCGGTCAAGGGATGTCAGGATCGTCACCGCCAGAATTTTCATGTCAGAACCCGCCGCCCCTTCGCGTGCTGCCTGCACCACATAGGGATCGCCATGTACGGTTAAGAAATCGAGATCGTATTGCGCGATGCCGCGTACCGCTGCTTCGACCGTTGCCCCGATGTCAAAGAACTTCATATCCAGAAAGATGCGTTTGCCGTGTTCCTGTTTCAGTTCGTTTGCCAAGGCCAAACCGCCACCGGTCAGCATGCCCAACCCGATTTTGTAGAAACTGACACTGTCACCAAGGCGCGCCGCAAGGTCGAGGCCTTGCACAACATTAGGCACATCAAGTGCGACGATCAGGCGGTCATCGGCTGGCAGCATCATAGTCTCCTTGGTTTGATCCCGTTGCGGGTGCCGCAAGATCACGGGGAGGTCAAGGTTGCCGCGGCCATGAAAAAAGGTGCGGTCACCATGATGACCGCACCCCGAGCGCTAAACATTGCACTGTGAAAAACTTGCCGATCCACACACACTCAATAACCGACAAAAAATCCCTTGGTGCCTTGGGCTAATACACCGCCCAACACTGATATAGCGCAATGCGAAGGAAGTGCGGTATGGGAATAAACGCTGACTTTTCCCTCTCATGACTTGGAAATGTCGACCCACGGGATCCCCAAAAGGGAAAAAGTGCGATCCATAACTTTGGACCGCACTTGCAGTAAACAGGTAAACCCCCACTCATTAACGCCGGTTACACGACACGTGGCCGGAACCGGTATACCTTGATCCTAAATGTCTTCTGCGGATGAAACGTGCACAGGCAAAGCCCCCTCAACAAGGTTGTCTTTGCTTTCAAGCAACTGCCTGACGGATTCTGGCGACAGTGGAAACAACGGGGATTGTGGTGTTTGCACGTACTTTGTTGGTTGAATTTGCATTTTATGTCCTCTCCGCCGCTGACACTGACCTATTGCGAGGTTGGGCGGTATGGGAAAGCAAATGCCACTTTCCCCGCCTTTTTTTACGCTTTGCCTTGCAGGGTTTATGTGGTGCTCCCATTTAGGTGATGAGGCCCAATCAGGGATGTGCCGCCAAGTCGGGCATCCATCGTCAGGGCGCTTACCAAAGGAGAGACCCATGAACCTTGACAAGTTCACAGAGCGGTCGCGCGGCTTTGTTCAGGCCGCCCAGACCATTGCAATGCGTGAAAGCCACCAGCGGCTGACACCTGAACACCTACTCAAAGCCATTATGGATGATGATCAGGGC
>CALILP010000188.1 GCA_938016515.1 uncultured Paracoccaceae bacterium
TAGCTCAGCCCGTGGAACCCGTAGCGCCTGATGCCCGCGTCATGGTGGATTTGTGGGATGGCATAGCGGGTCGCGACATCCGGGTTCGTCGCATGAAAAGCCGTCCCGAATGAACAATATTGCGGCAGATCAGGGGCCGCAGCCTGCAAGGCCATCAAGCCCGCAAGGTTGTTGGGATTGTGCAGGGGGGCCAGCGGAATGCAGCTTTCAATCGCGGCAATCACATGGGGCGTCACCTTCGCCGGTTGGGTCAGGATCGTCCCACCATGCACAACCCGGTGGGCGGCTGCGGTCAGCTTGTCCAGCGTGATGCCTTCACCGGCCAGCGCGTCCAGCATCGCGTTAAGCGCTTCTGCATGGGTGGCCGTTGTCCGCTCTGACGCGTGGTCCCCAAGGCGCAATTCACCCGCGCCGCCAATCTCGGTCACACGACCACTCAACACAGACGTCAACTGATGGTCGAAAACCTCGACCTTCAGCGATGACGAACCTGCGTTGAGGACAAGGATCATTTTGGCAATCCACACCGGATAGCTGCAAGTGCGGCAGAGGCCATGCGCGCCGCCGCCGGGTCCGCACGGGACGTCAACAGGATCGGTACTTTTGCTCCGGTCACGAGGCCTGCAGCACAACCACCCGTCAGATAGACGAAAGATTTGAACAGCGCATTGCCAGAGACAATATCTGGCACGATGATCGCATCCGCCTTGCCGGCAACAGGATCATCAGACAGACCCTTGGTCGCGACTGCCTTTTCAGACAGAATGAGATCCAAAGCTAAGGGCCCTGAAAAATCGGCGTCTTTGATGCTGGCTTTCGCCCAATCCGCAAGCTCTTTGCCGTCCATTGACGACGGCACAGACGGAATAGCACTCTCAGTCGCCGACAAGATCGCAACCTTGGGCCGGGTGGTGCCAAGCCGCTGCAACAGGTCGACCACTTCGCCAATCGCATCCTGACGGGTCTCAAGGTTCGGAGCCACGTTCACAGCAGCATCCGAAATCAGGATCGGCTGGCCACCATCCGGATGGCTAATGTGAAAGATATGCACAAAACGCTTGCCCGTCCGCAGACCATTATCGCGGCTGACGGCGGATTTCATGAAAACGTCCGTATGCAGCTGGCCTTTCATCAATACGTCAGCTGCGCCGTCACCGCACAGCTTGGCGGCCCGCATCCCGGCCTCTTCCTCGCCGGCGGTGTCATGGATCGCATAGCCGGAAATATCCCAATCCAGCTTGGCCGCCTCGGCGCGGATCATGTCGGCCTCGCCTACAAACACAGGGATCATGATGCCTGCTTTGGTGGCGTCTTCAGCAGCTTCCATCGGCAAGGGTGCTGCCGCACGGGCGATGGCAACGCGGGGCGGTGCGAACTTTTGAGCCAGTTCAATTAGGTTCGCAGGGCAGACAGCCTCACGGGTGGATACGAAAGGTGATGTCATGAAACCCTCATAATGCTGCCCGTAATAGACCCAGAATAGCGAGGGTCAGCAGCAGATAAATGGCAAACTGCCGGAATGTGGTGGGGGAGGCTCCCTGAAATCTGCGGGACCCCAGAAAGATCCCGACCGCCAAGACCGGCAGCGCCAGCATCAAACCCAATGCCGTGTCCCATGTAATCAGGCCCCCGGCCCACAGCAAAGGCATCGTGATCAGGTCCAGACCCGTCAGATAGACGATCATCGTAGCGCGAAAGACCGGGGCAGGGATCGGTTGTGCGGCCATCGTGGCGGCAACCGGCAAGCCGCCGATGCCCGCCGCGTTGCACAGTCCAGAGGTCATGCCGATGGCAATGTTGCCGGGCGTTTTGATCAATTGGGTCAATGTCCAACCAGACAGCAAGACCAGCGACATGATCAGCACGATCAGCGAGACGGTCAGCCGAACGCTCTCTTCTCCGATAGACAGGATCGTCCAGACGGATATTGGAAGAACAAAAGCAGCCCCGCCCAGCAAGGCGAACGCCCGGCGCCAGTCGATATGGCCGCGAATGCCGCGTGCCTGAAAGACTGTCATGAGCATTTCGCATCCGAATACCACCGGGATCAGGGGAAGTGGGTTTGTGATCAGGGCCGCCGATGCGATGAAGATCGCAGAGAACCCAAAACCCGAGTAGCCCCGGACATAAGCGGCCCCAAGCATTGCAATGCTCAGGAACGCCAGTTGCCCGGTGCCAAGATCAAATGGCAAGCTTATTCAGCTGCCATGTCAGATGCAGAGATACCGGCCACTTCGACAGGTTTCTTCATCGCGTCACGGCGGAACGGCTCACCCAGTTCCTGGTTGAGGATGACCTCGATCAGGGTTGTGGTGTTGTTTTCCATCTGGTCCTTGATCGCCTCTTTCAGCGCCGCAGTGGTTTCTTCCATCGTGCGCGTCTGAACGCCCTTCAGGCCACATGCGTTGGCGATACCCGCGTAGGATACTTTCATGTCGAGCTCTGTGCCGACAAAGTTGTCGTCGAACCACAAGGTAGAGTTCCGCTTTTCAGCACCCCACTGGTAGTTGCGGAACACGATCTGCGTGATGGCAGGCCACTCGTCACGGCCGATCGCGGTCAGCTCGTTCACAGAGATGCCGAACGCACCGTCGCCTGCAAACCCGATCACGGGCACGTCTTTTTGACCGATCTTTGCGCCGATGATGGACGGTAGACCGTATCCACATGGGCCAAACAGGCCGGGTGCCAGGTACTTACGACCGGTTGGGAAGCTTGGGTAAGCGTTACCGATCGCGCAGTTGTTGCCGATGTCGGAGGAGATAATCGCGTTTTCCGGCATTGCGGACTGGATCGCACGCCATGCCTGACGGGGTGACATCCAGTCGGGACGATCCGCGCGGGCGCGCTCGTTCCATGTGGTGCCGGGATCGTCCTGCTCGTGATCCAAGGAGGACAACTCCTGCGCCCAAGCGGATTTAGTCTGTGCGATCATTGCCTTACGATCAGCGCGGCCCGCGTCGCCAGCTTCGTCAGCAAGTGCAGCCGTGATGCCATTGGCGACCTTCGTGGCATCGCCGACGATACCCACAGTAACCTTCTTGGTCAGGCCGATGCGGTCTGGGTTGATATCAACCTGAATGACCTTGGCGTCTGTGGGCCAGTAATCAATGCCGTAGCCCGGCAAGGTCGAGAATGGGTTCAAACGTGTGCCAAGAGCCAGAACAACGTCAGCCTTGGAGATCAGTTCCATGCCAGCCTTGGAACCGTTGTAGCCCAATGGGCCAGCAAACAGCGGGTGGTTACCGGGGAACGCGTCATTGTGCTGGTAGCCCACGCAAACAGGGGCATCCAGCTTTTCGGCCAACACCTTGGAAGCTTCAATGCCGCCTGCGGACAGAACAACGCCTGCACCGTTCAGGATCACAGGGAACTTGGCGGTGGACAGAAGTTCAGCCGCCTTGGCGATGCTGTCGGACCCACCGGGGGAGACTTCGAAGTTAATCGGCTCTGGGATTTCGATGTCGACAACCTGCGTCCAGAAATCACGGGGAATGTTGATCTGGGCCGGGCCGGACAAACGGTGGGCCTTGGAAATCACGCGGGCCAACACTTCGCAGATACGTGTCGGATCGCGGACTTCTTCTTGGTAGGCGACGCAGTCTTTGAACAGGTTCATCTGTTCCATTTCCTGAAAGCCACCCTGACCGATTGTTTTGTTGGCGGCCTGTGGCGTGACCAACAAGCAAGGTGTGTGGTTCCAGTAAGCTGTTTTTACGGATGTCACGAAGTTTGTGATGCCGGGACCGTTCTGGGCGATCATCATCGACATCTCGCCGGTGGCGCGGGTATACCCGTCAGCCATCATGCCGGCTGTCATTTCGTGGGCGCAATCCCAGAACGTGATGCCAGCTTTGGGGAAGATGTCAGAGATCGGCATCATAGCAGAACCGATGATCCCAAAGGCATGGCGAATGCCGTGCGCTTGCAGGGTTTTGACGAAGGCTTCTTCTGTGGTCATTTTCATGGGGTGGTCCCTCCAGACAGTGATTGCGGCGCGGCCTGAATCAGGCCGGATAACTCATGCGGTGACACTAAGATTTGATCAAGGCTGGGGTTAGGTCCAGTTGATCTTGCAATTTAGGTCCAGCGCTTTCATTTTTGAGACTCTATGTCTCAAAATATCATGGACGCGATCTACCAGAGAAACCTCTGCTTGCCTAGTCTAAGTCCAAACTGTCGCCGCATCCCCTTGTATTTCAAGGGTTTGCGCAATCAAAGCGATCCCAGCTGCGATCCGATTTGCGGGAATCGATGAATAGGCGAGCCTGAAATAATGCAAAGGCGGTGAAGATCCGGCAAAAAATGCCGCACCCGGCTCGATCAAAACGCCCTTTTGTCGCAGGGCCAAGGCAAGTGCGCTTGCATCAACATGATCAGGTGCACGCATCCAGATCGCACTGCCGCCAAAGGTGCCTTCACCGGCGATGGTCAGACCATGATCGGCAATCGCGCTGTCAATAATTTCGCGACGCTGGTGATATGCACGGCTCATCCGGCGGATCAGGGCATCGTAGTGACCCAGCGACAGGTAATAAGCGACCGTGCGCTGCATCTGGCCGGGTGGATGGCGCAGGACAGAGGCACGCAAAGCCCGCGCTTCGCGAATAAAAGGCGCTGGGCCCACGAGGTATCCAAGCCGCAAGCCGGGAAAAAGGGATTTGGAGAAGGATCCCACGTAGATCACCCGCCCGTTTTGATCGAGCGATTTCAGCGATGGAGAGGGGGATTTAAGGAACGACATCTCGAATTCATAGTCGTCCTCTACGATCACAAAATCCTCGGCTTCTGCCTTGGCCAGCAAAGCCTTGCGGCGGGACAAGGGCATGGTCTTGGCCGTTGGGCACTGGTGGCTGGGTGTAGTGAAGACCACGTCGGTGCCTGCGGGAATATCTTCAGGCGGGAGGCCATCGTGATCGACGTCAACCGTACTCAGCTGGCAGCTCGATTGGGTCAGGATCGTGCGTAACGCCGGATAGCACGGGTTTTCAATCGTGGCGCGTCTGCGGGCATTCAGCAAAACCTGCGCCGACAACCATAGCGCATTCTGCGCGCCCATCGTGACGAGAACCTCTTGCTGATTGGCCAGAATACCGCGCCGGGGTAGAATCTGACGGGCAATAAACTCGGTCAGTTTCGGGTCATCCCCGTCGTAATAATCGGTGGTCATCGCGTTGAAGTCGCGTTTGCCCAAGGCTTGCAGGGCACAAAGACGCCAGTTCGTGCTGTCAAACAGCGTGGGATCGGTCTGACCATAGATAAAAGGGTATTTGTAGCTGGCCCAATCCGCAGGCTTGTCCAGATGGATCGGCGGCGTTGGTTTTTGGCCGATCACACGGGCCCAATCGACGGTGCTTTGAGGTGCCTGCAAGATTGGGAAAGCAGGCGGTTCCGGTGCGTTCTCAGAGACGAAATACCCGGATCGGCCCTTTGAGATCAGGTAATCATCCGCAACCAATTCGGTATAGGCCAGCGTGACCGTGATCCGGCTGACCTGCAGATGCAGGGCCATCTTGCGCGACGACGGCAGCTTTTCACCCGGCCTGAAGCGGCCCGCCAGAATACCCTGCGCCACCATCTGTTGGATTCGCGCCTGCAGCGTGCCCTCGGCGTCGGGGTCCAGAAAGAATGTGTCGATTGAAATGGGCATTTGGTGTCCGGCTGGTCTTATGGTGCGGACAATGTGGCCTTATCGCATGCGGCTGGCAAGAGGAGCGATTTTTCCAGAAAAGTCGGGGGCCAGCCCCCCGCTGCGCTCCCCCCGGGATATAGAAAGAAACAAAGAAGCCTTAGGCTACGCTGCCGTATCGAGGCCCCGCCCTTTGAGCAGCGCATCCACCCCCGGCAGTCTGCCCCTGAAGCTTTTGTAAAGATCCGCCGCGTCGATGGAACCACCCGAGGATAGCACTGTATCTTCCAGTTTCTTGGCCAATTCTGCGTCAAACGGATCGCCTGCTTCCTCGAAGGCCGCAAAGGCGTCTGCGTCCATCACCTCTGACCACATGTAGCTATAGTATCCGCTGGAATATCCGTCACCTGCAAAGACATGCGCGAAATGCGGGGTGGCGTGGCGCATCCGGATGGCGTGGGGCATGCCAATGTCTTCAAGGATTTCCGCTTGGCGTTGCATCGGATCTTTGGGGGCCGGGCCATCGTGAAAGCCCAGATCAACCAGCGCTGATGCGACATATTCTACCGTCTGGAATCCCATGTCATAGGTCGCAGCATCCAGCATGCGTTGCAGCATGTCTTTCGGCATCGGTGCGCCGGTTTCTGCGTGGGTCGCAAATTCTGCCAAGACTTCGGGCACTTCCAGCCAATGTTCATAGAGCTGGCTAGGCAATTCCACAAAGTCGCGGGCCACGGAGGTGCCGGAAATACTGTCATAGGTCACGTCTGACAGCATCTGATGCAGGGCGTGGCCGAATTCGTGGAACAATGTCCGGGCGTCGTCGTAGGACAGCAGCGCAGGTTGGCCGTCTTCTGGCTTGGCGAAGTTGCAGACGTTCACGACATGGGGCCGCATATCGCCGTCCATCCGGTTCTGGGACTGCATCGCCATGCACCATGCGCCAGAGCGTTTGGAGCCGCGGGCAAAGTAATCGCCAATGAACACGGCGATATGTTCGCCGTTCCGGGTGACGTCCCACAGGTGGACATCGGGGTGGTAGACCGGGCCGTCCAGCGGCTTGAATTGCAGATTGAACAGGCGGGTCGCACAGGTAAACGCAGCCTCGATCATGCGATCAAGTTGCAGATACGGTTTCAGTGCTGCCTCATCCAGATCATGCTCGGCCTGCCGTCGCTTTTCTGAATAGTACCGCCAGTCCCAGGCCTCCAGCGGTCCGGCCACACCGTCGGCATGCAACATCGTTTCCAGTTTGGCAGCGTCACTTTCGGCAGCAGCTTTGGCCGGGGTCCAGACCTGCATCAACAGATCACGGACAGCATCTGGCGTGCCTGCCATCTCGGTCTCAAGCTTGTAGTCAGCGAAGGTCGCATAGCCAAGCAGCTTGGCCCGCTCTTCACGCAACGCCAGTGTTTCAGCTGCAATCGCGCGGTTGTCCGTCTCGCCGCCATTGGCCCCACGGGCGACCCATGCCTCGTAAGCCTTCTGACGCAGATCACGACGGGGCGAAAATTGCAGGAACGGCACGATCAGCGAGCGGGACAGGGTCACAACTGGCCCATCCGCTTTCTTCTCGGCCCCGGCAGCGCGGGCTGTGGCGATCACAAAATCGGGCAGACCCTCCAGATCATTTTCGGCCAGCACCATGAACCACTCCCGCTCATCAGCCAGCAGGTTCTGGGTAAATTCGGTTCCCAATACAGACAGCCGGGCCTTCACATCCCGCAGACGTTTGGCAGCATCGCCTTCCAGTTGTGCGCCACTGCGGACAAAGCCGCGCCGGGTCAGCATCAACACGCGCTGTTGTTCATTGGTCAGGTCAAGCGTATCGCGCTGTTGCCACAGGGTTTCGACACGGGCAAACAAGGCCTTGTTCTCGGTGATCTCGGACCCATAGGCGCTAAGCTGCGGCCCAAATGCGCGCTGCAATTCCTCGCGCTTGGGATTACTATCGGCCCCCGCCACGCCATAGAACGTGCCCAGTACCTTGCCCAACTCCCGATCCGCCAACTCCATGGCCAGCACCGTGTTATCAAAGGTCGGCTCCTCAGGATCCTGCGCAATCGCATCAATCGCCGCGCGCGCGCGCTCCAATGCTGCATCCACGGCGGGGCTGAAATCCTCATCCGAGATCAGATCAAAGGGGGGCAGGCCAAACGGGGTGGTCCAATCGGTCAGCAGCGGGTTTGTCATGAAAGTCTCCTTTGGTCACAACTTAGGTGTCACCCTCAAAGATTGCCACTCCGATCCCCCCTTCATTTCGCCAAAACAACTCAATAATCCGACGGGCCACCGGGGCGGGCCCGCATGTGTTTTTCCAACCGGCGCATCGCCAAAGACAAGGTGATCGTCATCGTCAGGTACACGAGGGCCACAACGTTATAGGTTTCGAAGTAGCGAAAGTTCCCGGCGGCAAGGACTTTGCCCAGCTGCGTCACGTCGGTGACGCCCAACACAGACACCAGCGAGCTATCCTTCACCATGGCGACAAAGTCATTGCCCAAGGGCGGCATGATCATGCGAAAGGCCTGTGGCAAGACGATATGGCGAAAGCGCTGCCAACGGCTGAGGCCCAGTGCCTCGGCGGCTTCGATCTGGCCCTCGTCGACGGACTGCAATCCGGCGCGAAAGACCTCTGCCAGAAAGGATGAATATGCGATGGTCAGGGCGATCACCGCCCGCCAGAGCAGCGTAAAGTCACGGGTGCGGATCGGGTCCAGCCCGATACTTTCGGCAATCCAGTTCCAGCCGGACACCATCGCGGGGGCCAAAACAAAGGCGACGTAAAGCAGCAGCACGATAATCGGAATACCCCGGACCACCTCGACATAGAGACGAGCGGCTTGGCGCAAAACGATGAACCGGGACAGTTGGGCCACGGCAAGGCCCAACCCAATCAGGCAGGCGCTGAAATAGGCAACGATCGTCACATAGATCGTAATCCAGATGCCTTGCGTTAGGGTGCCAAGGACCCTGCTATAGATCTCGACGGTAAAGACCTGCCAAAACAGATAGGCCCCGGTAGCCAGCACAATCACCAGCCACCAGGGAAAGTCTTTGTCGTCAGGGGACGTGGGTATCATCAGGCGTAGGGTGGGTGAAACCCACGGATTGTGCCGTTATTCACCCAGCTTATACTCAAGAAACCATCTTGTATTCAGGGCATCAATTGTCCCGTCTGCAGCCATGTCGGCAATTGCGGCATTCATCGGCTCCACAAGGTCAGATCCCTTCGGGAAGATAAAGCCAAAGTCCTCGGTCCCCAGCTTTTCGCCAATAATCTTCAGACCACCGTCCGAGGCATCGACATAGCCGTTGCCCGCAGTTCCGTCGGTCAGAACCAGATCAACGTCGCCGGTGCGCAGGGCTTGCACTGTGGCCCCAAACGTTTCCATCTTCACGATACGGGGGTTCGCCTCGTCTCCATCCAGCACGTCATATACGCCGACATAAAAAGGCGTTGTACCGGGCTGGGCTGCCATCAATAGATCAGGGTCGGCGGCAAAAGAGGCGGCGTCTGTGAACCGGTCTTCATCCCCGCGCACCATCATCACCATCTCGGATGTCATGTAGCTGTCCGAGAAATCCACGACCTCAGCGCGGTCCTCGCGGATGGTGATCCCGGTCATGCCCAGATCAAACTGACCTTCGGATACCGCAGGGATCATCGCGTCCCAGCTGATGTTTTCATAAACGATGGTGGCATTGATCCGGGTCGCGATCTCGGCCATCGCGTCATATTCCCAACCAACGGCATTGCCGTCTCCGTCGATGAATTGCAGCGGCGGATAGGCGTTTTCGGTGACGACAACGATCTCTTGGCCGCCAAGGTCTGGCAGATGGCCATCAGCAAGGGTTGCGGTGCCCAGCATCATCATGGCAGCAGCGGGTGCGATATATTTCATGGTTCAGGTCCCCCCAAGGAATGCATTCTCCAGCTAGTATGGCGCAGGTCTGGCTTATGGCAAGGGGGCCTGTCCGCAAACTGCACAATCGGGGCGGCGCTGGGCCGCGATCACGCGGGTGTCGCCATAAAGTGCATCGTAAATCAGCAACCGGCCGCGCAAGGGGTCGCCAGCACCGGTGATCAGCTTGACGGTTTCGACCGCCATCATGGATCCAACAACACCGGGCAATGGGCCAATAACGCCAGCCTCAGCGCAAGACGGGACCAAATCAGGTGCCGGGGCTTTGGGGAAAAGGCAGGCGTAACAGGGGGCCTCTTTGGCCGGGTCGTAGACGCTGATTTGACCTTCCCATTGGGTCAACGCTGCAGCCACCAAGGGGATCTTTCCGGCCACGCAGACCTCATTCACCAGATACCGTGTCGCAAAGTTGTCCGACCCATCCAGCACGATATCATATTCAGCAAACAGCTCTGGGGCGATGCTGGCATCCAGACGGCGTTGATAGGGTTTGACTGTGATAAACGGGTTCAGTGCACGCATGGCCTCTGCGGCTGAATGCGCCTTGGGCATTCCGATCCGTTGATCAAGATGGATCACCTGACGCTGCAAATTCGCATTCTCAACCACATCGTCGTCAATCACGCCGATCTGACCAACGCCAGCAGCAGCCAGATATTGCAAAGCCGGAGCGCCCAACCCACCGGCACCCACGACCAGAACCTTGGCCTGTTTCAGTGCCTTTTGACCGGTCCCGCCCACCTCGCGCAGGATAATATGGCGGGCATAGCGGTCCAACTCAGTCTCTGAAAACCGGTCACTTTGAACGGGAACATGCACGGCCGAAACACCGGGCCCGGCTTTGCGACGGACAGCGGCCAAACCGCGGCGATAGCCCCAAATCATCACACCAAACGCCACAATCAGCGCCCACAACCGGACATCACCGCCAGTTGCCTCACGCAGGGGGTGGCGATCCGGTAAGGCCAGCTGCAAGGCCATCACGGCAACCAGCAAAAGGCCGATCATGATCCAGCGGGCACGTTTGGGGGTGCCCATCGCGACCCCAATACCCCAGATCGCGGCGGCCATCGCGGCCACCATGATCATGTGACTACACCTGTACTACCAAAACCACCGACGCCACGCGCAGTCTCATCAAGGGTGTCGACCAGATCAAAGGTGGCCTGCACAACAGGGGCCACGACCAGCTGAGCGATGCGCATCCCGTGGGTCACTTCAAAATCGACGTCGCCAAAGTTTACCATGATCACGCCAACCGGCCCGCGATAGTCGCTGTCAATCGTTCCGGGGCTGTTCACCAATGCAATCCCATGCTTGAGGGCCAAACCAGACCGAGGCCTGACCTGCACCTCAAGGCCCTCAGGGATCGCCATGCGCAACCCCGTCGGGATCAGGGCGCGGGCACCGGGTGCCAGCGTCAACAGTCCGCCACGCTGGCCAAAGTTTGCGCGCACATCGGCACCAGCAGCTCCGCGCGTCTCATAAGACGGCAAGGCAAGGCTGTGATCGGCATCAGCGTCCCAGCAAATCGCGACTTTCATAGCGGGTCCTTCATGCTTCTTTTGGTCAAAAATACTTCGGGGGTGTGGGGGCTGGCCCCCAGAATTTTCTAGAAAATTCGGTCTACGCCAAGGCCTGCGCGATCCGCTCTGCCAGTTGGCGGGCCACGGCGTCTTTGCCCATGCGGGGCCAAACATCTGCGCCATCGTCGGAAATCAGGGTCACGGCATTTTCCGACCCTCCCATGATCCCGGTCTCTGGCGACACGTCGTTGGCGACGATCCAGTCACATCCTTTGCGTTTACGTTTGGCCACAGCATTGGCTTGGACATCATTTGTTTCAGCGGCAAAGCCGACCACCAGCTTGGGCCGACCTTTTTCCATGCCTGACACGGCCGCCAGAATGTCTGGGTTCTCTGCAAAGTTGAGGGTCGGCAGGCCGTCTTTGTCCTTCTTGATCTTGCTGTCAGAGGCATTGGCGACATGCCAGTCAGCAACAGCCGCCGCAAAGACTGCGGCATCAGCAGGCAAGGCTGCACCAACTGCGGCCAGCATGTCCTGCGCGGTCTCGATTGCGACAACAGTTGCATCCATCGGCGGGGCAACGTCGGCGGGACCGGTCACAAATGTCACCTCGGCCCCCAAGGCCAGCAGGGCGTTGGCAATCGCAGTGCCCTGCGCCCCGGAAGAGCGGTTTGCGATGTAACGTACCGGGTCAATCGGCTCGTGGGTGGGGCCAGAGGTGACCAACACATGTTTGCCTTTCAGCGGGCCGTCGGACAGGGCGGCGTCCGTGGCCGCGACAATCTCCATTGGCTCTGCCATACGGCCCGGACCGTATTCACCGCAGGCCATGTCGCCCTCACCGGGGCCCACAGTCAGGATGCCATCATCCTTCAGCGTCACCAGATTGCGCTGTGTCGCCGGGTGCTCCCACATGCGCACGTTCATCGAGGGGGCCAAGAGCACGCGCTTGTCTGTGGCCAACAGCAACGTCGAGGCCAGATCGTTTGACAGACCAGCCGCCATCTTGGCCATCAGATCAGCGGTGGCCGGGGCCACAACGATCAAATCAGCGGCACGTGACAATTCGATATGGCCCATCTCGGCTTCGTCGGTCAGGTCGAACAGGTCGCCGTACACCTTGGATCCTGCTAATGCGGACACGGATAGCGGCGTGACGAATTCACGGCCTGCTTTGGTCAGCACAGGCGTCACCTGACAGCCGCGTTTGCGCAGTTGCCGGATCAGATCAAGGGACTTGTAGGCGGCAATCCCGCCCCCGATGATCAGAAGAATATGTTTATCAGCCAGCATGATAAGGCCCTCACTTTGGGGCTAAGGTAGGGCCTTGGCGGCGGCGGGGCAATTGGTTCATTTGAATGCGGTGCAAGGGTCCTGACTGGTGTCGATCGACCCGAGCACTTTCCAGTAATCATATGGGGCTGCCGGGTCGGGTTCGACAATCTGACCCACAGAGATGACTGCAACCGTTGGGGCAACACGCGCTAGAAAGCTGGGCATCCCCCAGTCATTTCGGGCGTGCCCATTGCCCGTGATCACGACAACGGGTGCCCCATATGTATCAAGTGCAGCTAGCGTCGCTTGGGTAAAGGCCGCGTCGGCAAAGCGTTGTTGATCAACAAACCACGGCAGAATGTCTTCCGGCAGCGCGCCGCAATGTACATCTTGCATGCCGTGTTCGCGCAAAGCCTGTTCTGTTTCGGGCAAGGGCGCGTCCAACCCATAGATCGGATCATCAATCGCGGCCGCAGCACCATCATCCCGCGCCTTTGCGACTGTGGCTTCATCAGCAGCGGCACCTACAGCCACAGCATTCCCCATCGAAGCAAAGATCGGGGCGTAAATGGCAAAATCAGGCCAGCCAGCCGCCTGCCAGCCCAGCGTTTCGCCCAAATCCGGGTCAGCAAGGTTTTCGGATGTCACCAAGGTAGCCTGCTTAGCGGTCAGCATTTCAAACACGACAGCGGTGGGGCGCAACAAGGCCACGATGGCGGCTTGGGTCAGGTGATGCTCCGCCTGATCATGCAGCTCGCCGACGATAACCACATCGGCGTCATCGAAAAGGGCGGGATCCAAATAAAAAACCTCCTCCGCAGCAGCAGAGGAGGTCAGGAGGATCGTCAAAGATAGGCCAAGTCTCATACCAAGAAACGATGGACCTCTTGGCTTTGGCCTTCAAGGTTCTTGCGCATTTTGCCAAAAGCAGCGGCTTCCAGCTGACGAACACGTTCTTTCGACAGGCCCAGCTCGTTGCCAAGGCTTTCCAGGGTGCGCGGGTCGTCACGCATCTTGCGCTCGCGCACGATGAACCGCTCGCGGTCGTTAAGATCATTCAGGGCTGACAGCAGCCATTGGCGCAAAGTGTCGTTGTCATGGTTGTTTTCGACCGTCTCTGCGGCCTGCGGACCATCATCCTCAAGAGCATCAATCCACTCGCGGCCCTCGTCTTCGGTCGACTGGGTCGCATTCAGCGAGAAATCAGAGCCGGACAGGCGGCCTTCCATCATCTCAACGTCATGCAACGGAACACCGACCTCTTCCGAGATCATCTTGCGCATGTCATGGCGGTCAATCACGCGACCTTCTGCAGCTGCTTCACGCTCTAGGCGGGCTTGCACGCGGCGCAGGTTGAAGAACAGGCTTTTCTGTGAGGAGGTAGAGCCGGTGCGAACCATCGACCAGTTGCGCATCACATAGTCCTGAATCGATGCTTTGATCCACCAGACGGCATATGTCGAAAAGCGCACCCCGCGATCAGGATCGAATTTGTCAGCGGCCTTCATCAGACCGACAGAGGCTTCCTGAATCAGATCGTTCATCGGAGCGCCATAACGCTTGAACTTTCCGGCCATCGAAATCGCAAGGCGCATGTAGGCGGTGATCAGGCGGTGCAATGCCTCTTCGTCGCGTTCATCACGCCACGCATAGGCCAAAGCCAGCTCTGTTTCCGCATCCAACAGCTCTGCCTTCATGGCTTTGCGTGTCATGCTTTGGTCTGAAAATCCGTCAAAAGCCATCCGAAAATCCCCATCATTGCACGCGATCATGGCCGCGCTA
>CALILP010000189.1 GCA_938016515.1 uncultured Paracoccaceae bacterium
TGGAGGACAGGTTGCGGTTGCCATGTTTGGCGACAGGGACACCGGCACCGGCCACGACAAATGCGGTTGCAGTCGAGATATTCAACGTGTGTTTGCCATCCCCGCCGGTGCCAACGATGTCCATCGCCCCATCTGGCGCGCGGACCGGCAAACACTTGGCGCGCATAACAGCCGCAGCGGCTGCGTATTCGTCGACGGTTTCGCCGCGTGTCCGCAACGCCATCAGAAAGCCACCGATCTGCGATGGGGTGGCATCGCCGTTGAACAGAATCTCGAAGGCCTGCTCTGCCTGCGCCCGCGAAAGCGGTCCTTCAGCTGCGGCGTCAATCAGGGGTTTGAGTGCGTCGCTCATGCTGGGACTTTCATGGTCTTCAGGAAGTTGTCGATCAGGGCGTGACCATGCTCGGATGCAATGGATTCGGGGTGAAACTGGACGCCATGCATCGGCAGTTCGCGGTGTTGCAAGCCCATGATGGTGCCGTCTTCCAGTTCCGCCGTGATTTCCAGGCAGTCGGGCAGGGTGCCGCGGTCGACAATCAAGGAATGATATCGGGTTGCGTCAAATGGTGTTGGCAGGCCTGCAAAGACGCTTTTGCCGGTATGATGCATCTTGCCCATTTTGCCGTGCACGATCTCGTGGCAGCGCGTGACTTGTCCGCCAAATGCTTCGCCGATAGTTTGATGCCCTAGACACACACCGAACAAAGGTGTTTTCGTTTCAGCGGCTGCTTTTGTCAAAGCAAGGCAAATACCCGCCTGCGACGGGTCGCAGGGGCCGGGCGACAGCAAAATACCGTCCGGCTTCATGGCCATCGCCTCTTGTACGTTGATCGCATCATTGCGTTTGACCACAACTTCCGCGCCAAGTTCTCCGACGTAATGCACCAAATTATAGGTGAAACTGTCGTAATTATCGATCAAGAGCAGCATATCGCGCAGCTTTCCGGGATTTGGGGCTACCGTCCACCGGATGGCTTGCGGTATAGTTCTCCCATAAATGGGCCGAGAGCCGGGGTGTCGTCAAGGCGCACCGGGACACTTGGTCAGTGTCGTGGGTGGGGCAAACACGCGTCCTGCGACTAGGTCTTATGAGGTGATCATCGTGCGCGGATTTCTGGGTGGCGGTTTTTGGGGTCTCGTCTTGGGTGGCGTGACATTGGCTGGGGTGTCTTTGGTGAACCCTCCGCCGAATAACGTGAATGCGGCACCTGATGCTGATGGTGCCAGTGTCGCGGATGATGCGGTGGCGGTTGAAGCGGGCGGCACCCCCGAAATCGCAACGCCACAAGCGACG
This sequence comes from uncultured Paracoccaceae bacterium, assembly GCA_938016515.1. GTDB lineage: Bacteria > Pseudomonadota > Alphaproteobacteria > Rhodobacterales > Rhodobacteraceae > Yoonia. Next base: position 1,295 of record CALILP010000189.1, read on the forward strand.
AGTGCGGCACCGGTTTTGCCGGGTGCCGAAGACCCGGTTGAATTGCAAGCAGCCCCTGAGACATTTGACGCACCAGAAAGTGACGCGGCACCTGCGGTCGACGTAACGCAAGCTGCGCCTGCAGCAGCGTCCGACGCACCGACACAGGACGCTGCCGAAGAAGTCGTCGCCCAAGCAACCGATGGATCCGATACAGCCACAACCGATCTAAACGTCACTGATGACGCAGCGCAAGTGACTGATACTGTCGCGGACCTTCAGCCAGCCCCTGATGAGACGGACGCGCCTTCGGATATTCCAACAGCTGATGATGCACCGGGCAGTGCAGATGCACCTGCCGGAGTTGCGGCAGTAGACACCGATTTACGCCCTGCTGCGCCGGAAACAGCCCCGGCTGTCCAGCCGACGGTAGCCTCCGTCGATACGCTGACGGCACCAGCCGCAGCGCCGCTGACCTCTGATGTGACGGCCAGCGCCGACGCACCTGTCCTTCCCAGCCCGCAATCGCAACCGCTTGACACCCCCGCCACGGACGTCACCGCGATTGCCCAATCTGATATTGCTGATGCGCCAACACCTGCACCAACCGTTGTTACTGATGCACCCATTGCCGATGATGCCCCGGCAACAGGCGCCACTGTTCCAACAATTGAGACGGCAGCAGACGTTGCACCACTTGCGCCACAGGCCCCACTTTCGCCCGCAACACCAGCCGCAGGCGACGCCGCACCAACGAGCGACGATAGCGGTGTTGTGTCCGGCGACGTCGAAGTTGTGGCAATTGTAGACGATACTGCGGATCGCGCTTTGCCCGGCGGCAATACCGGCGTTCGGGTCAATCGGCTGACAGGCGGCGCCACTGCTGCGCAAGCCACTGACGACGCACCGCAAGAAGCCCCAGAGGCCGAAACTTTCCCCGAAGGGACACCTGCGATCACGCGGTATGCGGCCGCTTATAGCAACCCAGATGACCTGCCTGAGATGTCTGTTGTGTTGACAGATGATGGCAGTTTTGACGGCGCTGTTGCAGCTGTCGCAGGTATTCCGTTTCCCGTTAGCGTGATGCTAAATCCGTCGCTTGAGGACGCCCAAGACCGTATGAATGCCTATCGCGCAGTCGGCGTTGAAGTCGGCATGGAAGCGGCCTTGCCACCTTCGGCAACGGCAACCGACGTGGCCATCTATTTTGAGGCCGCGCTGGCCGCAATGCCCCAAGCGATCGCTATCCTTGATGCGCAAGGTGAAACCCAAGGCGATATGGATGTGATCCAGCAGACTGTCGCGGCATTGTCCGAAAACGGTCAGGGGTTGATTACGGTGCCACGCGGTCTGAATTCTGCGCCGCGTGTCGCCGCAGAAAACGGTGTGCCTGCAGGCGTGATCTTCCGCGACCTTGACGCCGAAGGGCAGGATGGGTCGGTTATTCGTCGATTTATGGATCAGGCGGCATTTCGGGCGCGTCAGGACACAGGTGTGATCATGTTAGGTCAAGTGCGCCCCGAGACGATTTCCGCATTGATCCAATGGGGCTCGGCAAGTCGCGCAGGACAGGTGGCTGTGGTGCCGGTTTCAGCAACACTGACGGCCGAGTAGGACGCTAACTGTTGCCGTTGCCGGTGAACATTGTGGCGTCAGCTGCCGCTTTGCGGATGGCGTTCGATTTGTGAACAGTCTCTTGGTATTCCGCTTCGGGATCGCTGTCGTAGACAACACCGCCGCCTGCCTGAATATACAGCTTTTGATCCTGTAGCACCGCCGTGCGCAGCGCGATGCACATGTCCATATCGCCGTTAGCGCTGAAATAACCGCAGCCCCCGCCGTAGACGCCACGCTTTTCGGGTTCCAATTCGTCGATGATCTCCATCGCGCGGACCTTGGGCGCCCCCGAGACCGTACCAGCGGGCATCCCCGCAAAGAAGGCAGACAACGCGTCTTGATCCTCTGCCAACTCGCCTACCACGTTTGAGACGATGTGCATGACGTGGCTATAGTATTCGACCGTGAATTGTTCTGTCGGGTGGACGGTGCCGATCTTGGATACTTTGCCGGTGTCGTTGCGGCCCAGATCAAGCAGCATCAGGTGCTCTGCCAGCTCCTTTTTGTCGGCCAGCAGATCAGCTTCGTTGGATTTGTCTTCTTCTGGGGTTGCGCCACGGGGGCGGGTGCCTGCGATAGGCCGGATTGTGACCTTCGTGCCCAGCACCTGCACTAGGATTTCCGGGCTCGCCCCGATGATCTGATAGCCGCCAAAGTTGAAGTAAAACATGTAAGGCGAGGGGTTCGTGCGGCGCAGCGAGCGATAGAGCGCAAAAGGAGGCTCGCGGAAGTCCTGGGTCCAGCGTTGGGCTGGCACGACCTGAAAGATGTCACCGGCGCGGATGTATTCTTTCGCGCGGTCCACAGCATCCAGATAGCCTTGATGGGTGAAGTTCGATTGCGGTGGGACAACGGGGGATGGATCGGACAACAAACGCGATTCGACAGCGGCAGGCCGGTCGAGGGCGCGCTGCGCATCCATCACACGCTCTGCCGCTTGGGCGTAAGCGGCTTTGGCGGACAAGCCGCTGTCGGCCCATGCAGGGGCCACAAGGATGACGTCGCCTTTAACGCCGTCCAGAATGGCCACAACAGACGGCCGGATCATTACGGCATCTGGAAGGCCAAGCGGGTCTGGGTTCACATCCGGCAGACGTTCGATCAGCCGAATCATGTCGTAACCCAGAAACCCGAACAGACCTGCAGCCGCCCCTGGCAGATCAACAGGCAAGTCGATGCGGCTTTCCGCGATCAGACCACGCAGGGCCGTCAGAGGATCGTCTGCGCAATCCACAAATCCCTGATCATCAAAACGAGCGTTGCGGTTCACCCGACTAGCCGTCCCGCGACATTCCCAGATCAGGTCGGGGTTCATCCCGATGATCGAATAGCGGCCCCGGATTTCGCCGCCGGTCACGCTTTCCAGCATGAAAGCGTTGGTGCCCGCGCCGTTTAGCTTAAGCATTAGAGACACAGGCGTGTCCAGATCAGCCGCAAGCCGGGTATAAACCACCTGATTTTCGCCCGCGCCAAAGGCGCGCGCGAATGTGTCAAAGTCTGGCGAGAGGGCCATGTCGGATCGTCCTATGTTGGCCGTTTCAGGCGGGTGGTTTCCAAAGGGGCCCTATTGAAACGCCGAATGTACAGCAGTGATTGCAGCGGGATTGATTGCGACCTCTGTCTGGCGCTGCAATGCGTTATTGTAGATGTCAAAGATGTCTTGGGCGATGCCAACAGTGGCCGTTTCCAAGACGGCTTCGAGGTCGGCTGCAATCGCCTCGTCGTCAGCGGACGGCACCTGTGCCGCGTCCAGACGCAGGATGATGCCAAAGGTATCAGCGTCAATCGTCGTGACGTCACCTACGGCAAGATCAAAGACCTGCTGCATGAACCCTGGCGGCGTCCCATCCACAAAGCTACGGCGCGTCAGCCCGGTCTCTGATGAGGCGATCAACCCTTGGGTCTCGAACCCAGTTGTGGCGTCGAGGGCTTCGGCAGCAGCGGTAGCTTCTTCCATGACCGCTTGCTGAACGCGCGCATCTTGCCAACCATCGGCTGCATCGTCGCGGACATCCTCTAATGGCCGCAGAGTTGGCGGTGTGGTACCGTCAAGCCGCAGCGTAAAGACACCACCATCAGCCAGTTCGATCAATTCGGGAAAATCACCTTCGCGAGCGGCAGCGGCAGCGGTGCGGAATGCGTCATAGGCGGCGATACCTTCACGGGTGTCCACATCCCATTCGATCGTGCCTTGCTCCATGTCAGTTTGGCCAACGATATCTTCGATCTGGGCACCGCCCGCCAAGAGGTCAGTAATGCCTTCGCGGGCATCATCAATCACCCGGCGCGAACGCGCGGCGGCAAGCTCTTCGCGCAGGATCGGTTCTGCTTCATCAAATGGTGTCTCGTCAGCTGCGAGTATCGCATTCATACGAAACAAGGCCGGGCCAAACGGGGTTTCAAAGGGGCCAACGACGTCACCTGTGGCCGCGGAAAAGACAGCCTTACCAGCAGATCCAAGACTGGATTGATCGACGTCGCCCATGTCCACATCTGTCAGGGACAAGCCCCGCGCCTCAACAAGGTCTTCGAAAGTCGCGCTTTCATCGGCCAATTGCGCCACGGCTGCGTCAACTTCGGTCGCATCACCGTACACAATCCGCTCCACCAGCCGACGTTCAGGGCGGACAAATTCGTCAATTCGATCATCATAAAGTTCGCGCACTGCGGTTTCGTCGATTGTGACGTCGTCTTGTATCATCGAAGGCGTCAGCCATGCGTAGGAGATTTCACGGGTTTCGGGGGCTGTGAAAAGATCGGGGTTCTCATCGTAAAAGGTCTGGATGTCGGCGTCTGTGGGGCCGGGCACTGGGGCGGACAGATCTTCGGGCCGGATGGTGGCCCATGTGATGGCGCGCGTTTCGCCGATATATTTCGCCAAAGTCTCTGCATAGGTGGTGGGGGCTGCGATGCCTTCAACGACGGCGGCCTGCAGCAAGTTGCGGGACACTTCTTCGCGGATACTGGTTTCGAATTCGCCTTCAGTCTGGCCAGCGCGTTGCAACGCCCCGCGATAGGCTTCGCGGTCAAACTCACCGCTCAACCCCCGAAAGCCGGGCACCTGCAGGACCTCTTCACGGACGCGGGCATCGCCTACGGAAATGCCAAGATTGGCTGCCTCATTATCAAGCGAGCGTTCTGCGATCACAGCGTTCAGGACCTGCTGATCCAGACCAATTGACTGGGCCTGCACAAAGCTAAGCGGCGTGCCGACTTGCTGTTCAAAGCTGCGGATCTGCTGGGTCAGGGCGCGCTGGTACTGGACCACGGGGATAGGTTTGTCACCCACGGTGCCGATGCTGCGGATTGTCCCGGACAAACCACCGCCGCCAAAGCCCAAAAGGCCCACGAAAAGAAGGCCCACGATGATGCCAACCGCGTATTTTTTAGTCTTGTTTTCTGCCATTGGTCACTGCCTCTTGCTTGGTCGCAAATGCATATGATGCAGGCCGCGCGCGCGCAAGGTCACAGGATGAGGTTTTCGAGCCTGTCGAACAGGGTTTTGATGCCCGCCCGGTCCACATTGGCAAAGGCAATGCGCAACTGGCGCTGTCCCGCCGGGTCTTCGGATGGCATGAACATCGTGCCGGGCAGGGCGAGGATACCGGCCTCGGTCACCAAACGCTGGGCAAGTTGGTCTGATGGGATATCAAACGGATGCTGCATGTAGGCGAAGTAGGCGCCGCATCCCAGCAGGACCCAACCCTTGGCGGCGAGTTTAGGAAAGTGGTCGGCAATGGCTGCCCGCCTGTCTAGAATTTCCAGCCGCTCGTCTGCCAGCCAATCGCTGAGGTGCACCATCCCCCACAGGGCTGCGCGTTGGCCAAGTTGGTTTGGGCATATGGTGACCGTGTCGAGAAACTTTTCCGCTTCTGCCAGCAGGGCCATGTCTGCAACGATGGCACCCACCCGGTGGCCGGTGAGACGGTACGCCTTTGAGAAAGAATAAAGATGGATCAGGGTGTTCGACCATGTGGGGTCTGCAAACAACGGATGGGGCGCACCTGTTCGGCTGTCAAAGTCCCGGTAAGTTTCATCAACGATCAGTCTGATCCCCCGCGATCGGGCAAGATCTGCGAAAGCTTGTAACGTCTCGGCGGGGTATTCAACGCCCGCCGGGTTGTTGGGACTGACGAGGGCAATGGCGCGGGTTTTGGATGTGATCAGCTGTGCTGCGACATCTGCATCCGGGATCATCCCGGGGCCAACCTGCAAAGGAACTGTGTCGACCCCGGCCATATCAAGCCACATGCGATGGTTGAAATAGTAGGGGACCGGGATAATGACGTTGTCGCCTTCGGTACACAGCGCCGCAATGGCGGCGGCAAAGGCCTGATTGCACCCGGAGGTAATGGCCACCTGATCCGCGCTGATTTGTCCGCCATACGCTACTGACCACCGGTCTGCGACTGCCGCACGCAGGGCGGGCAGGCCAAGAACGGCGCCATAAAGATGGGCCTCAGCGTCGTCGCGGATGATGTCGGCCATCGCGTTGCGCATGGCCGCTGGAGGGGGATCAACAGGTGCCGCTTGGCTGACGTTCAGCAAGGGCCTGTCCGCCGGATGCGCCACACCCTCCAGCCAGCGCCGCGCCTCCATCACGGGAGGCGAGAAGGTGGATGATGTCCGGGTGCGTGTCATGGCTTGATCCCATTGTGCGGCTGCGCCGCGCGTGTTTTTGTTTGGTTTCGCTATGCTGTTATGTTTGTTGTTCGCAAGTGACCTTGTGCTGGATGGAACGTTGCGTTGGGGGCCAGCCCCCAAACCCCCGGAGGTGTTTTGGCGAAATGAAGACGGACCGGTGTGCCTTCATTTCGCAGACAACACCTCCTCCCGGAGGGTCCCGCAGTCAGTGCCCGCGCAGGTGTCAGTCTTTGCCCCGATAGGGTTCAACATATTGCAGCGCCATGTCCCAGGGGAAAAAGATCCATGTGTCCTGACTGACCCCGGTGATGAACGTATCAACCTGTGGTTCGCCCTCTGGTTTTGCATAGACCGTTGCGAAATGCGCATTTGGGTAAAGGTCGCGCACCAGTTCCAGTGTTTTGCCGCTGTCGACCAGATCGTCGATGATCAGAATACCAGTCCCGTCCCCCATGATCTTTGAGTCCGGTGATTTTAGCACTTTGGCCTCGCGCCGTTGGTCCGCTTTGCCGCCACCTGAATGGTAGGAGATGACCGAGATCGTGTCCACTGTCCGCACGTCCAGCTCTCTGGCGATGATCATCGCGGGTGCCATACCGCCGCGTGTGATCGCAACAATGGCGCGCCACGCCCCGTCATCCGGCCCTTTGCCGTCCAAACGCCATGCCAGCGCCCGGCTGTCGCGGTGGATTTGGTCCCAGCTGATGTGGAACCCTTTTTCGTGGGGAAGCCTGTCTGTCATGATGCTGTCCTTCAGGTGAGCGCGATTTTGAGCCCGAAGAGGGCGATAAGGGTGCCAAAGGCCCGGTCAATGGTGGCTTTCAGTCGGATATAGCCGGCCCGGGCTTTGGGCAGTGAAAAGATACGAGCGACGAGGATGTACCACATCGTTTCGTTGACAAAGACCGCCGCAAGGATAGCAGCCCGCCAGATCAGCGGTGTGTCGGCGGGCACAAGGCCTACGAAGACCGCGCCGAAGAAGATCGCGGGCTTCGGGTTGGTGGCGAATGTCAGGAAGCCGAACCGGATGGCCCCACCGATCGTGCGTGGGGCAGCTGTATTTTCAGGCTGTTCTAGTGGTGCGCTGGCGTGTTTCCACATCATGTAAGCGATGAAAAGCAGGAAACCCGCCCCGACCAGTTTCAGTGTTGTGAAAAGAACCGGTACCAGTTCAAAGAGTACTGCGAGCCCCGCCATCGCCGCGAAGGCCCAGAGGACCGCGCCAAGGCCGAACCCCAGCGCCAAGCCCGTCGCCACCCAAAACCCGTCGCAGGCTGCTGTCCGCACGCTGACCACAAAGCTGGGCCCTGGCGACATGGCAGCCGCCAGATGAATCAGCACGATTGAGGCGAACGCGGCCCAAGTCACCGGCTATTCCTTGGTAATGTCAGGAGCATCCACGGCTTTCATGCCAACCACATGATACCCTGCATCAACATGAAGGACTTCCCCAGTTGTCCCAGATCCGAGGTCGGACAAAAGATACAGCGCGGATTTGCCCACGTCTTCGATCGTGACCGTCCGGCGGAGAGGCGAGTTGTATTCGTTCCACTTTAGGATGTAGCGGAAGTCTCCGATGCCGGAGGCCGCAAGGGTCTTGATTGGCCCCGCAGAGATCGCATTGACACGGATGCCGTCTTTGCCAAGGTCTTCTGCCAGGTAGCGCACGGACGCTTCAAGTGCCGCTTTGCACAGGCCCATGACATTATAATGCGGCATTACCCGTTCTGCCCCGTAGTAAGACATCGTCAGGCAGGACCCGCCGTCAGTCATCATCTTTTCGGCCCGCTGCACAACTGCAGTGAAAGAGTAGACCGATATATCCATAGAGGTCAGAAAGTTTTGGCGGGTTGTATCGACATAGCGACCCCGCAATTCGCCTTTGTCGGAAAACCCGATGGCGTGAACGATAAAGTCCAGCTTGCCCCACCGGGCCTCAAGATCGGTGAACAGTTGATCGACCGAGTCCATATCGCTGACATCGCAGGGCAAAACGATGTCTGACCCGGTTTGCGCGGCCAGCGGTTTGACCCGCTTCAGCAAAGCATCACCTTGGTAAGAGTAGGCCAATTCCGCACCTGCGTCTGCGCAGGCCTTGGCGATACCCCATGCAATCGACTTGTCATTTGCCAAGCCCATGATCAGCCCGCGTTTGCCCTTCATCAGATCTGATGACATGTAGCGTCTCCCTGTTGTGCCCCGTGTGTTGGGGGCAGGTTTAGGGGATTGGTGTAGGGGCAGCAAGCCGACTGGTAGGCTTGCGTGGCTGATGTTGCTGGCCTAGGCCTACACACAGATAATCACGAGGACCGCATATGACCGAACGCACGGGTATCTTTGCAGGCGACGATCCATTTGCAATCGCGCAGCAGTGGCTGGACGATGCCACTGAGACAGAGGTTAACGACCCAAATGCGATTGCTTTGGCGACCGTCGACGCAAATGGGCTGCCAAATGTCCGGATGGTGTTGCTTAAGGACATCACGTCAGATGGCTTTGTTTTCTACACCAACTACGAAGGCCGAAAGGCACAGGAGATCGAGGCCAGCAGAAATGCCGCCTTTGTTTTGCATTCGAAAACGCAAGCCCGTCAGGTCCGTGTTCGAGGGATTGTAAGCCGGGTCGATGCAGCTACGTCTGATACCTATTATGCCTCTCGGTCCTTGCAAAGCAGGCTGGGCGCGTGGGCATCGCGCCAATCACAGCCGTTATCGTCACGGGCCAGCCTAATGGCAGAGGTCGCAAAGGTGACCGCATCCAAAGGACCGAATCCCAGTCGTCCGCCATATTGGGGCGGGTACAATATCGCTCCACTGGAGATTGAATTTTGGGCAGATGGGGCATTTCGGCTGCATGACCGATTCCGTTGGTCGCGTCAGACTGTGAAAGAGTCTTGGACAATTGCGCGGCTTAGCCCTTAATGTCTCCAAATCGACAACCTTAACGCCGAGTTACCGATTGTTTCACTCACCAGACAATGTATACGGTGAAAGAACAGCGTGTTTCGACCAATAGAACGACGAGTTAGCAATGCAGTCGCCCGAACCTCCGCAAATATTGTCGGGCCACGTTAAGTGGTTTGATCCTACCAAAGGTTTTGGCTTTGTTGTGCCGGCCGATGGCGGGTCCGATATTCTTTTGCATGCAAATGTTTTGCGAAACTACGGACAAGGATCGGTCGCAGATGGTGCGTCTATTGAGATCGAAGTTCAACAGACAGATCGTGGCCTGCAGGCCGTTCGGATTCTCAATATTGTTGCAACCTCGGAAGATATCCCGCCGTTGCGTGATATGGCCGACTATTCGTTAGATGATATCGCTGACATGGAAGTCGAACCGTCTCGTGTGAAGTGGTTTGATAAGACCAAGGGCTTTGGCTTTGCCAACGTATTTGGCGACAGTCAGGATGTTTTCGTGCATGTCGATGTCCTGCGCCGATCCGGGCTGGCAAACCTGATGGCAGGTGAAGCCATCGGATTGCGTGTCATTGAAGGCGAGCGTGGTCGTATGGCGATTGATGTTGTGACCTGGGACAACGTGACTTGATCAAACATTTTGCAGGGGCTTTGTGCCTGACTGTAATGGGGCAGGTGGCATCGGCAGCCTGTGCGCCTGACGTCGCAACGGTCAGTGGTGACTTTGGGCAGGCGAATTTCAAAGTCGACGTTGCAGACGACAACGCAGAACGTTCCCGTGGGCTGATGTTTGTGGAAAGCATGCCGACCTTGGGCGGGATGCTGTTTGTCTATGACAGCCCCCAGCGCGCGACGTTTTGGATGCGCAATACGCTCATCTCTCTTGATATGCTGTTCACGGATGGCACGGGCACCATCACCCGCATCCATGAAAACGCGATCCCCGGTGATGAAACGACCATCGACGGTGGTGACAATGTCAGTGCGGTTTTAGAAATCAACGGCGGGCTGTCTGCGCGGCTTGGGATATCCGAAGGGGACGTCATCCAGCACCCGTCTTTCGGCCCTGACGCAGCGATGCCTTGCGAAAATTAAGAAAGCCGCAGTTTGGGGGTTTTCAAACCCCGGCGACATCGCTAAATCAGCCCTTGTTCGGGGCATAGCGCAGTCTGGTAGCGCATCTGTTTTGGGAACAGAGGGTCGGGAGTTCGAATCTCTCTGCCCCGACCACACCGCAAGGTACCTAAAAAGGCCTCCCTATATATGGGGGGCCTTTTTGGTTTTTGCGGGATAATTCCACAACATGTAGTGGCAAACTTTTGCCGATGGGGCCGTTTTGCGGTTTTGCGCGGAATTTTTTCTGAGGCCCGCTTCTGTCGGTCGCCGGTTCGTTACAAAGTGTCAGCTTGGCCTGACAGCCCTGCGTTAACCCAATGCTACGATTTGGATAAATTGAACCGGCAAGTGTCAGGCTGGATGTTTCCATGTGTGAACAACCTTGGGGATGAATCACGTAGCCGTGAGCCGCGCGACTTTGGCAAGAGAGGTCAACAGGATTTATCGGGGATTCTTGCTAAAAAATGCGTTGACCGTATAGGGCCTAATGCGTCAGGTTGTGCAGGCTGATAGCGACCACACAAAATATGGTAGCTGGGCGGGGACAGGCAAGAGCCTACGACAAATGATCAAACCGGCTTCTGGAACGCAGATTCCAGACGCGATGTCGCGTTGTCTCTGACCTACACAAGCAAATTGGGGGACCCTGCGAGCAGGGTCATTGATTTTGATAAGGGCCGCAACGACGGCATAAAAGACGGGGCAGACGATGAAAATCGAACGGAACTTTACGACCGCAGGTCAGGACGCATATGCGGCACTGGCGTTTAACACGACCACCTCCGAGATTCGGAACCCGGACGGGACGATTGTGTTTAAGCTCGACGATTGTGAAATCCCGGGTGGATGGTCTCAAGTTGCCTCTGACGTCATTGCGCAGAAATACTTCCGCAAGGCTGGTGTGCCCTCCGAGATGAAGCGCGTGAAGGAAAAGGGCGTGCCCGAGTTCCTGTGGCGCTCTGTCCCGACCAAAGACGCGACTTTCGGCGGCGAGACCTCCGCCAAGCAGGTTTTTGACCGCCTTGCAGGCGCATGGGCCTATTGGGGCTGGAAGGGTGGCTACTTTTCATCCGAAGACGACGCCCGCGCTTACTTCGATGAAATGCGCTACATGCTGGCCACCCAGCGCGCAGCACCAAATTCCCCTCAGTGGTTCAACACCGGCCTGCACTGGGCCTATGGCATCGACGGCCCGGCCCAAGGCCACCACTATGTGGACTACAAGACTGGCAAGCTGACGAAATCCACCTCTTCTTACGAGCACCCGCAGCCGCACGCCTGCTTCATCCAGTCTGTTTCTGACGATCTCGTCAATGACGGCGGCATCATGGACCTTTGGGTCCGCGAAGCGCGCCTGTTCAAGTACGGCTCCGGCACCGGCACAAACTTCTCCAGCCTGCGGGGCGAGGGTGAGCCTTTGTCCGGCGGTGGTAAATCGTCCGGCCTGATGGGCTTCCTGAAGATTGGTGACCGCGCGGCAGGCGCGATCAAGTCAGGTGGTACGACACGTCGCGCCGCCAAGATGGTGATCGTTGATGCCGACCACCCCGATATCGAAGACTTCATCAACTGGAAGGTCATTGAAGAGCAGAAAGTGGCATCCATCGTCGCGGGCTCCAAGATGCACGAAAAGTATCTGAACGCGATTTTTGCTGCGATCAAAGCATGGGACGGCGCAGAGGCAGACGCCTATGACCCCAAGAAGAACGAAACGCTTGCGAAAGAGATCCGCGAAGCCAAGAAGGTCGCGATCCCAGAGACTTATGTGAAACGCGTTCTGGACTATGCAAAGCAGGGTCACACGTCCATCGAGTTCCCGACTTACGACACAGATTGGGACTCTGAGGCGTATTCATCCGTCTCCGGCCAGAACTCCAACAACTCCATCCGCGTCACTGATGCTTTCCTGAAAGCGGTCGAAAATGACGAAGACTGGAACCTGATCAACCGCACGAACGGTGAGATCCAAAAGACCATCCGCGCCCGTGACCTGTGGGAACAGGTGGGCCACGCCGCTTGGGCCTGTGCCGATCCGGGCATCCAGTATCACGACACCGTCAACGCTTGGCACACATGTCCGGAAGATGGCGCGATCCGAGGGTCGAACCCGTGTTCCGAGTATATGTTCCTGGACGACACGGCCTGTAACCTTGCCTCCATGAACCTGCTGACCTTCTACAAGGACGGCGAGTTCCA
>CALILP010000190.1 GCA_938016515.1 uncultured Paracoccaceae bacterium
CGGAAACGCAAGCTGCTGGACAAGCAGAAGGCGGGTAAAAAGAAGATGCGGCAGTTCGGGAAAGTGGATATCCCGCAGGAGGCGTTTATTTCCGCACTTAAAATGGACGGCTGAAAGCCCCCATTTTTTGTGCGCGTGCGGGTAAACGTTTGGCGCAGCCAAATGTGGCCGCACTTAGGAGTTTTGTAGCGATGACTTTGCCAATTAACTTGCGTGTCCCCATTGTGATCTTTGCGGTCCTTGCCATCATTTCGCTGACTGATCGGAGGTCAAATGACTGCGAGCTGACGTTCACCGCAGTTGATGGCACGGTCCTCGAAAGTCGCGCGAAAACCTACCTGCTGCAACGCAGTGAAGAACTCCTTCTCTTAGGTGTGCGGGAGGATGGCAGTGACCTAACCGTCTTAGCGACGCGCCTGATAAGACAGGAGCCATTACCAAAGTCGGACCGTAATCTTCCAATAGATCACGCGACGACTTTTCTACATGCGGATGTCAATGGTTACGGCTATCGTTTCGCATTCGATGATTGTGCGCAGGTCCTAGCCGCATCAAATGCCTCCGGTTTTTGATGAGCCGTAGGGTGGGTGAAACCCACGCGTCCCCCATCTCAACCACTCACCACGCTTGATCGGTCCCGCCGCGTGGGTTTCACCCACCCTACGCCACCTCTTGTCGCCAATTCGAATACGGCCAATCGGCGGGATGATCCACATATCCGTGCTTCACTGGATTGACCCAACAATAATTCACGTGAGCATCAAAATCGGCCTGATCGCGGATCGCATGTTCCCAGAATCGGCGCTGCCAAATCCCCTTTTCGCCGCGGGCCATTTTGCTGGGTGAGGGCGAGCCAACCGTCGCACACCTCTGTGCAAACCGGCCTTTGATCTTCTTCCACCGCACGGAAAAATCCGCATCATTGTCGGGTAAGGTCCACACAGCATGCAAATGATCCGGTAACACGACCATTGCATGACACATCACCGGATGCTCTCGCACGACTTCGGCATAAACGATGCGCAACAATTCAATTTCATCGACAAGCGTCGTCGCGCCGCGATCTGCAAGCTTCACTGTGAAGAAATAGGTCCCACCCGGAACGTAGAGGCGTCGATACCAAGACATACATCGCGTTTACCGCAAGATGGTTAACAACACGTAGGGTGGGTGTAACCCACGCGCCCTTTCTCAAAACTCGGTCAAACGTGGGTTTCACCCACCCTACCCAATCCCCGTCCGCTTCCGCCTCAACCCCTCCAACTCCCGCACCAAGTCCGCCTCCCGCTCCAAGGCGCCCTTCTGCTTCGTATCCTGCGCCATCATCAGCTCCAGCGGCTCCTGCGAAATCCCGATGATCTCCACCAGCCGGGCCAGCATGAACGTCCGCAGCACGTCATTCATCCGCGCTTGATACCCCGGCCCCGTCTTGCGGTAGAACCGGGCGACATCGGCATCGACGCGCAGGGTGATCCGGGTCTTTTCGGGGATCGGGTTGGCGGGAATGTCCTTCCACTCTGCGGGCAGGATGGAGGCCGCCAGTTCCGGCCAGCGAAAGTCCATCATCACCTGTGGGATCAGCGTGGCGAGTTCGGTGTATCGCCGCCGCTCTGCCGCCGTCATTTTCGGGCGCACCTTCTGGGGCTTCTTCGCGGTCTCCATCGCTGCGGCCCACGCGGCCTCTTGCGTCCGCTTCGCTTCAATTTCAGCCGCGCGCCGTTCCACCTCTTCGCGGAACGCCCGCATCCGTTTGTCTAATTCACTCAGTTCATGGGTCATGCGGGCCATCTAAGGCCGCAAATCTGAAAACTTCCAAAGTGCACCGCGCGGTGTACCGGCGGTGTACGATTGGTGTACGCGCGGTGTACGTCGTTACAGCAGCGCGTCGTCCACCGCATCCGCCGTGCGTGTGATGTCGCGGCCCACGCCTTTCACGGTCTCGCACGCCGCAAGGGCAAGGACGGCTGTGATCAAAGCAATACGCATCATGTCATTGATATCCTGTGGTTTTTTATCTGCTGCTGGCAGTCTAATCCATGTCGAGGAAGGCTGCCACCGCCGCCGCAAACTCCCGCGGCTTTTCGGCATGCAACCAATGCCCGGCACCGGGGATTTTCGCGAACTTGGCATCCGGGAAAAGTCGTTTCATTTCAGAGCGATAGTCGCTTTTCACGTAGTCCGAGTTACCCCCCGACAGGAACAAAGCCGGCCCCAGAAACACGGTTTCAAGCTGCGGAAATCCGATGATCTTCTCCATCTCCCCGGCCAAAACATCCAAGTTCAATCGCCATTTTTTCGCTTTCAAATCAAGCGATTGCAGCAAAAAGTCATCCACCCCCGGCTCCAGCCCAGCCAACTGCGCCTTCGCCTCCGCCCGGCTCTCAACATCCAGATCAACCTTCCGCATCGCGTCAATCGGCCCCATCTGGGTATGCGTATATCCCACCGGTGCAATATCCGCGACGACCAACTTTTTGACTTTGCTGGGTTTTTCACAAGCCAGCACCATCGCGGCCTTGCCCCCCATCGAGTGGCCCAGCACATCACAAGGCCCGTCAATCACCTCCGCCAGATCGTCAGCCAAATCGCGATAGCTATGCGTCTCAAACCAAGGACTGCTCCCGTGGTTTCTCATATCCACGGCTATAACCTGTCGGTCCGCAGACAGCCGTTTCGCGATCACGCCCCAGTTCCGGGCGGACCCGAAAAGCCCGTGCGCAATCAACAATTTGGGGCGGTCTGTCGGGTCCCCGTGCACCACAAAATTCAGCATCACCGCTCCTGTCATTGACCCCAAAAGGGGCCGGGTGGTATGGCGCACCATGACCGCAGAAACGTTGCAAAATCAAGCCGATGAAATCAGCATGCTGATGGCTAAAAAGCTGCGTGTGAAGGGGGCGTCGCTAGAGCGTCAGGTGCAAAAGGCAGGGCGGCGGTTGCCCAAAAAGCTTAAGCGCGACGTCGAGAACCTGCTCGAAGCGCAAGCGCTTATGGGAAACCCCAAGCTGGAACGCATGGTTGATGTGGTCGCGATCAGCGAAGGCAGTGGCCGGGTGATCGGCCATCTGCAAACGCTGGAACCGTGGGAAAGGTTCAAGGACCGCTGGCTTGGTATTCTGGGCGCGATATCTCTCGCCCTGATCGTGACCTTCATTCTTGTGGTCTACGTGTTGTGGAAGCGCGGCCTCGTTTAAGGTTTCCGCGCGACCGTGAACATACGCGGTGCGATGCCCGATTGAGTCAGCTGTTCAGTGATCTCGAAACCGGCGTCTTCCAGCAGGCGCGTCAGTTCCGGGCCTTTCATACTGCGTACAAAGGGGGCTTTTCCAAAGGCGCGCATCACTGGAATGATCAGCGGCAAAAGGAAATTACCGTCCCGCAGCAGGCCTGTCTTGGCAATGAACAACCCGCCAGAGGGCAGCGCCTCGTATACACGATCAAGCGTCACTTCGAGGTTTTCGACAAGGTGCAACAAGTTCAGCGCGATGATCACGTCATGTGGTGCCGCGGGGATATCATCGGCAGCGTGCACAGCAAAGCGCAGCTGAGCAGGCGTGTCATCTGATTGCTTGGCTTGCGCAATCTCGACCATCATGGCTGATACGTCCGTTCCAATATAGCGGTCGACGCCCGGTGCCAGTTCCAGCGCGGTCGATCCGGTGCCGCAGCCCATTTCCAGCACGCGGTGATGCGGCTGCAGGATTGCTTTCATCCGATCCAGCGTTTCGGTGTACCCGTCCATATCGCTGATCGGGTCTGTGGCGTATTTGGGGGCGGCTTTGTCCCAGAATGCGGCGTCTGTCATAATCTGTCCTTTCGGTTGCTCTTACCCTACATCTGCATAGGACACAGCGGAATTGCCGAAATTTGCCTTTGTGTTATGCATATATGCATGAACTATGCAGCGATGACATTTGACTGGAACCAAGCGCGGGCCTTTTTGGTGACCGCTGAAACCGGCTCTTTTTCCGCGGCAGCGCGCGCGTTGAATATGACCCAACCGACCTTGGGGCGACAGGTGGCAGGGTTAGAGCAAGCCCTTGATCTGGTGTTGTTTGAGCGGATTGGCCGCAAATTGGAGCTGACCCCTGCAGGGCGTGATCTGCTCGAACACATGCGGGCAATGGGAGAGGCCGCCAATCAGGCCTCTCTGATTGCCACGGGGCGTGCAGAGACGGTCGCAGGCGATGTCACGATATCGGTCACGGATGTCTTTGCCCACTATGTGATGCCGGTGGTTGTTGAAGATCTGCGCAAGCTTGCCCCCCAGATCAGGCTTCGGATTCTGGCGTCCAACGATCTGTCTGATTTACAGCGACGCGAGGCCGATATTGCGGTGCGCCACGTCGCCCCAACCCAGCCAGAGTTGATCAGCCGCAAGGTCCGCGAAAGCGCGGGGCGCCTGTTTGCAAGCAAGGCCTATCTGGACCGGGCAGGGCCGTTTGAGACGCTTGCGTCACTGGCCAAGTCGGACTTTGTCGGGATCGGCCAAGAAGACGAGATGTTGGGGTTCATGCTGAACTGGGGCCTGCCTATCACAACCGCCAATTTGCGGGTGCTGACTGACAGTGCCATGTCGGGGTGGGAGATGGCGCAGCAGGGGTTGGGGATCACGCCGATGATGGATGATCTGGCAAAGTTCTTCCCAAAGATGCAGGTTGTTTTGCCGGAGTTACAGCCGGTCCCAGTGCCCTATTGGCTGACAACGCACCGCGAGCTGCATTCGTCCAAGCGGATCAGATTGGTCTATGACCGTCTTGGTGAAATGCTGTCAGGGCGTGATTTGCCGATGCGGGTGGGGTAGGGTGCGCGTGGGTTTCACCCACCCTACGAACCGAACGTAGGGTGGGTGAAACCCACGCATTCCGAAAGCCTTACAGGTTCGGATAGATCGGGAACTGATCGCAAAGCGCTTCGACCTCTGCCCGCACCTTGGCCTCGACCTCTGCGTTGCCGTCTTCGCCATTTGCGGCCAAGCCGTTCACAACTTCCACGATCCAATCTGCAATCTGGCGGAACTCATCCTCGCCAAAGCCACGGGTAGTGCCTGCTGGCGAGCCCAAACGGATGCCTGACGTCACCATCGGCTTTTCAGGATCAAACGGAATGCCGTTCTTGTTGCAAGTGATGTGGGCACGGCCAAGGGCCACCTCTGTTGCGTTGCCTTTGACGCCTGCCGGGCGCAGATCGACCAGCATCAGGTGGCTGTCGGTCCCGCCGGAGACGATATCAAGCCCGCCTTTCATCAACTGATCCGCAAGGGCTTGGGCGTTCTTCACGACCTGTTCCTGGTAGGATTTGAACTCGGGCCGCAGCGCCTCGCCAAAGGCTACGGCCTTACCGGCGATCACGTGCATCAAAGGGCCACCCTGAATACCGGGGAAAATGGCAGAGTTGAACTTCTTCGCCAACGCCTCGTCATTCGTCAGGATCATGCCGCCGCGTGGGCCGCGCAATGTCTTGTGGGTCGTGGTTGTTGCTGCATGGGCATGGGGGAACGGCGAGGGGTAGATGCCCGCCGCAATCAGACCCGCAAAGTGGGCCATATCGACCAGCAGATACGCACCGACGCTATCCGCAATTTCACGCATGCGCTTGAAGTCGATGATCCGCGGGATGGCAGAGCCACCGGCGATGATCATCTTGGGCTGATGCTCTGTCGCCAGCGCTTGCACTTCGTCGTAGTCCAGCAGGCTGTCTTGCTTGCGGACACCGTATTGCACAGCGTTGTAGATCTTGCCGGATTGGTTCGGCTTGGCACCGTGGGTCAGGTGACCACCGGCATCAAGGGACATACCAAGGATGGTGTCACCCGGTTTGATCAGGGCTTGAAACACACCCTGATTGGCCTGAGAGCCAGAGTTCGGCTGCACGTTGGCAAATTCACAGCCAAACAGCTGCTTGGCGCGATCGATGGCAAGGTTTTCGGCCACGTCGACGTGCTGGCAGCCACCGTAATAGCGCCGGCCCGGATACCCTTCGGCGTACTTGTTGGTCATCACGCCGCCTTGGGCTTCCATGACGGCGGCAGAGACGATGTTCTCTGATGCGATCAGCTCGATCTCTTTGCGCTGGCGGGTCAGTTCAGCCCGCATGGCGGCGTGCAATTCGGGGTCGCGTGTTTCAAGCTTTTCGGTGAAAAAGCCGGTGTCGCGGACGAGATCTTTCATGGCTGGGGTCTCCCACATATGCGTTTGCAGGGGCTATAGCGCAGGTTGGCGGGTCTCAAAAGCGTCAAAACGACCAAGATGATTATGCAATCGTCACAAATGGCATCCGTAGGTTACTTGCGTTTCAAGAGGGTGCGGGGCAGTGTTTGCCAGAAGTGTTAAGGAAATCATGACCATGCCGCGTTCTAAGATTGCCTTTGTTGCCAGCCAAGTGCCTTTGGCACAAAAGGCCCACGCGACGCTGTCAGAGGCCCACGGCAATGTGCCGCAGGAGCAGGCGAATGTGATCGTGGCCTTGGGTGGTGACGGGTTCATGCTGCAGACGTTGCACGAAACGCAGCATCTTGATGTCCCGGTTTACGGGATGAACCGAGGCACTGTCGGCTTTTTGATGAACGAATTTCATGCGGATGATCTGGCCGCACGTTTGGATGCCGCCGAGGAAGAGGTGATCAATCCGCTGGTGATGAACGCCCTGACGGTGGACGGCCAGATGCACGAGGCCTTGGCGATCAACGAAGTGTCACTGCTGCGGGCCGGGCCACAAGCGGCGCGTTTGCGGATTTCGGTGGATGGCAAAGAACGCATGAAAGAGCTGGTCTGCGATGGCGCACTGGTGGCCACACCTGCCGGATCCACGGCCTATAATTATTCTGCGCACGGTCCGATCTTGCCGATTGGGTCTGACGTGTTGGCCCTGACTGCAATGTCAGCCTTTCGCCCCCGGCGCTGGCGTGGGGCGCTGCTGCCAAAGCAAGCGGTGGTTCGGTTTGACGTCATCGATAGCGCCAAACGACCGGTGATGGCTGATGCTGACGGGTCATCGGTGCGCAACGTTGTTAGCGTGGAAATCCGGTCAGAGCCGAAGGTCCGCCACAAGATCCTGTTCGATCCGGGGCATGGGCTGGAAGAACGGCTTTTGCAGGAACAGTTTGCATGAGGGTTTGCCCGGCCGTCGCGCGGCCGTCTTAGGGCTCGCGGTTCTTTGGTATTGCAGATGTCTGCTGTGCGGATAAGACGGCTTGGACTGTAGCGGCATGCGCCACATCAACACGTGCACTTTCAATCTGCTGTGCGACAAAGCCAAGCCGTCAATATTGTATGCGCCCACCGATTTTCGGGGCTACGGTGAAGCAATACGCCTGTGCTTGTCCACCTCAGTCTAGCGTTGAAACGCGCCCACCCGGTGGCGGGCGCGATGATCTTCACCCCGCCAGATAGGTCCTGAACCATGCGACCATCCGCTCTTCCGCAAGCGCGGCTGCAGCTGCATCATAGCGTGGCGTGGTGTCGTTATGGAAACCGTGGTTCACATCTGGATAAATGTGCGCTTCGTAAGCTTTGTCGTTGGCTTCCAATGCTTTTTGGAAGGATGGCCACATTGCGTTGATCCGCTGATCAAGGGCGGCAAGCTGTACCATGAGTGGCGCCTCGATCCCGGCAACTTGCTCTGCGGTTGGGAATGAGCCGTAAAACGGCACGCCCGCGGCCATCTCGGGGTAGGCTGCGGCTAATTTGTTCACGACACCTCCGCCGTAACAAAAGCCGGTCGCGCCAACTTTGCCGTTTGTCCCCTCCAGGGCTTGAAGATATTCAAACCCTGCGAAAAAGTCGTTAAGCAGTGCGTCCTGATCAAGGGTCCGCTGCATCTCGCGGCCTGCGTCGTCAGTGCCCGGATAGCCCCCAAGAGATGACAGGCCGTCGGGGCCCATTGCCACAAAGCCAGCTTTTGCCAAACGACGAACAACATCGCGGATATAGGGATTAAGGCCCCGGTTCTCATGCACCACAAGGACGGCTGCAGGTGGACGGTCAGGGTTTATCTGGGTTGGGCGGACAATGTAGGCATTCATGTCACCGGTGCCGTTCGGGCTTTGATAGGTGATATCCTCGCCTGAAATGTCCGGGTCATCCTCTGCGACTTGTTGTGCCAGCGCATAATTTGGCGAAAGCGTTCCAAGGATCGCGGCGGCAGTCAGCCCGCCGACAGCCCACTTTCCAGCGCGATCGAGAAACTCTCGCTTCGAGATTTTTCCATGCGCATAATAGTCGTAAAGATCCAATAGATCCTGGTCGAAGTCTGCCGCCGTCAGGCGACGCAGAGGTGTCTGATCATTCATAACGGTATCTCCTATGGGAATACACGTATAAGTAGCGCTTTTTGACCAACTGTCATGGGCTTTCTCTGACTGACAGAGGCGGTGTCTGTTGGTTTACCCGGTCATCTAAAGTCAGGGACCTTGTGGTCCAAATGGTGTGAGAGATTTACTCTTTTTCCAGCGCGATTGCTCGATCCGAAAAGCCGTCCGTTCACTGCGAAGTTCAAGGCCCGAGTGGCGAGCGCGGGTACATTGCCCCGCCGTACGTGACCTCGGCGCGTGTCAGCTGTTTCTGTCAGTCGACTTTCCTGACAAACAGCATACCTGATGTGCATGTCGTCCTGTGATCCTATCTGCCCATTGTGTCTGCGCCCGATCCCACCGGGTGTGCCGCAAAGCCACCATCACCTGATCCCCAAGCTGAAAGGGGGTAAGGGTGGCCCGACCGTTCTGATCCACCACATCTGCCACAAGGAAATTCATGCTGCCCTGTCAGAAGCAGAGCTGGCACGGGACTATGCCTCGGTTGCCGCTTTGCGCGCGCACCCACGCCTTGCTGCGTTTTTTGCGTGGGTGTCCAAGCGACCACCGGATTTCATGAGCAGGGTGCCAAAAAAGCGGGGCCGACGGTAGGGTGGGTGCAACCCACGCGGCGCGATCTCTGGCGCATCTGAGATGTGTCTTTAGTCCACATCAATCTGTGAAACCGAGACGTCTGCTGCATGGTCCTTGCCGTAAGCCACGATACCGACACTGCGGATATCCTCGGGGGCCAGCGGCGCGGTCAAGCCACGGCCAGAGGGATTGAAGGCGCTCCAGGGCAATGTAACCGTCTGCCAGTCTTTGGTGGTTGGGAATGTGGCCTGATAGTATTGCCATGGCCGGCGCGATTGTGTGGTCCGCAGGTGCACGAAGTAGCTCTCTCCGTTGCCACGTACCGTCAGGGTCAGGCCGGTGCTGTCCGCCGCGAAGGCCGACGTCAGATCTCGGCGTACCTGCACGAAGCCGCCGTTGTTTGCGGTACTCACGTCTCCGGTGAGGCGGGCATAGGCCACACCATTTTCCTGTAACAGCGCTGCACCGCCGTCCGATACGCCCCCCATCACGCGGTCGCTGAAATAGCGCCAGCCGGAACTGCCGTCAGAGAAGTCTTCAAACACCATCGGGCTTGCCAGTGTTGGGGCTGCGCACAGCAGCAGGGTCATGATCCATCGCATGACGTCAAGGTAGGGCACCAGACTTTCGAGGAAAGTCTGTCGTCAAAGTCTCTCAGAGACTTTGGTCCAAAATCTGGGACAGATTTTGACGCTAGCCGCCTGCGTAGCCCATCGGTTTCAGGGCGTCCCTGATTTCATCCAAGATGGCAGGATCGTCGATCGTAGCAGGCATCTTGAACCCTTCATCGTCCGCAATCTTCACCATCGTTGCCCGCAGGATTTTGCCTGACCGCGTTTTTGGCAATCTGTCGACGACTGTCACCAGTTTGAACGCCGCAACTGGCCCAATCGTCTCGCGCACCCGTGCGATGCAATCCTTCGCAATCTGGTCCGCCGGAGTTTCGCACCCCTTGTTCAGACAGACAAACCCCATCGGCAATTGCCCTTTCAGGGCATCGGTCACACCAATGACCGCGCATTCTGCCACGTCTGGATGCCCAGCGAGGATTTCTTCCATCGCCCCCGTGCTCAGCCGGTGACCGGCCACGTTGATCACGTCATCCGTTCGCGCCATGATATAGAGATATCCGTCGTCGTCGATCATCCCCGCATCGCCCGTTTCATAGTAACCGGGGAACGTGTTCAGATAGCTTTTTACAAACCGGTCTTGCGCATTCCAAAGGGTCGGCAATGTCCCCGGCGGCAATGGCAACTTGACGGCAATGGCCCCCAGTTCTCCGGCAGGCATCGGGTGTCCAGCCTCATCAAGGATCTGCACGTCATAGCCGGGCATCGCCACGGTGGGGGACCCGATTTTGACTGGCAGCGCCTCTAGGCCCGCCGGGTTGCCTGCGATGGTGTAGCCTGTCTCGGTCTGCCACCAGTGGTCATAGACCGGCACACCCATTACCTTCTGCGCCCATTCAATCGTATCTGGGTCTGCCCGTTCCCCAGCCAGGTAAAGCCCACGCAGCCCCGAGATGTCATAGTCCTTGATCAACGCGCCCGTCGGATCATCCCGCTTGATTGCCCGAAACGCCGTCGGGGCCGTAAAGAAGCTGCGCACGTTGTGTTCAGCAATCACCCGCCAGAATGTGCCTGCATCAGGTGTACCCACGGGTTTGCCTTCGAAGACCACGGTTGTGTTGCCGTGGATCAGGGGCGCATAGCAGATGTAGCTGTGACCCACGACCCAGCCCACGTCAGAGGCGGCCCAAAAGACATCGCCCGGATCCACGTTGTAGATGTTTTTCATCGTCCAGTTCAGCGCAACCAAATGGCCCGCAGTGGGCCGCACCACACCCTTAGGCTGGCCGGTGGTGCCGGAGGTATACAGAATATAGGCAGGATGATCGCCCGAGACAGGGACGCAATCAGCAGGTGCCACCCCCGCTTGCACGTCATGCCAGTCGTAGTCCTGACCGGGTGTCAGATCATAGGGATGCGCGTCGCGTTCAAGAATGATCGTGAAGTCGATGTCATGTTTGGCCAGGCGGATCGCCTCGTCCAGCATCGGCTTGTAAGGCACGATCCGTCCCGGCTCGATCCCGCAAGAGGCCGCGATAATGGCTTTGGGTGTGGCGTCATCGATGCGGACCGCCAGTTCATTGGCCGCAAACCCACCGAAGACGACAGAATGGATTGCTCCGATCCGGGCGCAGGCCAGCATGGCGACCAAGGCCTCGGGCACCATCGGCATATAGATAATGACCCGATCCCCCATTGTGATCCCTTTGGCCAACAACGCGCCTGCAAGGCTGGCTGTTTGGTCTTTGAGCTGCGCGTAGGTGATTGCATCTTTCTTGCCGGTGATCGGGCTGTCGTAGATGATGGCGGTCTGATCGCCGCGACCATTTTCAACATGGCGGTCGACCGCGTTGTAGCAGGTGTTGACCTGTGCATCCTTGAACCATTCGTACAAGGGGGCGTTGTCATCATGCAGGGCTTTGCTGGGTGGTTTGACCCAGTCAATCGCCTGCGCCTGATCCATCCAAAAGCCTTCTGGATCAGTCTGCCAAGCGCTGTAGACCTCTTTATAACCCATGATGTGTTCCCCCGTTCAATTGGCCAAGTTGTTGCTGGTTTTGACCGGTCGGGCAAGTGGCTGGAACACGGTCGGTCGCGATTTGTCAAAATCTTCGCATTTTGGGGCGCAATACTGCCTTAACCTTCATGGCCTACCTTTGAGACAAACTTGCCTGACCAATCCGTTCTGTAAGGGGACTGCGGTGAAGAAAAGACGTGTGATCAAGCCGAAACCTGTGTACGTCGACCGGCGCGAAAGGACACAGTTGACGGCTGACTATGAAGACGGCGGCTTGTTCAAAGCTGACATCCTACAGGTCGAAGTGCAGCTGACCCCGGCCATGTATCGCAACAGCTGACATGACCTGATTGTCAGTGCCTACAATGCAGCCGGACAAAGCTTTGAGATCATCTTTGCGGGTCGCCGGTCTGTCATGGCGGCACCTTTGATCGCGAACCTTGAAGCCCTAAAGGCATCGTTTGAGCGGCAGCCGAAAGGCAAGCGGCTTGGACAGGTCGACATTGATGCACTGCGCATTCCCATCACTGTCGAGGGCGCGTGGCGGCGTCGTTTCTGGACGGATGACAGCGGCTGGCAAGCCCGCGAGAACCAGCTGGTTGCCGCCCGCTGGTCGGTCATGGGACCGGCAGAAAAGGTTGTGACGTTTGGCGTTAGTCCGGGTCATTTGACCCGGCCCGCATCACCCGTAGTGGGTGACGGGGGTCCCGGCGAGGGCGGACATGTTCAGCAAGCCGCGCGCGGTAATTGAGGGTGTGACGATATGGGCCTTGTTGCCCATTCCCATCAGGATCGGCCCAACTTCCAGCCCGCCCCCCTTCATTTTCAGAATATTCCGCACGCCAGAGGCCGCGTCGGTGTTTGCAAAGATCAGGCAATTGGCGGGGCCGGGCAGATGCGCATTCGGAAACACCCGATTGCGCAGATCAACGTCCAGCGCACTGTCGGCGTGCATCTCGCCTTCATAGTCAAAATCGCGCGGCTTGCTATCAAGGATTGCCATCGCCGCCCGCATCCGCAGGCCCGATGAATTGTCGAGGTTGCCGAACTGACTATGAGAACACAGTGCGATGCGCGGATCGATCCCAAAGCGGCGTATGTGACGCGCACAGGAAATCACCGTCTCTGCAATCTGTTCTGGTGTCGGCTCGCTATGGATTTGGGTGTCAGCCACAAACAGCGGGCCGTCCTCCAGGATCATCAGCGACAGGGCCGCAATCGGATGCAGGCTGTCGGTGCCAAGGATTTCGGTCACGTATTTGAGGTGCCACAGAAACTGGCCGAAGGTGCCGCAGATCATGCTTTCGGCCTCGCCACGGTGAACCATGACGGCCGCAATCGCGGTCGTATTCGTCCGCATGATCGCCTTTGCAAGGTCCGGTGTGACGCCGCGACGGGCCATGATGGTGTGATAGGTCTCCCAATAATCGCGGTAGCGTGGATCGTTTTCGGGGTTCACGATCTGGACATCGACGCCCGGCTTGATCTTCAGGCCTGCACGTTCGGCGCGGGCCACGATGACTTCTGGGCGGCCAATCAGAATTGGCTTGTCGGTCGTTTCTTCCATGACCGCTTGGGCGGCGCGTAAAACCCGTTCGTCTTCGCCTTCGGAAAATACAATGGACCGGGCGGCACTGCGCGCGGCTTCAAAGACTGGGCGCATCAGGAAGGCGGATTTGAACACGGAACTGTCAAGGTTCGCCTTGTAGGCATCGACATCGTCCAGCGGGCGTTTTGCGATACCGCTTTCCATCGCTGCGCGGGCCACAGATGTGGCGACGACCCCCAT
The DNA here is from genome assembly GCA_938016515.1 of uncultured Paracoccaceae bacterium. GTDB lineage: Bacteria > Pseudomonadota > Alphaproteobacteria > Rhodobacterales > Rhodobacteraceae > Yoonia. Next base: position 13,260 of record CALILP010000190.1, read on the forward strand.
CAGACGCGGATCAAAAGGTTTCGGGATCAGGTAATCCGCCCCGAAAGTTAGCTGCTCGCCAGCATAGGCGGCTGCTGCCTCGGCGGATGTGGTCTGGCGGGCCAGTTCTGCGATGCCTTCGACGCAGGCGATTTTCATCGCGTCGTTGATATCGGTGGCGCCGACGTCGAGGGCCCCGCGAAAGATGAACGGAAAGCACAACACGTTGTTGACCTGATTGGGGAAATCGCTGCGGCCGGTTGCAATGATAGCGTCGGGTGCGACGGCGCGGGCGTCTTCCGGGCTGATTTCTGGCGTGGGGTTGGCGAGGGCGAAGATGATCGGCTTGGCCGCCATCTTTTTCACCATCTCTTGTTTCAGCACGCCGGGGCCGGATAGGCCAAGAAACAGATCCGCGCCCGCGATCACGTCATCCAGCGTCGCAGGAGTGGTCCCTTGCGCATAGCATTCCTTTTGCGGGGTCATGTCCTTTTCGCGGCCTTCGTAGACCAGACCTTCGATGTCGCACAGCCAGACGTTCTCGCGCTTCACCCCAAGTTTGAGAAGCATGTTGAGACAGGCAATTCCAGCAGCGCCGCCGCCGGTCGAGACAATCTTGATGTCTTCGAATGTCTTGCCTGCCACCCGCAGCGCATTCGTTGCAGCCGCGCCCACGACAATGGCAGTGCCGTGCTGATCGTCATGAAAAACGGGGATGTTCATCCGTTCCCGGCATATCTTTTCGACAATAAAGCAATCGGGTGCTTTGATGTCTTCAAGATTGATCGCACCAAAGGTGGGGCCGAGAGCGCAGACAATCTCGGCCAGTTTTTCGGGGTCAGGCTCGTCCAGTTCAATATCGAAACAGTCGATGTTGGCGAACTTCTTGAACAGAACCGCCTTGCCTTCCATCACCGGCTTTGAGGCCAGCGCGCCGATGTTGCCAAGGCCCAGCACCGCTGATCCGTTGGTCACAACACCTACCAGATTGCCGCGCGTCGTGTAGTCACGGGCGGTGTCAGCGTTGGCTTTGATCTCGACGCAGGCCTCTGCCACGCCGGGGGAATAGGCCAGCGCCAGATCGCGCCCATTGGCCAGCGGTTTGGTGGCCCTGATTTCAAGTTTGCCGGGTTTTGGAGATTGGTGATAATGAAGAGCCGCCTGACGCAAATTATCGTTTGGTGTATCTGCCATGGTGGCCTCCATTAAGGATTGTTTAATATTAAACTATCTGGCAGGCGATACCCGCTTGACGTCGGGAAAGCAAATCACGGATTGCGGTTGCTTGCAAATGTTTGACCCGCGCGACAGGGTGCGCGGATGAGCAAGACTTACGAGATCCGCGCCGAGGTGTGCCTGCCAACTTCTGATCTGCGATCAGATTTGGGGTTCTTTGGAAACGTGCTGCAAATGCGGTTGGACAGTATCTATCCGGCTGACGATCCACGCGTGGCTGTCTACAGCGGGCATAGTCTGCGGGTGCGGCTGGAACAGGGTGAAGGCACGCCGGGGGCTGTGAGGATCCTGACCGATGATCCTGAATTTGCGGGTGGTCAGAAGACGTTGACTGCACCGGGCGGGACCCAAGTGAGCGTCGATGAGCTGAATCCGCCGCTGGTGCTGCCTGACACCAACCACAGCTTTGTCGTGCGCCGTTTGGCCGATCAGGCCCCGTGGGTGATTGGCCGGGCGGGGATGCAGTACCGCGATCTGATCCCGGATCGCTTGGGTGGGTCGATCATCGCCAGTCATATCCGCATCCCTGACGGTGGTCCGGTCCCTGATATGGTGCATTTTCACAAAGTCGGGTTTCAGCTGATCTTTTGTTATCGCGGCTGGGTTGATGTTGTTTACGAGGATCAAGGCGGTCCGATCCGCCTGCACGCCGGGGATTGTTTTATTCAGCCGCCAGAAATCCGGCACCGCGTGCTGGAGGCTTCTGACGGGATCGAGGTGATCGAGATCGGGGTCCCTGCGGAGCATGTGACCGAGATTGATCATGACATGACCCTGCCAACCCCGCATCTGCGCCCGGACCGGGAATGGGCGGGGCAAAAGTTCGTTTTCAATCAGGCGAAGGATGCGGTTTTCACGCCTGCCGACATTCCCGGCTTTGTGGCGCGCGATACGACGATTGCCGAGAATACAAAGGGCGTTGCAAGCGTTCTTGTGTTGGAAAAAGGTGCAGGCGAGGCTGACTGGCAGACCCACAACACTGATATCCATTTTACCTTTGTGATGGAGGGGACGATGACCCTCGAAGGTGAGGGCAAGGAGCCATTTGCCTTGTCACCCGGCGATGCTTTCGTGATCCCGCCGGGGATGAAAACCCGCTATAGCGCGCCCAGCGATGACATCGCTTTGCTGCAAGTGACCTTGCCCGGATAGGGCCATCGGTGCGCCAAGGTAGGGAACGTCTTACTTTACCAAAGGTCAATTCTGCCTCAGGTTGTTTTTATTTGAGGGATGATTCCATGACTGACACACAGACGAATACCCCCCAAGCACCCTCTTCGATGCTCAAGTGGCTGCTTGATCTTATCACCAAGCGCGACAAGGATCTGGGTCTTTATTTTGCGGCTGCACTTGCGATTATCTTTACCGCGATCATGGCCTTGCAGGCCGGGGTCACGGCAGACGGACTACAGCCATTTATCTGGCTGATTGGCCGCGTTGTGATTGCTGCAGCCGTCTTGATTTTTGCCTTTCACTTGCTGCGAAAGTCGCCCTTGATCGGTCTGGTTGCCAATCTGCTTGTGATCGTTTGCACGGTGTATTTTCTGGCCGGCGTCGCACAGATGATGTCCAGCAACATGCTGCATCCGCCATTGGCCAAAGCGGCCTGCTTTTTTAATCCGTTTCAGGGCGCGTGCCCACTAAGCGGGACATATACGACCGCGGCCGTTGAACAGGCCAGCGTTGAAGAGGTTACCGTGGATCCAACGGCAGAGCCGATCTTTGGTCAGGTGACCCGTATTGAAGACGGTGAGGTCGTCAGTGAGCCCTTGATCCTAGAAAAGGCCGTCTTTTTGCCGCCCGCCGACAATCGGGTCTTTGTCCAATTCGCAGGTGCGATGACCCGTGACGCCGTGGTTGTGGCGTCAGAGGGATTGACCGCGATGGGCTGGGATGTCCCCGACGCCGCCAAAGGGGGCGAGCGGACGGCAAATGCCGTCGGTCTGAATGAAATCAGATACTTCAACGCTGGTGATGCAGAGGCCGCAACCGAATTGGCGCGCAGTTTTGCTGCATCTGCCAGTTGGGTGACAGCCGAGGACTTTCAGCTGCGCGATCTGTCAGGTGCCGGGTTTTCGCCGCAAGCTGCGCATCAGTTTGAAATCTGGACGAGCCTGAACTAGGCGGCGTGATCCGGCTTGCATCCTTCCCGATGAATGCCCAATGTTCGGGCATTTGCTGGAGGCTGGAATGACCCTGATTGATGATGCCCGCGCGGTGCGTGAAAACGCCCATGCCCCCTATTCCAACTTTAAGGTGGGTGCTGCTGTGCAGACGGCCTCGGGCGCTGTCTATGTTGGGTGCAACGTTGAAAACGTGGCTTATCCAGAGGGCACCTGCGCAGAGGCGGGTGCCATCGCTGCGATGTGCGCTGCAGGCGAGCGTGAGATCGTGGCTGTTGCCGTGATCGCTGACAGCCCGCAGCCCGTGACCCCCTGTGGCGGCTGTCGCCAAAAGCTGGCTGAATTTGCCAAGGGCGACGCGGTTGTCACGATGGCCACGACAGATGGTTTGACCGAGGTGACCAGCGTTGGTCAGTTGCTGCCTGGCCAGTTTGACGCTGATTACATGGTCCGGACCTGATCCGTGGACGCCCGCGCTATCATCGCCAAAGTCCGCCGGAAAGAGACACCAACGACCGAAGAATTAGGGTGGTTTGCCAAGGGTCTTGCTGAAAGCACGGTCAGCGATGCGCAGGCTGGGGCCTTTGCCATGGCGGTCTGCCTGAACGGATTGTCCGATGAAGGTCGGGTCGCTTTGACCGCCGGGATGCGCGACAGCGGCGATGTTTTGGAATGGGACTTGGATGGCCCCATTCTTGATAAACACTCTACAGGTGGCGTTGGCGACTGTGTTTCCTTGATATTGGCACCAGCGCTTGCTGCGTGTGATGTTTCCGTTCCAATGATCTCTGGCAGGGGGCTTGGTCACACAGGCGGCACCCTTGATAAGCTGGAAGCGATCCCCGGTCTGTCCACAACCGTCACTGAAGCCAAATTGCGCAAGATCGTGGGCGACGTCGGCTGTGCGATTGTGGGGGCCACCGGATCCATTGCCCCTGCGGACAAGCGGCTTTACGCGATCCGGGATGTGACCGCGACGGTGGAAAGCGTTGACCTGATCACCGCCTCGATTCTGTCCAAGAAACTGGCTGCGGGTTTGGGCGGTCTGGTGCTGGACGTGAAAGCCGGGTCCGGGGCCTTTATGAAGACCAAAGCAGATGCCGTGGCCTTGGCCCGCGCCTTGGTGGGAACGGCGAACGGGGCAGGGTGTAAAACAGCGGCCTTGGTGACGGATATGAGCACGCCACTGGCCCCTGCTTTGGGCAACGCTGTCGAGATCGGCGTCTGCATGGAAATCCTGTCGGGCAACCGCGACGCCGCCCCGCGGCTGTTGGATCTGACGTTATCGTTGGGTGCGCGTCTGCTGGCCCTGTCTGGGCAAAGCGAAGACGCTGCACGCAGCAAACTGAACAAAGTCATCAGCTCTGGCGCTGCAATGGAGCGGTTTGCCAGCATGGTTGCCGCCTTGGGTGGCCCCCCCGATATGGCCGAGGATTGGCACACACATCTGCCAGCCGCCAAAGTCATCGGTGATGTGCCTGCACCTGCCGAGGGTCATATCACGGCCATCGACGGCGAGGCTTTGGGGCTGGCCGTGGTCGCATTGGGCGGGGGTCGCAGGGTGGAAACAGACAAGGTGAACCCTGCTGTCGGCATCACTGATATTTGCGGCGTTGGTGCACGCGTGTCACGCGGCGCGCCGCTTTGCACAATCCATGCCGCGACAGAAGACGCCGCAGAAGAGGCCGCCTTGGCAGTGCGCAATGCCATCACGATTGGCAAAGATCCGGTTGAGACTCCGTTGATCCTTGAAAGGGTAGACCCATGACAGGCGGCAACACCGGCGGACGCGCCTTTTTGATTGTGATCGACAGCGTCGGGATCGGGGGCGCCCCGGATGCGGATCAGTTCTTTAACGGTGAAGTGCCCGATACGGGTGCCAACACCGTTGGCCATATTGCGGCCGCTTGTGCGGCGGGCAAAGCCGAAGATGGGCGCAGCGGCCCGTTGCAGGTGCCGACCTTAGCGGGCCTGGGCCTTGGGGCTGCGGTTGAACTGGCGGATGATAATACCGATCATGGCTTGCCGATACCGTCCACTGGTGCCTGGGGCGCTGCGACCGAGGTGTCGATGGGGAAGGATACGCCATCGGGCCATTGGGAGTTGGCGGGCGTGCCTGTGCCTTGGGATTGGCACACGTTTCCCAACACGGACCCTGCGTTTCCCGATGATCTGACTGTGACGATCTGCGAAGTGGCCGGGACCGGTGGCATCCTTGCGAACCGGCACGACAGCGGCACGGCTGTGATTGAAAAGGAAGGGGCGCGTCACCTGAAAACCGGCTGGCCGATTTGTTATACGTCGGTCGATTCCGTGCTGCAGATCGCGGCCCATGAAGAAACGTTCGGGCTGGATCGGTTACTGCAGCTTTGCGCGGATATTGCCCCGACTTTACATGCGATGAAGGTTGGCCGAGTGATCGCGCGGCCCTTTCTGGGCGATCCGGAAACGGGTTTCAAACGCACCGCCAACCGCCGTGACTTTGCGATTGCGCCGCCAGCCAAGACCCTGTGTGATTATGTCTCTGAGGTAGGGCGCAGCGTATACGGTATTGGCAAAATCGGCGATATCTTTTCGATGCGGGGGATCAACCAAAGCACCAAGGGCCGCGATAACAAGCTGATGGCGGACCTGCACAGGTTAGCTGCCGAAGCTGCCCCCGGCTCTTTGACGTTTGCCAACTTCGTGGAGTTCGACAGCGAATATGGTCACCGCCGCGATGTCAGCGGCTATGCCCGGCATTTGGAATGGTTTGATCGGGAATTGGCCGTTTTGCTGCCAAAGCTGCACCCTGATGATCTGTTGATTGTGACCGCAGATCATGGCAACGACCCGACGTGGATCGGAACGGATCACACCCGCGAACGGGTGCCTGTCTTGTGTCATGGGCTGGGCGCACGCGCGCTGGGCCATCTGCAATTCACGGATGTCGCGGCATCGGTCGCGACCCACTTGGGTGTGCCGTATTTCGGAGAAGGAAAGAGCTTTATATGACATTCGCCAGCATGCCCAAGATCGAGCTGCATTTGCATCATGAGGCCGCAGCCCCGCCCGGCTTTATCCGGCAGCTTGCGGCGGAAAAGAAGATCGACATCTCTGGTATTTTTGATGACGCGGGGAACTATGCTTTCCGCGATTTTGCGCATTTTCTAGAGGTCTATGATGCGGCCACACAGGCTTTGCAAAGCCCCGAGGATTTTCGGCGACTGACCTACGCAGCCCTAGAGGAAACCGCGAAGTCCGGCGTGATCTATTGCGAGACTTTCGTGTCACCGGACTTTTGTGGTGGCGGCGATGTGACGGCTTGGAAAGAATATCTGGCTGCGATGAAAGAAGGCTCATATGCGGCAGAACGTGACTTTGGCATTGCGCACCGCACGATTGTGACCTGTCTGCGCCATTTGGGGCCAGAGAAAGCGAAGCCTGCCGCATTGTGCGCCGCCGAGACCGCAGGTGCTTACATGACCGGTTTCGGCATGGCAGGCGCCGAGATGGTGGGTCGTCCGGGCGACTTTGCCTACAGCTTTGATCTGGCCCGCGAGGCTGGTTTGGCCCTGACCTGTCATGCGGGCGAATGGGGTGGGCCTGATATGGTCGCCGATACCATTCGCGACCTGAAAGTCAGTCGTATTGGGCATGGGATCAATGCGATCAAAGATGATGGCTTGGTCGATCAGCTGGCCGAAGACGGCACAGTGCTAGAGGTCTGTCCGGGATCAAATGTCGTTTTGCGGGCTGTCACCGGCTGGGATGCCCACCCGATTGCCAAACTGCGCGACCGTGGCGTGAAAGTCACCGTGTCCACCGATGACCCGCCGTTCTTTCACACCACCATGACCGCCGAGTTTGAAAATTTGCACCGCACCTTTGGCTGGGACGAGGCCGATTTCAAAGCCTTGAACCAAACCGCCCTTGACGCCGCCTTCTGTGACGCCGACACCAAGGCAAATCTTGCAAAGAAACTGGAGGACGCGGCATGACCGACACGCCACACCTGACCCACGTGCAGCACCCGCTTGTGCAGCACAAGCTGACATTGATGCGCCAGAAGGACACGTCAACAGCTGTGTTTCGGCAGTTGCTGCGCGAGATTTCTCAGCTGCTGGCTTATGAGGTGACGCGCGGTCTGCCAATGACCACCCGGCGGATTGAGACACCGCTGGAGCCGATGGATGCGCCGGTGCTGGACGGCAAAAAGCTGGCGCTGGTGTCGATCTTGCGGGCGGGCAATGGGCTGCTGGATGGGGTGTTAGAGTTGATCCCCTCTGCGCGCGTCGGATTTGTCGGGTTGTACCGGAATGAAGAGACGCTGGAGCCAGTGCAGTATTACTTTAAGGTTCCCACTGAGATGAAAGACCGCTTGGTCATTGCCGTTGATCCAATGCTGGCCACCGGGAATTCATCAGTCGCGGCAATCGACTTGCTGAAGACGTCCGGCGCCAAGAATATCCGTTTTCTGTGCCTGCTGGCCGCCCCCGAAGGGATCGCACGCATGAAAGAGGCCCACCCCGACGTGCCTATCGTCACAGCCGCCATCGACAGCCACCTGAACGAGAACGGATACATTGTTCCGGGCCTTGGGGATGCG
>CALILP010000191.1 GCA_938016515.1 uncultured Paracoccaceae bacterium
CAGCTTCGACTGCGTCGCCGTCTCTGCCATCTTGCGGGCCAGTGACTCGCGCGCATTGCGCGCCGCAGAAGACACCAACTCCGCCTTCTCGCCCCGCTGCGGCACCGTGACCTCAACCTTGCGTTCGGCCTTTTCCGCCAAAGCGGCCGTCATCAAATCCTGATCATCCAGCCCGTGGGACAGCAGTACCACCTTTGGCGGTTCACGGTTTGCATAGAACTGACCGACAAAGGCCTCCATCACCTCGGCCATATCCTCGTCGCCGCTGATCCGGGGGTAATAATCGTGGTTCCCCCAGTTCTGGTTCGCGCGGATAAAGAACACCTGCACACAGGCCTGTCCGCCATCGACATGCAGGGCGATGACATCAGCCTCCTCGGTGGCCTGCGGGTTGATCCCTTGGGCGGATTGCACCTGCGTCAGCGCCTTGATCCGGTCGCGCAACGCAGCAGCGCGTTCAAACTCCATCGCCTCAGAGGCATCGCCCATTTGTCGCGCCAACGCTTCCTGAATGCCCTTCGTCTTGCCGTTCAGAAATTTCTCGGCGTCCTTCACCGTCGCCGCATAATCGTCGCGGCTGATCAACCCACAACACGGGCCAGAACACCGCTTGATCTGATACTGCAGACAAGGCCGGGTCCGGCTTTCAAAGTCACTGTCACTGCAATTGCGGATCAGAAACACGCGCTGCAACTGGTTCAAAGTCCGGTTCACGGCACCCGCACTGGCAAAGGGACCGTAGTAATTGCCCTTCTGCTTCTTTGCGCCCCGATGCTTTTTCAAAACAGGAAAATCATGATCCAAGGCCACCAGAATATTCGGAAAGCTCTTGTCGTCGCGCAGCAGCACATTGTAGCGCGGCTTCAGCTGCTTGATCAGGTTCTGTTCCAGCAACAGCGCTTCGGTTTCTGTCCGGGTGGTCAGGAACATCATCGACGCTGTCTCGCGGATCATTCTAACGATCCTGCCAGAGTGTTGCGCAGACGGCCGTGAATACGAACTTACTCTTGCGCGCAGGTTCCGCGCCTTGCCGACGTACAGCACACGGCTTTCCGCATCCAGCATCCGGTACACACCGGGAGAGCTATCGATCGTCTTGAGGTACCCGTGGATGCGGTCGTACCCAGTCAAAGATGTCTCGTCCTGCTTTGCCATGCGCCTATCTACCTTAAGTCATTTCTGACGGCATCATTGATTCTTGTGTGCCTCAGCATGGTAGCCAGTGCCGGACAAGAGAAAAGGCATCCCCGTCTTCTGTGGATAACTCCGTGGGCAAATCCCAGTGAGGTCGATTTTTCCCTTAGATTCATGCAGCTTCATCGCGGTGCCTAAAAATTGGGCACATATGCAACCTATTGATTTTAAATGGTAAATATTTTAAAACTATGCAAATATCTGTAATCATTAACAAATTATGAAGTTTTTGTGACCACGTTGGCAAGGCGTGCACAACTCTGGCGTGACAGTCTCATTTTAGGGGGCCCTTTGTGCTATTCCACCCCAAGAACATCAGGTGTTTGCCATCCCAAATGTTGCCCTCCGTCCACGGCCAGCATCTGGCCTGTGACGGCACGGGCATCCATAAAATACCCCAGCGCCGCTGTCATGTCGTCGGGGTTCGATCCGCGTTCCAAAACAGTCGCTGCGCGTTGCGCAGCAAAGTGTTCCGCACTTTGTCGTCCGCCTTGCAAAGTGGGGCCAGGGCCGATCCCGTTGATCCTGACGCGCGGCGCCAATGCCTGCGCTGCGGTTTGCGTAAAGGCCCAAAGACCCATTTTTGCAATTGTATAGCTCATAAATTCGGGGGTCAGCTTGCGCACACGCTGGTCCAGCATGTTGACGACAAGCCCAGCTGCAACAGGCTCGCGCATCGCGTCTGGTTCAGGGTCCGGGACTTGCGCTGCAAAGTGTTGCGTCAACACAAAAGGGGCACGCAGGTTGCTGCCAATGTGGCGGTCCCAGCTGTCGCGGGTGGCCGTCTCTATGTTGTCGTACTCGAAGATCGAGGCGTTGTTGACTAGCACGGTCAGCGTGCCAATCGCTGCAACAGCACGTCCGACCAACGCTTGCGTCGCGTCTTCGTCCAGAAGGTCGGCCTGTAGCGCGACCGCTTTGCGCCCCATCGCTTCGATCTCGGATACGACCGCGTTCGCGCCGTCGGCTGATGAGGCGTAATGCACAGCAACGTCATATCCGCGTCCCGCAAGGTAAAGCGCCATTGCCTTGCCGATGCGGGCCCCGCCGCCTGTGACCAATGCACCGGGCATCAGACCAGCACCATGACAATATATGTGATGTAAAGTGCTGATAGGATTATGCCCCAGATCCGGGTGATGTCCTGTCGCAAAAAGACGAAGGGGATCAGCAATAGCGATGCCCCCAGCATGACCCACAGGTCAAAGCGCAGGAATTGCGGATCAACGGGGATGGTGCCAACCAGTGACGCGACCCCCATGATGCCAAGCAGGTTAAACATGTTTGACCCGATGACATTGCCCAAAGCCACATCTGCCTGACGGCGCAGGGCCGCCATCACGGTTGTGGCCAGTTCGGGCAAGGACGTCCCAATCGCGATCAAGGTAAGGCCGATCACCGTTTCTGAGATACCAAAGTCCCGTGCGATATTGACGGACCCATCGACCAACAGCGAAGCCCCCAGCGGCAGGCCGATCAGGCCAAGGATCAGAAACCCGATGATCTTCCACCACGCAAGATCCGGGTCTGCGCCCTCGATCTCTTCCTCAGTGTCGGGATTGTCTTTTGCGCCATCACGGTGCTTTTTCGCGCTCATCGCCGCGTGGGTCAGCATCGCGGCGAGGGCCGCAAGAAGGATCAAGCCACTTGTCCAACTAAACGGCCCCATAAAGCACAGGCCTATAAACAGCACCGTGGCTGCGATCATCTGCATATAGCTGGATTTCGTGTCGCAATCGCTGGTGTGCATTGCGGCCATCAAGGCGGGAATACCCAGCACCAGTAGCACGTTCGCGGTATTGGACCCGACAACATTCCCCAAAGCCAGTCCCGGTACGCCGTCCCAGATTGCCTGAATCGAGATCAGCAGTTCCGGCGCGGAGGTTCCGAAGGCCACGATGGTCAGCGACACGATCAGGGCAGGGACCCCAAGACGCAGTGACATGTTCACCGCCCCTTTGACCAAGCTGTCGCCTGCCAACAACAAAAGGACCAGACCGATCCCCACATAAATCCAGTCCCACATCATAACCGCTTAACCCTTCCGACAGGCGCAAGGGCCTTTTCCGATGCGGAAGCGCCCGCAGTTGCGGCACTTGGCCGAGGCAAGCTTGTCTTGGCCCGGAAACCGCCATTTGCCGAACATCGCCAGCACGGCCATGAAGGCCAAAAACAGAAAGATGATCTTTGCGATCACGTTACAGGCCGAACCGGGCGAAGGCCGCCCTGTCTTCGACGGCACCGATAGCGTCTTGCATTACGGACATGCCGAAACGGGACAGAAGCGACTTCTTCTCGGTGTATTTGCGGAATTTGACCTTCTTGCCGTAGCGGTCTTTCATCATTGGCACCAGATGACCGATGCCATCCACGAGGCCCTCGTCCACACCCTTTTGGCCAAGGAAAACCTCGCCGGTGAACAAGTCCGGATTGTCAGACAGTTTGTCACCGCGCCGCGATTTTACGTAACCGATGAAAGTCTCATGCAGGTCTTCCAGCCAGCCTTTCAGCCGGGTGATGTCTTCTTCTTTTTCGGGCTTGAATGGGTCCAGCATCGACTTGGACTTGCCCGCAGTATGGACCCGTCGCTGAACCCCGTACCGCTCAATCAGGTCCTGCAAGCCAAAGCCCGCAGTGATCACCCCGATAGAGCCGGTCATCGAACAGCCATCCACGTAAATTTCATCCGCAGCACAGGCCAGCCAGTACCCGCCGGATGCCGCGACATCCTCGACAAAGGCAATCACGGGCACATCGTTCTCTTCCGACAAGCGCCGGATACGGGCGGCAATCAGGGACGATTGCACGGGCGACCCACCGGGGCAGTTGATCTGCAAGGCCACGGCCTTGGGTTTGCCTTTGGTGAATGCCTTTTCCAGCCGGGGTGCGAGGCTGACATCGTCAAGGCCACGACCGGCATTTGTGATCGCACCTTGCAGGCGCACGACAGACACTGTCGGCTCGGATTTGAGGAAGGAAATAAAGTTCTTCATGACACCTCAGATAGGCCGCAGGGGTACTGGCAGCAAGGGGGACTATTGGCGAATACGCCACCCTGTTTTGAATATCCACGCGATGGCCGCAATGCAAAGACCCGTAAACAAGGCGATTGCCATCAAGCTGATGCCCACTGGCACGTCTGCCTGACCAAAGAACGACCACCGAAACCCCGAGATCAGATAGTGGACCGGATTGAACAAAGTGATCGTTTGCCACACCGGCGGCAGCATGGAGGTCGAGTAGAAAGAGCCACCCAAAAACACCAATGGGGTGATGATCAACAAGGGGATCAGCTGCAATTGCTCAAAATTCCCGGCCCAGATGCCGATAATAAACCCCAGCAACGCAAAGCTGAGGCAGGTCAGGAACAGAAAGGCGATCATGGCGATGGGGTGAGCGATGGTGATCTCGACGAAAAAGAAGGACGTGCCAAGGATGATCAAACCGATGATCAGGGCTTTGGTCGCCGCGGCCCCCACATATCCGATCACAATTTCGATAAAATTCACGGGGGCCGACAGCAGCTCATAGATTGTCCCGATGAATTTCGGAAAGTAGATTCCGAAGGATGCGTTCGAGGTGGCTTGGGTCATTACGGTCAGCATGATCAGGCCGGGGACGATGAAGGCGCCATAGCTGACCCCTTCAACATCGCCCATCCGGCCCCCGATGGCAGCACCAAAGACGACAAAGTACAAGGCCGTGGACAGGACAGGCGACACAAGGCTTTGGGTGAGTGTGCGAAAAAAGCGCTGCATCTCAAAGCGGTAGATGGATGCCATAGCGATAAAATTCATGCGTCTTCCTTCACAAGACCGACAAAGATGTCCTCAAGAGAGCTTTGGGCGGTCTGAATATCCACCAGTTGCAATCCGGCCTTCTGCAGGTCGTTCAGCAGGGCGGTGATCCCGGTCCGCTGACCGCGGGTGTCGTAGGTGTAGGTCAGGGTATTGCCCTCTGCGGCCAGATCATAGGCGGACAGGCTGGCGGGGATCTCTGACAAGGGGGCGGACAGTTCAATCTTTAACTGCTTTTTGCCCATCTGGGCCATCATCTCGGCCTTGTCCTGAACCAGCAGGATTTGACCCTTTGCGATGACACCGACGCGGTCTGCAATTGCTTCGGCCTCTTCAATATAATGTGTCGTCAGAATGATCGTGACGCCGTTTTCCTTCAGGCGGGCGACGACCTCCCACATGTCCTTGCGCAATTCGACGTCGACACCGGCTGTGGGTTCATCAAGGAACAACACGCGGGGCTCGTGGCTGAGGGCCTTGGCGATCAGGACGCGGCGTTTCATGCCGCCGGACAGCATCATGATCTTGCTGTCCTTTTTGTCCCATAAAGACAGGTCTTTCAGGATTGCCTCGATCAAGGCGTCATTCTTTGGCTTGCCAAACAGGCCGCGCGAAAAGCGGACAGTGTTCATGACGGTCTCGAAAGGTTCGAGATTGATTTCTTGGGGGACCAAGCCGATCAGATCGCGTGCGCGGCGATACCCTGTCTGGGTGTCGTGACCACCAACAGTGATGGTGCCAGACGTGGGAACGGTAATGCCGCAGATCGTCGAGATCAGAGTGGTTTTGCCGGCGCCATTCGGGCCCAGCAAGGCGAGGATTTCACCCTCTGCGATTTCGAGATTCACACCAGCAAGGGCTTCAAACCCACCGGCGTAGGATTTTCGCAGATCGCGGACAGAGACGATAGATGCCATGGGGGGGCCTTTCAGATAACAGGCAACCTAAGCCGCGCAGTCAGGAAGGAAAAGGGGGCGGCGATGTTTCTAGAAAAATCGGAGGATCACAGCAAACGGGCCGTTCCTTTATTGCCGTTGGTCAGTTTGGCGTAACACGGCATGGTGCGTGCGAACCCACTGGCGTTGGCGGATGCGGCGGGGTACGAATGGCCCATGACATGGAATATACCCAATATCCTGACTTTGCTTCGTCTGCTTGCAGCACCGGGTGTTGTGCTGATGTTCTTGTATTTCACCCGGCCTTACGCCGATTGGTTCGCGCTGGTCCTGTTTGTTGTGGCCGCTGTAACCGATTTCGTGGACGGCTATCTGGCCCGCGCCTGGAAGCAGGAAAGCAAGTTCGGCGCCATGATGGACCCGATCGCTGACAAGGCGATGGTGATCATCGCCTTGCTGGTCATCACCGGGTTTTCCGGCATGAACCCTTGGATATTGCTACCTGCCACGATCATCATGTTCCGTGAGGTTTTTGTGTCTGGCCTACGAGAGTTTTTGGGCGATACGGCCGGGACCCTCAAGGTCACCAATCTGGCCAAGTGGAAAACCACGTTTCAGATGACGGCAATTGCCGTGCTTTTTGCCAAGGGGGCCTTTGAGCATTTCATCATCGAGCAAACCATCGGTATGGATCAGGCGTTGGTCGACGGTATCTTGGCTGGGACCATTGAAGATGTCGTTGGCCTGCGCTGGAAAGAATGGGGCTGGCATCTTAGCTGGTACGGCGGGATCATCTTGCTTTGGATCGCTGCCATTCTGACGCTCATCACCGGGATCGACTATTTGCGCAAAGCCGCCCCCCACCTGAAAGGAGCGAAGTAATGGATGTTCTGTATTTCGCATGGGTCCGCGAGCGGATTGGCTTGCCAAAGGAACGGGTCGAGACGTCTGCGACCACTGTGAACGACCTCGTGGCCGAACTGATCGCCCGAGAAGAGCGGTATGCCGCAGCCTTTGCAGACACATCTGCCCTGCGGGTTGCGATTGATCAGGAATTGACCGATTTTGATGCCCCTTTGGCTGGCGCACGCGAAGTTGCCTTCTTTCCGCCAATGACAGGCGGCTAAGATGATCGTTCGGGTTCAGGATATCCCATTTGATGCGGGCCTTGAACTCAATGGCTTTGCCAAAGGCCGCCCGGATGTCGGCGCAATCGTCACCTTCAGTGGCCTTGTTCGCGACGTGCCCGGCGGCTTGCAAGGCATGGAAATAGAGCATTACCCCGGCATGACCGCCAAAGCGATTGAGGCGATCGCCGCAGAGGCGCAACAGCGTTGGTCGCTTGCCGACGTTCTGGTGATCCACCGGTATGGTGTCCTTGAGCCGACGGATCCGATCATGATGGTCGCAACCGCGTCCAAACACCGGGCCGATGCCTTTGCTGCCGCTGATTTTCTGATGGACTACCTCAAGTCCCGTGCTCCGTTCTGGAAGAAAGAGACCACGGGCGATGGTGCTGATTGGGTTGCTGCCAAAGACGAGGATGAGGCCGCATTAGACCGCTGGTCTTAGTCGGCGCTTTGAACGGCTTTGTTCAGGCTTGATCCAAAGGAGCGCCCTGCCGGGCGCGCGACATGCTTTGTTTTGGTCACGCAGATGGGGTGGACGGTGGTCAGGCCAGACGCCTGCAGCGGGCAAGTATTTTTGACCAAAAGAAGACGGGCGTTGGTCCTGACCCTAGGCCCCATGTCGGTGGCAGGTCACGATGTGGTCGTTGATCAAGCCGCAGGCTTGCATGAAGGCGTAGACGATCGTGGGGCCGCAGAATTTGAAGCCAGCTTTCTTGAGGTCTTTTGACACCTGCTGCGACAAAGCTGTCTGAGCAGGCACCTGATCCATTGTCTCCCATTGGTTCACCAGAGGTGCCCCGCCGACGTAGTCCCACAAGAACCGATCAAACCCCTGTTGTTGTTCGATCCGCTGCCATGCCTGCGCATTGCTGATCGTCGCTTCGATCTTACCCCGGTGGCGAATGATCCCAGCGTCACCCAGTAAGCGTTGGACATCATCTTCGCCCCAGCCTGACACGATATTGGGGTCAAACCCGGCAAAAGCTGCCCGAAAGTTATCGCGTTTGCGCAGGATAGTGATCCAGGACAGCCCGGCCTGAAACCCGTCCAGCACCAGCTTTTCCCACAAAGCCCGGCTGTCGTATTCCGGCACACCCCATTCAGTGTCGTGATAGGCCTGATAAATCGGGTCATCCCCCGCCCAACTGCAACGTGTGACCATGATGGGCGTCTCCTCTTAACGGCGTCTTAGGGTGTTTCGGCACAAGATGGCGTAACGCGGGAGTGGTGCCAAGATGGTTCAAACATCACATGCAGATCAAGGTCACGGGCCGCTTGACCCTTTTCAGGCAGCAATGGCCAGTCGGGACGCAGATGTTCTGACGCTGGTGCGGGATGCGCTGGCGGTTGGGCGGACGCGGATGGCCTTTCAACCGATTGTTTTGTCGATGGACCGGACCTCTGTTGCTTTTCACGAAGGGCTGATCCGGGTTCTCGATGACACCGGCCGCGTGATTCCCGCAGCCTTGTTCATGCCGGTCATCGAAGACACTGATCTGGGCCGCGAGGTGGATTGCGTCACTTTAGCGCATGCGTTCGAATTGCTTGGGACGCGGGATGACCTGCGGATTTCGATCAACGTTTCAGCCAGATCACTGGCGGATGGCAAGTGGCGCGATACGCTGAAAACGGGTCTGGCGGCCAAGGGCAATCTGGGTGATCGCTTGATCTTTGAAATCTCCGAGACATCAGCGATGCAGCTACATGAGGTCGTGATCCGCTTTATGGCGGAGATGCAGCCGCAGGGCGTGGCCTTTGCGCTGGATGGCTTTGGGTCTGGTATGACTGCCTTTCGACACCTCAAGGATTTCTTCTTTGACCTTGTAAAGGTCGACAAAAGCTTTGTGCGCAACATTGCCAGAATCCCCGACAATCAAGTCATCGCAGAAGCCCTGATCATGGTCGCCCAGCAATTCGAGATGTTCGTCGTCGCAGATGGTGTGGAATCCGAAGACGACGCAAAGTTCGTCGTCGAAATGGGGGCCGATTGCCTGC
This sequence comes from uncultured Paracoccaceae bacterium, assembly GCA_938016515.1. Taxonomy (GTDB): domain Bacteria; phylum Pseudomonadota; class Alphaproteobacteria; order Rhodobacterales; family Rhodobacteraceae; genus Yoonia. The sequence goes on from CALILP010000191.1 coordinate 9,013, forward strand.
AGGGCTATCACTTTGGTGTGCCGAAATTTACCATCTAAGGGCTGTTATGCACCTGCAGCATTGCTGTCTTGCCCTAAGGGAATCGCGTTGCTCCAAGGGGCCCTAGGCCTTAAACAGTCCCCAAGCGGCAGGTTGGGGCCTGTACGACGCACGCAATTCAATGCTCCAGTCTGTCTGAGGAATAAAACCTGAGAGGACTCATCATGACGAACGTTGTAATCGCTTCTGCGGCCCGGACCGCAGTCGGCAGCTTTGGCGGATCATTTGCAAACACCCCGGCCCACGATCTGGGGGCTGCCGTACTGGAAGCGGTTGTCGAACGCGCTGGCATCGACAAAGCGGACGTCGATGAGACGATCCTCGGTCAGGTGCTGACAGCGGCCCAAGGCCAGAACCCGGCGCGTCAGGCGCACGTCAACGCAGGCCTACCGATCGAGTCTGCTGCTTGGAGCATTAACCAGGTTTGTGGTTCCGGTCTGCGCGCCGTGGCCCTTGGTGCACAGCACATTCAGCTGGGTGACGCGAACATCGTGGCCGCTGGCGGTCAGGAAAACATGACGCTGTCGCCCCATGCGGCCCACCTGCGTGCCGGTCAGAAGATGGGCGACATGAAGTATATCGACACGATGATCCGCGACGGCCTGTGGGACGCGTTCAACGGTTACCACATGGGCCAGACCGCTGAAAACGTTGCTGAAAAGTGGCAGATCAGCCGGGATCAGCAAGATGAATTCGCAGTTGCCTCGCAGAACAAAGCAGAAGCGGCACAGAAAGCTGGCAAGTTCGCAGATGAAATCGCAGCCTTCACCGTGAAAACCCGCAAAGGCGACATCATCGTCGACCAAGACGAGTACATCCGTCACGGTGCAAACCTTGAGGCGATGGCAAAGATGCGTCCGGCTTTCGCCAAAGAAGGCTCCGTGACTGCCGCAAACGCATCCGGCCTGAACGACGGTGCGGCAGCAACGCTGCTGATGTCTGTCGATGAAGCGGCCAAGCGGGGCATCACGCCACTCGCGCGCATTGCTTCCTACGCAACAGCTGGCCTTGACCCTGCGATCATGGGCGTTGGCCCGGTGAACGCGTCCAAGAAAGCGCTGGAAAAAGCAGGCTGGTCCGTCGGTGATCTTGATCTGGTCGAAGCAAACGAAGCATTCGCCGCACAAGCCTGTGCCGTGAACAAAGACATGGGCTGGGACACAGACAAGGTCAACGTGAACGGCGGCGCCATCGCCATCGGCCACCCCATCGGCGCGTCAGGCACTCGGGTTCTGGTGACGTTGCTTCATGAAATGGAGCGGCGCGACGCCAGCAAAGGCCTGGCCACATTGTGCATCGGCGGCGGTATGGGCGTTGCCATGTGTGTTGAGCGGAGCTGAGGGATACCTCAGCGACCCGCTGAACTTGGATTGAATTTCGCCGGGAGTGAGAAGGGCCATTGGGGCCCGGCCGGCTGACAAAAGGGAAATTGACGATGTCTAGAGTTGCTTTGGTCACGGGCGGCACCCGTGGCATTGGCGGCGCCATTTCGGTTGCGCTGAAGGAAGCCGGTTACAACGTGGCCGCGACCTATGCCGGTAACGACGAGAAGGCCAACGCCTTCAAAGATGAAACTGGCATTCCGGTGTACAAATGGGATGTGGGCGACTTTGATGCGTGTAGCGCAGGCATTGCTCAGGTTGAAG
>CALILP010000192.1 GCA_938016515.1 uncultured Paracoccaceae bacterium
CATGCTGGTTCAGCGGATAGAACCGGATGTTGTAGCAAACCGCCGCAACTTTCCCCGAAGCCTCCGCAATCTCCACCATCTCAGCAGACTCCGCTGACGTCATCGCCAGTGGCTTCTCACAAATCACATGCTTGCCCGCCGCCAAAATCGCCTTCACCTGAGAATAATGCGCGTGGTTAGGCGACGTCACATGCACCACATCCACCGCATCATCCGCCAACAGCCGATCCAGCGACGCATAAGCATGCCCAATCCCTAACGCAGCAGCGGCCTCCGCCCCTCGCGCCGCACTCGACCCAAGCACGCCAGCAACCGTCACACCCAACCGCCGCAGCGCGTCCAAATGCACCCCGCCAATCAGTCCAGTCCCAATCACCGCAGCCGTCACGCCCATGACACCCCCTTCGTTGACCTAACGTCACGCAATTGAATACCCCCCGTCAACCGGCACGCAGGCCCCGGTGATAAACGCGGCATGCGGCGAGGCCAGAAACAGCACCACGCCCGCGATATCTTCCGGCTGTCCCCACCGCCCCATCGGGGTGCGTTTCGTCACATTCTCCACATGCTCCGGGTTCTGGCGCGATCGTTCGGATTGGGCGGTCACGATAAACCCTGGGGCCACCGCATTCACCCGCACCCCATCCGCCGCCCAGGCAATCGCCAGGGATTTCGTCAACTGCTGCACGCCCGCCTTGCTCGCGCCATAAGCCGGGTTCTGCGGGCTGCCAAACTGCGCATACATAGAGGCTATATTGATCATGCACCCCTTCGCCGCCACCAACTGACTGTGAAACGCCTTCGCGGTCCGCAAGCTGCCATGCAGATTAATATCCATGATCCGGGCAAAGGCATCTTCGGCCATTTCCTCGCCCCGCGACGTGATTGCGGCACAATTCACCAGCACATCCAACCCGTTGGACCCATCCGCAAACGCCGTCACCGCCGCCCCATCCGTCACGTCCAGCTGCACGTATTTGAACCGCGCGCGATCCTCCTCCGCCGGGGCATCCTCCACCCCCGTAATCGTCACAACAGCCCCCGCATCCGCAAAACTGCGGGCAATCGCAGCTCCAATGCCCGCCCGGCTCGCCCCGATCACGCACACCCGCTGGCCAGAGAAATCAAACCCACTCAATGCTTCGTCCCCATCACCTGCTGCTCAAAATCAACCAGCGCACCCGTCATCGGCCCACTCGCATCCGACAGCATGAACAACGCTAAACGCGCGGCCTCTTCGGCATCAATGAACCGCTTCAACGGCAAATCCCGCGCCGCAGCCTCGCGCCAATCGGGGCCTTTCCCCAAAATCTCACCCTGCATGTGATCTTCCGCCGGGGTCGCGACCCACCCCAGATTGATCCCATTCACGCGAATACCCTCGGCCAAATGCGCGTTCGCGGCATTCTTCGTCAGTGTCGCCAGCGCACCCTTCGTCCCTGCATAAATCCCCAACTCGGGAGAACCACCGTGGGCATGCACAGACAATATATTCACAATACTCCCGGCAGCCCCGCGCGCCCGCAAATCGGCGATCACCCCCTGCATCAGAAAGAACGGCGCGCGGGCATTCACCGCAAACAACCGCTCCCAATCCGCGACAGACCCCGCTGCAACAGCGGCCCGCGTCGTCAGCCCAGCGGCATTCACCAACCCATCAATCTGGCCGCCCGCAGCTTCCAAAATCCGCGCAGGCGCATCCACATCTTCCAAATCTGCAACCACAAACTCAGCCGCCAACCCCTCAGCAACCTCTGCCACCCCAGCATCCCGATCCGTCAAAACCAACCGCGCGCACCCGGCCCCTGCCACGGCCTCAGCAATCGCACGGCCAATCCCGCTCGCGGCCCCGGTGACAAGCACCGCCCTATCCGGCAGCGTCACCTTCATATATCGATCTCGATCCGGTCCCCGGACACCCGCGCAGGATAGGTCCGCAACGCCTCACACACGGGCGCCCTTAACGCGGCCCCCGTCTGGTAATTGAACCGGCCATTGTGCTTGGGGCACTCGATGGTTTCATCCATCACCAACCCACCGGCCAAATGCACCTGTTCATGGGTACACAGCCCATCCGTCGCAAACACATCCCCCTCAAGGGACCGATACACCGCAAACGTCCGCTCGCCGTGATCAAACCGGATCACGTCCTCTTCTTCGATATCGTCCACAGCACAGACATCCACCCAAGCCATCACGCGCCCCCTCGTGCCACGTCCAAATCATGCAAATCCTCGCGAAACGCCCGGGCCGTCGCAGGCAACACCGGCCGAATGGCATACCCCGGCTCGCGCTGTTGGCGCAGCAACGCCCCAATCATCGCGCGATACGCGGCCACAATCGAACGGTCAGGCGCAGGCAAATCCCCCTTGATCCGTGCATGCAAGGCAGGCAGCGCATGATAGGGAACCATCGGAAACATGTGATGCTCCACATGATAGTTCATGTTCCAATAAAGCCACCGACTGACGGGATTGATCAGCACCGTCCGCGAATTCAACCGATGATCCAGCACATCCTCTGCCATCCCGCCATGCTGCATCAGGCCCATCAAGACCATATGCCAGCAGCCATAAATCCGGGGACCACCGATCAACAGCAAAGGCGCCCAAGACCACGTGACCAAAGCTACCACGACGGTCGCCACATAAATCCCGACATGCACCCGCGCCCAATAGACAGCCTTCCCCCGCTCACTCTCGGGAATGAACTCCAGCTCATCAGCCGTCAGCCGCCCCAGCGCGTTCACCCCCAACCGTTTAAGATCAAAGTAAGCATCCGGCAGCCCGACAAACTTCAGCACCAGCTTGACCATATCCGGGGGCCGCATCACGGCAATCTCTGGGTCACGCCCCACAATAATCGTATCAGTATGATGCCGGGCATGGCTCCACCGCCAGGCAATCGGGTTGCGCATCACCATGAAGCTGGCGATGTGATAAACGGCATCATTCTTCCACTCGGTCTTGAACGCAGTGCCATGACCACACTCATGCCAGCGGCTGTCACAAGCCGACCCATAAAGCACGCCATAAGCAGCAAAAAACAGCACCGCCCAACCCGTCCCCCACAGCAACACACCCAGACAACCAGTCAAAACCAGCAACCCAATCCACAACACAGTATCACGGTCGGCGGCAGCATCACTCCGGCGCATCAACGCCTTCATCTCCTTGCGGGGCACATCAGAATGATACCAATCGGCAGAGGCCAGCCCCTTCGCCACAGCCGCATCGCTCTCCGGCCCGGTCAGGCTGTAATCACGGTCGGCAAAGGTCTGATCCATCACCGTCATGCCGCATTCCTTTTCGGATCAAGCTGCGGAAATACGCCAGACGGCACCGGATAAACCCCCTCCGGCTGCGCCCCAATCGCGCGCACCCGCGCCTCCGCATCCTTCAACGCATCCGCGCCATCCAGCACAGAAACCGACACGGCATATGACCGCTCTTCACCAGCTTCCAACCAGATCATCTCACCGCGATCACGGGCAAACTGGTTGCCCATCACATGATGCGTCGCAGGTTCCAGCCCCATCACATAATGACCAGCTTGAAAATTCTGCCACTGATAAAAGCACGGCAATCCAGCGACATCAGCAGACACCTCAACGCCAAACCCTATCCGCTCATTCAAAATCGCAACGGAGGTCCGGCCATCATCGCCCGCAAGCGCATGCTCCCAAACCTGCTCCGCAAACCCGGGCGTCGGCGCAGGACAGGTCCGATACCCCACGCCCTGCGCCTCCAGCTCATGACTGGCCCACAAAACGTCGGCCACCGGCGCCACAAACCGCGCCCCTTTATCAATCACCGGATACCCAAAATTCAGATGATACATCAGCATATGCGGCGTCACGGCAAACCCGGCATTCACCACCCGGTCGGCAATCCGAACAATATCACCACCCAAGTCGGCCTCAATCCGGCGATGCAAATGCAAGACCTCACCAAAGACGGTTGCCTGTTCGACAACCCCTTCCGCCCACAAAACGCAGGTATCACCATCCCACCGTTCACCATACCCGCTCAACCGGGCAGGTGTATTGGCAACACGCCCATGCAACCCTTGCTGCACCACAGCCTTGCGCAGATAGTTATAGCTGTCGGCATCAACCTCTTCCGGCCCACCAACATGATCCAGCCCACAGGTCGCGAGCAGCCCACTAAACCCACGGGTCCACCCCAAACCGCCCTCACCTTCGCCATCAACAAACGCAGGATGACGCACACCCACCGGCGACTGCCACCCAACAGCGCGCCCCTTATGGGTCATTGCAGAAATATCCATCGCGCGGTCCACGGTCACATCAAATCGCAGCCCACTACCGGTCTCAAACTCCAGCACACGGACACCCCGACCAGCGCCATCTTCCAACGTCACCAGCCGGACACCGCCAAACTGAGACAGCCGGCCACCATGTGCGGCCAGCGTCTTCGCATCATGTGTCTGATCATAAAGCGTCGTCACACCATCCCCCCGGACCCCAAAGGTCCAAGCGAATCCCCCATTCTGTCAAGCAATTCCTGACGTGTTTTGATTACCGCACCTGCACAGTGGACGCACATGAAACACCAAAACCCTTGCTTTATTGAACAAGGGAACTATTCAATACCTCAAAACACCTCAAAGGTATGTCACATGCCCAACCCCACCCTTGCAGACATCGCAGAAAAAGCAGGCGTATCACTGGCAACTGTTGACCGGGTCATGAACGGCCGCTCGTCCGCCTCCAAACGCAGCCAGACGCAGGTCATGCAAGCAGCAACCGACCTCGGCTACCAAGGCCTGCGCCACCCCACCAAGTCCCGCAAGCAGCCCGTCAAACTGATCTTTGCGCTCCCCGAAGGCACCAACGCCTTCATCCACGAACTTGGGCAAAACGTCACCGAGCAAGCCCGCCAAATGCCCGACGTCACTGCCTCGGTCGTCACCGTCCCCCGCCTCAACCCGGTTGCCCTCGCGGCCAGTATCAAGCGTCTCAAAGGCAAAGCAGACGGTGTGGCCATCGTTGCGATCGACCACCCAGCGGTGCGGGACGCGGTCAAACACTTGATCGAAGCCAAAATGCACGTCGTCACCATCGCCTCCGACCTGCCATCACTCCCCCACCTCGGCTACATCGGCCTCGATAATGTGCAAGCAGGGCGGCTGGCAGGCTACATCCTCGGACGGCTCCTGCCCCAAAAACCCGCCAAAATCGCGGCCTTCGCAGGGTCGCTGTCCTACCGGGGCCACCAGGAACGCGAAATGGGCTTCCGGCAAATCCTGTCCGAAGACTTCCCGCACCTGCACCTCGTCGAAATCGTGGACGTGCGCGAAGACCGCAAAGAAGCGCGCAACCGCATGAGCGCGCTCCTCAAAACCCACCCCGACCTTGCAGGCATCTACAACGCGGGCGGGGCAACTGCAGGCATCGCAGAGGCCCTTTCAGGCGATATCGTCTTCATCGCCCACGACGCGACCAAGGGCAACGAAACCCTCCTCCTCGACGGCCGTCTCGACGCGGTCATCGACCAAAACGCACGGCTCCAGATCCGCGAAGCCCTGCTCGCCCTCACGCATGCGGCCCGCCAAGAAGATTTCCAGATGGTGCCGCCGCGCGTGCAGGTGATCTTTCGGGAAAACCTGCCCTCGGAATAGTCCCCTAAAACGTAAATGTGCCGCCCCGGCGACCGACCGGGACGACATCTGTGTCACACATCTTGCTGCGTTAGATAAAGGTGAACAAATCCTCACCCTTACGGCGCGCCAGATATTCTGACTGTGTGACAGGACCTGCGGCCATCGCCATTTGGCGGTAGGCTTCAAAGCTGTCGTAAATCTGCTTTGCCAAGGCGTCATCCTCGGCAACACCGGCAACCACGTCTTGGGATGTTGCAGCCAATGCGTTCCAGACATCGTCAGGCAAACGGGTCGGCTGGACACCAAACTCGTTGATCAGCTGGGTCAGGGACAAGCCGTTGTTGCCGTTGTAGTCAGAGGTCATCAAAGACTGCTCGGCGTCGGTCACCATCTGGATCAAAGCCTGATCCTGCGGGTCCAGTGAATTCCAGAATTCCAGGTTAAACCCAACCGAAGCCATTGTGCCGGGCTCATGAAAGCCGGGGAACATGTACTTGGCCAGCAGCTTCTGGAACCCAAACTGACTGTCGTTATAGGGGCCAACCCACTCGGTCGCATCAATCGACTTGTCGAATAATGCTTCCACAATGCCACCACCGGGCAGCACCACGGGGTTTGCACCAACAGCGGCCAACACCTGACCGCCAAGGCCGGGCATCCGCATCGTCAGACCCTCAAAATCAGCCATAGAGGTGATCTCTTTGTCAAACCAACCGCCCATCTGAACGCCGGTACTGCCAGCGGCAAAAGACTTGACGCCAAACTGGGCGCTCAGCTCGTCCCACAAGGCCTGACCGCCGCCATGCTTGATCCAGGCGAACTGCTCGCAGGCAGTCAGACCAAAAGGAACGGTGGTGAAAAAGTTGAAACCACGGTGCTTGCCCTGAAAGTAGTATTCAGCGCTGTGATACATCTCGATCTCGCCATTCGCGGCAGCATCATGCACACCCAGCGGAGGAACCAGCGTACCGGCACTATAAAGCTCGACAGTCAGGCGACCGTCTGTCGCACGGGTGATCGAGTCGGCGACGCGGGCGGCACCGGGGCCAAGACCGCCAAGGCTGGGTGGCCAAGAGGTTGCCATGCGAACCACACGACCAGCATCTTGGGCAATCGCAGGGGCGGCAAGGGCACCGGCAAGGGCGGCACTGCCACCAGCAAACAAGGCGCGGCGCGAGAGTGTTTTGGTGGGGGTATCTTGTGTCATACTTCTATCTCCTATCCGCGATCAAAGGCCGGTCAGTTGTTTACGACCCGCATAGAACGCGGCTTCGCCGATCTCGCTCCAGCCAGCGATATCTGTCAGAAAGTAGACATAGGCATCCACGGCAGTGGCCTGCACATCACCTTCTTCAAAGATGGTGGCCAGAACACCTTGGGCACCCTCACTCAGGGCCCGCCAAATGTCGTCAGGCATGTCTGCAACAGTCAGGGCATCTGCGCGGGCAGCCATAGCTGTGGCATCATCATGGAAATGCTTGGCATGACCGTGGGCCAACGTGGCACTACAGGCACGCTCAATCAGAACCTGTTGGGCGTCACTCAAGGCATCAAACACACCATTGGCAATTGCCAGTGTCAGAACACCGCTCGGGGTATTGGGGTTGGATTGCGTGACATGGGGAAAGGCATCGGCCACACCGGCCTCAGCCAAACCAACGGCAGTCATCCCGTCAATCACATCCAAACTGGCCAGATCTGTTGCAGGATCATGCAGATCAACAACCGACTGAACACCAATCTGGGACAGGTTCGCCATCCCCAGCCCGGTCGACCCAACGGTCAGACCTTGCAATGAAGCAACGTCAGTCAGAGGGGCCTTGCTCCACATTGGCTTAATGCCAGCGTCACCGGCAAAACGGAACGAAACATCATTGTCCGCGCCCAGCATCGCCAGAATATCAGCACCATCAGAGGCATAAATCCAGCCTTCCAGCTCGCTCGTGCTCATGCCAAAGGGCATCGCGGAAAACAGGCCAAAGGCAAGGCTCTTGTCCAGAAAGCGATCCAGTCCAGTCAGGCACATGTCCGCCTCACCAGCCGTCACACGGTCCAGCATGCCGGCGGCATCGGCCATCGGAACAAGGGTGGTTTCAACGGTCAGGGCATCACCGGATGCGGCACTGATCATGCTTGCCAGACTTGCGGCTGCGGCTTCATCGGTGCTCAATAAACGCAGCACAGTGGCTGATTGCGCGACCGCCGGGGTTGCAAGCGAAAGAAGGGCGCCGCCACCAATGCTCTGCTTTAGGAAATTTCTACGTGTCATCTGTTCTATCCAATTCTAACTTTAGAAGGGTCTGCGCGGCTTAGCGCAGCCAGACTTCCACACGACGGTTACTATTTCTGCCTTCAGCGGTGTCGTTACACCCAACCGGGGCAATAGACCCGTAAGATGTCACGGTAATCCGATCCTCAGAGATACGGCCGTTCGAGGCGGCGACAATCGCTTGGCTGATGCTGTTGGCTTGCTGCAAGGACAATAGCTGGTTCAAGTCATCACGGCCAACGCTGTCTGTGAAACCAAACAGCAAAATCTCGCGGTTCAGGTTTTCAGGACGCATCAGATATTCAGCGATACGCACAGCATCGCGGCGTGATTTGTTGTCCAGATCAGTCGACCCGGCCTCAAACCGGAACGTCGTAGACAGACGGTCGGCAAGGGTCAGTGTCTGGGTCAGGCTGCGGGTGGCCTCAAACACTTCCGGGGTTTCTGTCTGCAGAATGGCAGATGCCAAACGAGAGCCTTGCAAAGACATCGGAACGTTCTCGACGGACTGGCCGAAGAACCCCACGTCAATGTATTGTGTCTGTGCTTCGGCGGAACCGGCATAAGACAACAGCTCTTTCACGCTTTGGGATAGCGTCTGGGTCGAGGTGTACATCAGAACACGACGGGCCAGCGGGTATTCCTCTGCCTTGATCGCAAAATCTGTGGGCACCGACAGCGGGCCACACACCTGACGGATCGGCAACGGCTTGGCGTCATCAACCAATGCGGTACTGGCCAGCGTGATGGCATTTGGATCGGTTGCAACAACAGCTGCGGCGTCGGCTTCTGTGCCGACACGTTCCAGAGAACGGTTCAGACGCAGACGGTTCGGGCGCATCACCCGCGCGTCAATTTCTTGGGCGATCGAGGTGTCATCGTTGGGCAAAACCATCCGGATCGGCGCATCCGCACCACCCAGCTCGCTCCAGTTCGTGATCCGACCAGCGGCGATCTGGGCCAAGGTGGTCAACGACAAATCGCGAACGGTGTTATCTGGGTGCACGGTTGGAACAATCGCATCCAGGGCGACAACCACCTCGCGGCCGGGGCCGCGCAGATCAGGGAAGCCTAGGTCGACAAATTCTTCGGCCAGCTCGGCAGAGATCGGAGCGGTTGAAAACACCACTTGCGTCTCGCCTTGCAACATTGACAAGAACGCATCGCGTTGACTGCTGGCTGTTACTGTTGTCTCGCCTGCGTCTTCACCCTCAGCATCCGTAAAGGAAAATGCGTTTGCGCCACTTGAAACGGCAAGGTCGTTGTCAGCTGCAAAGGCCTGCATCAAACCATCCAGCAACGTGCGGGACGGCTGATCCAGAACAGCGACATTTGCATTCAGCTTGCTGCCATCGTCAATCTCGGGGCATGCCTCGCCAAGACAGATGACGGCAGAGGCTGGGATCAATGTCCGGCCAATGCCTGACTCAAAGTCATAGTTCTCACCATCAAACGCAAGGATCGTACCTTGCAATGAAACGTTGCCGTCAACGGTCTCAATCGTGACCGTTTGTGAAAGTGCCGACGTTCCCAAAACAGCCACAAGGGCGGTCAATGAGGCGGCTAAACCCGGTTTTCGAAACATGTGCGATTCCTGTCATCGTCGTTAAATCTGCATTCTTGCGATGAAACTTCCCGCGCAATGGGGCGAAACAATGACAGCAATCTGATTAAAATTGTTCACAAAAACCACACGGTCCGTAGACGCCAAGTTCGCAGGCGGCACCGGTCGCGCGATCGCCTTATTTTATTGCACTTAATGTATGCATAGGTTGTGCCTCAACACAGATACTTTCCTTGACGTCAGCTAGCCGACACCCGCGCGTCAGCTAGCGGACAGTCCATTTCACACGGATAATTTGCATAGAATCGGGCGGTTCAAACGGCTTGATCCGTGATTCCCGCATCCTGCAATTGCTCTTGGTCGGGCAAGTCGCGCAGGCTTTGCAAGTCAAAGGCGACCAGAAACTGATCTGTCGTGACAAAGGTATAGGGGGCACCACGTCGCGGGCTGCGCGGACCCGTGGCAATCAGATTGCGGTCATACAGTCGGCCAATCAAATCGCGGCTGATCTCTTTGCCAAAGATGTCTTTTAGTCCGTCACGGGTAATCGGCTGATGATAAGCAACAGCTGCCAGCACGGCGATATCAAAGGCGCGCAGGTCCAGCCCTTGGGCACCCACATCGCCAGCTGCACGCACAATCGGGCCAAACGCCGCCCGTGTCCGCAACAACCACCCGTCAGCAACCTGAACCACCTCATAAGGACGATCGGTCAGGGCCAAAGCCAGATCACCTATCAACACATCGACCGACACATCCGCGCCCACCACGCGGGCCAAATCCTCGCGGCGAACAGGTGTCGCACTGGCAAACAAGACGGCCTCGATCCGGCGCAGCCATTCGGCCCACCGCGCCTCTGGCGGCAAGTCCTGCAAGGCGCGGTCAAAACCATCAGCCATTCTCACACACCATACAGCCGGAACGTGTCCCGCCCCGTCAGCTCGCGCACTGCACCCAAATCCACCAGCCGGTCACACAAACGCCGGGCAGCGCGGGCACTCATCCCAATCGCAGGGCCCGACAAAGCCACCGACGGCGACACCGCATCTGTGCTCAAGAACAAGGCCACAGCCGCCCCGGCCTCTTTGGCGCGCAACTTCGGGGCCACCGCGGTCAATCGGGCAGCACGGCGGGTCAACTCTGCGGCACTGCGCAAACCCGCATCGGCAGACACCACAATTGCCTTGTGACATGCGGTCTGCAAAGCGGCCCCTTGCAAATGCACATCTTGAGGTCGCAACCCAGCGGCAAAAACCGGCACACTATAAGACCACCCCATCGCTTGGGCCAAAACAGCATCGGCGAAGATCAAGGCGGCGCACTCATCACGGGGCCGCTCTTGCAAGACGGCCTCCAGCACAAGGGCGGCGCGCGTAACAGGCGATCCACTGCCAGCATCCAGCCAAACAGCGCACTGCTCTGCCGACACCGCAGGTAGGGCACGTTGCAAACCGCCCACTGAAATCGGCCGCGCCACGGCCCTTTGCCAGGCCAAAGCCACAGCACCGGCAGGACAAGGCTGATCCCCTGGTTTCAGAAAATGCACAACATCGCGCAACGCCGCCCGACGCTCCGGGCGCCCGGCATGAACCATACAGGCCTCGGCCGCGCGTAACGCCAACCGATCACGCCACAACGCCAATGGCACATCGCCCCCCGTCACGACACGATGCAACGTTGCCAGGGCAGCGCCTGACAAAAACGACACATCCTCATAGGTATCAGCACGGGCAGAGGTGACCCACATCGGCAATTGCGGTATCTTGTGGAAACCGTCGCTGGGCTGGACATCATCAAAGCTCATATCCAGACGCTATCCCAGCACGGCGCTTTTAGCCACATTTTATCACACAAACCGCCCCAACTTGCGGCATATCGCTATGTCCGATAATCTTGCGCTATCGGACATATATTTGCGAACTTTCATGTCATGGCACATTCACCACCCGCACCCCTATCGGACAATGCGCAAAAGGCCTACGCCAAGGACTGGGCGCATTTCGCGGCGTGGTGCCAGCGCACCGGCACCTCCCCTCTTGCGACCACACCGAATGTCATCGGGCGCTATCTCACCGATCAGATCGCCGCGCAAAACGGTCAAAGATCGCCATCGGCCCGCACCCTTGAAAGGCGCCTCTCAGGGCTCACCTGGCACCTTGCTCACCGGGGCATCACACTAGATCGCCAAGCACCGCCGATCGCGGCGGCCCTCGCAGACATCAGACAAAAGCACGCACGACCGACACAACAAAAGCTGGCCATCCGCTCTGAAGACATCCGCGCCATGACAGCAACCCTGCCCCCCGATCTGCGGGGCCTGCGCGACAAGGCAATCCTTCTGCTCGGCTACGCGGGTGGATTGCGCCGGTCCCAGATCGTCAGCTTAGATCTCCACAAAGGCGATACTTCAGACACCGGTAATTGGATCAGCATCCGGCCCGATGGCGCGCTGTTGGCCTTAGCTGCCAAAACTGGGCGGCGCGAAATCACTATCGGACGCGGGTCATCACCACAAACCTGCCCGGTACATGCTTTGGAACAATGGCTGCACTTTGCGAAGATCGACGCAGGACCCATCTTCGTCCGCACGTCCCGCGACGGTAAAAAGGCCCTGCCCGCCCGCCTCAACGACAAACACGTTGCGCGCCTGATCAAACAAACCGTGCTTGCGGCAGGCATCCGGTCTGACCTGCCCGTCAAAGAGCGCCTGGCTCTCTTCTCCGGCCAGTCTCTCCGTCATCAATTCCAGGAAAACCGCACATCAGCCGCCGGATTGTTGGGTGGGTAAAACCCACGCCCCCTAGCCCGCTTCAAACACGCCCGGCGCCACATCATCCCAAAACGCCACAATCGCCTCGGCATTCAACGCTGACATCCACCCATGCATCTCAAAATCCTGTCGGGCCGCACCATCCGTGATCCGCGCCAGAAAAATCCGCTTGTCTGCATCTCTTTGCGTTGGACTGCGCGCTGCCACCAAATCCCGCACCGTCGCCAGCTTCTTGGCCCTTGCTGATATCGGCTTCTCTGGCACCTTCTCTGCTGGTTTAATCGCCGCCTGCAAATACCGCACCGGGTTCTTCACATCCTCACGGGTCGCGACATAAGCCAGTTTCTCTTCGACAAATCCGGTGCCATGCTCGGAAATCCACTGTCGTGCCAACCGGTCGCTGACACCCAGCACCCGAAGCCGATCATAGACAGGCGTGTTCCGCACCCCTGCCCCATCGTCCAGATCAAGGATCGCCAGCTGCGGGTTCTCTGAAATCCGAAACCTGATGTCCGTCACCGCACGTCCCATCTTCCGGGTCTCAGGCGTCACGATAATGTTCGACGTCTTGTTCACCTCAGCGACAGCAGGTTTGATGATCTTGGCATTCAGGTGCTTGAACGTCTCGTAATACGCACTGTCATTCACGCCCATCAGCCGCCTGAACAACTCCAGCGGCCACCATCCCGTGCTGCCCGTCCGGACGAACCGATAGCAGTTCTCATAAAGTGCCAAGGCATGGCCACTGGTGAACCGCTTCTGGATATTGAGGTTAATCAGGGCAAAGACCTTCGGGTCATGCAGTTTCTCGGCCAAGGCAGCGGAGTACGCATACTCACACACGCCCCCTTTCAGCTTGGCATAGGCCAGCAAACTGGAAACGCCCCACTCCTGCTGCCCTTCGGCGTCCAGCATATCCCATTCGGCCAAGGTCTCGACCAGCCCCCGTAATGAGGCCTTCAGCGTTTCCATATCGTTGGAATTGTACCCGATCATCGTACACAACGTGCGCGCATCAATCCGGTGGGTCTGGTGATGCATCAGCGTGTCGTAGGCATTCAGCAACAACACGTTCGACAGTTTTCGCTGCAACAACGTCAGCTTCCCACTGACATGGATCGCCGCGACGTTCTTCTTCACTGTCCCACGACGGAGTGCACCCGTCAGGGGTTTCGTCTCCTGAATCATATCCCGCTCCTCGTCTCTCCTCTTTACCGGGAGAGTCGCCTTACTATGACCCAAAAGGCACCCACGCGCAACGATTGCAAAGGTGCCTTTCCACGGGATGACGTGGGTCCTGTATCTGGGCACCTTAAGCGGCTGGGTGCTTCTTTGGTGGTTCCGAAAGGTACCCACTTGCGGGGCTGCTTTGATCTGTAGAACCTAGTATAGGGTCTAACACGCCGGTTTCAGAGTCTGAACAGCCCAGAACCCGCGAATCGGCACCTTTTGCCACGCATACGGTGCCTCTTTATCCCGCAGACAGGTACCTTTTGTCCTGTAAACAGCGACCGAATACGGTGTATCGTATTGATATATAACAGATAATATGTCCCAAAGTTCATAAAGTAGTTATATACTCTAAACAGCTTCGCGTTGGATGATCTTCAATATAGACTATGAAAGAGGGTATTTTCGCTGCGAAATGCCATTCTTGATTCTCATTAGCCCGATCATGTGCGATAGTTTCTCCCAAATCAAAGAAACACGCGCACATTGAGGCAACAGCATGACATCAGCATCAAAACCTCCCCTCCCCCCATACATGCAGATCGACCCGGCCGCCGCCGCAGAACGTCTGGCCCCTCCAATCGATACCACGCGCTTTGCCAAAGCGGCGAGCTTCGCGGCGAAAGGCCGCGAGGATCTGGCAAAACGGGGCCATGCGCCTGATGGTCAAAAGCATCTGCGGAAGTTTTCGACCTGGGAAATCACCCGCTATCTGATCCCGATTGCGCCCGCGCATTTGCGCCGCGTTCTGAAGGCCAATCCTGATTTGCCACAAGGCGAAGGTGAAGGCGGGTCGAAGTGGTTTACGTTGGAAGAGATCATTTCGTTGCGAAAATACTTCGCCGCTGAAGGCGCTTCGGGGAAAGAGTACCTGCCCTATCGCCCCAAAGGTGCGCCCGCCAAAATCATTTCCGTTGCGAATTTCAAAGGCGGTGTTGGCAAGACCAGCACGGCGGCGCATTTGGCGATGTCTGCTGCGTTGGACGGCTACAAGGTGTTGGTGATTGATCTGGATAGCCAAGGGTCGATGACCTCTATCATGGGTGGCAAGGTTGAAGACGAATGGCAAACCGCGTTCCCGCTGTTGGCCAAGGATTATGCGATCAACGTGGAAGCTGCGAACCGGACGCGC
>CALILP010000193.1 GCA_938016515.1 uncultured Paracoccaceae bacterium
ATCCTGCCATCAGACTATTGGCGCTGGTGGCTGCTGAGCCACGCGCCTGAATCCTCTGACGCGGAGTTCACGTGGGAGACCTTCCAAACAGACGTAAACAAGGACCTCGCAGATGTCCTTGGCAACTTCGTCAGCCGGATCACCAAATTCTGCCGCTCTAAATTCAGCGAAGCCGTGCCAGAGGCTGGCAACGCAGGCCCCGAAGAACAGGCCCTGATCGAAAACCTGACCACCCGCATCCGTGCCTACGAGGGTCATATGGACGCGATGGAGGTCCGTAAATCGGCCAACGAGTTACGGGCCATCTGGGTCCTTGGCAACGAATACCTACAGGCGCAGGCGCCGTGGACCGTCTTCAAAACGGACCCAGACAAAGCCGCGATGCAGGTGCGCACCGGCCTGAACCTAATCCGGCTTTACGCGGTGCTGTCGGCCCCTTTCATCCCGGACGCCAGCAAAATCATGCTGGACGCAATGCAAACGGATGACGCCAGCTGGCCAGATGACGTGGCAGCGGCCATGTCCGCCCTGCCCGCCGGTCACGCCTTTACGGTGCCCGAAAACCTGTTCCGCAAGATCACAGACGACGAACGGGCGGAGTGGGCCGAGAAGTTCGCAGGCACGCGCGACTGATGGCAGCGCCTGTTGTGCATATCAACGGGCATCCCGGCACGGGCAAACTGACTATCGCACGGGCGTTGCAAAACATGATGCCCGGCGCACGGCTGCTGGACAATCACGCACTGCTTGATCCGGCACTGGCGCTTTACGATCGCGGCACACCGGAAATGCAGGCCTTGCGGGAGGACATCCGCGCGGTGGTTTTCCAAGCTGCCAAACAGGTGGACCCAGAAGTACCGATCATTCTCACCGACGCATTGGACGATAGCGACTACGCAGCCGCCCTGTTCTACACCCACGTTGTCGGCCTGACGGACACGACAAAGCGACCGCTTTTCCGGTTCATCCTGGATATTGATGAAGACGAAAACATCCACCGCATTCAGTCGCCAGAACGTCACAACAGACGCAAACTCACCGATCCTCACATTCTCAAAGACGGGCGGGCCAATCACCGGATACTGGGAACCAACGAACCGGGCTTTGTCCATATCGACGTCACCGACCTGTCAGCAGATGCAGCGGCATCCGCGTTGCTGGGGCATCTGATGCGATCCGCGTCATAGCGCGGCCAACCGCCGACCGTTTCAGTGGCGGAAACCCTGACCTTGGCGAACACTGTGAAACTGTTAAAGTGCAGCATTAACAATTACTCGGGTCGGGAACCTCATTCGATGAAAAAGCTAATTGCAACCGCCGCCGCACTTTCACTGATGGCCAGCACAGCCTTCGCCGCCCAATGTGGCAACGATGGCTCGGGCTTTGCGGCATGGAAACAAGCCTTCGCAGCAGAGGCGCAAGCAGCGGGCGTTGGCCAAGCTGGCCTCAGCGCGCTGGCCAATGCGCAATACTCGCAATCCACGATCAACGCGGATCGCAACCAAAAAGGCGTCAAATACGCGCTAAGCGATTTTATCCGCATCCGGCTGGGATCGATCGACAGCTTTGCGGGTCAAGCACGCCGGGTAAAGGCACAGAACGCCACGTTCTATCAATCACTGGAACAAGCCTACGGCGTGCCGTCAGGTATCTTGCTGGCCATTCACGGCATGGAAACTGGCTTTGGCCGCAATCTGGGCAACACACCTGTCGTGGATTCCATCACGACCGTAGCTTATGACTGCCGGCGCAGCGGCTTTTTCACGCCGCATGCGATTGCAGCCCTCAAGCTTGTTGACCAAGGCGCACTGTCGCCGGGCCAGCGCGGGGCGGCCCACGGTGAAATGGGGCACACGCAGTTCTTGCCGGGTAACGTGCTGCGCTACGGCGTCGATGCGGACCGCAATGGGCGGATTGACCTGTATGGGATCGCGGACTCGCTGGCCTCTACGGCGAACTTCCTGCGTCAAAAAGGCTGGCAGCCAGGGCAGCCCTACCAAGAAGGGACCGCGAACTTTCGGGTCCTGAACGAATGGAACGCAGCGACCGTCTATCAACAAGCGATTGCGCTGTCCGCGGTTCAAATCGACGGCTGACGCATAAAAAAGGGCGGCGCCTTGCAGCACCGCCCTACCGGCGTCCAACCGGCAGCGACTAAAGCCGCTGTTTGGAATTCTTTTGATAGTTGTGAACCACGTTGTTCATCCGCCCTTCCATACCCAGGAAGGCCAAGAACACCTGCGCACGGACATCGGCACCCAGGGTTTCACCAGCAAGTGTTTGATCCAGAACAGGTTTGATCGCGGCCCATTCAGCAGCCACATCGTTCAGACCCTCTGCAATGCGATCAGTGGGCGGCGGACGCAGGCCAACGCTTGGCATGCCGTTCTGCAAAGCATCCAACGATGCCTCAAACAATCCAATCGTCTTTGTCAGATCCTGCATCGCCGCGTCATCATTCACATCAGATGCGATCAGACACACGTTCTTGGACATCCGATTTGCCAGCATCCGCTGACGACCCGCGATTTCGATCAGCAAAGCGTCTGCATGCTGCATAATGGCGGGGTCTGCATATTGGCCGGTGATTTCAGACACCAGAATAAGCGCCTCAGCCTGAACAGGATCGCTTTGGTCCGCAAGACTTTGCACATGGGCACTGTCGTTGGCACTGGCGAGGGTGGCGTTCGCCATTTCCTGCAAAGGTTGCCACTTGGCGTTGAGATCTTCAATCGCACGCAGCGTCCGGGGGCGGCTTTCTTCACCCAAAATGCCAAAACCGCGGTTGCCTTCCAACAGGGCTCTGTTGATCCGGCTGAAGTAGTTGGTCGAGATTTTCAGAACAGCTTGGGATTCCGTGGTGGCAATCCCTGCGCTTAGGTTACAGGCGGCCGCTGTGATCCGCTCGCTCAGGGTGCCAAGCTGACCAGACAGGTTAACCCGCTCGCTGGATCCCACGTCTTCCGTGAACCCCGCAGCAATGGCCGGTGCCGCACTAGCGAACGCAAGCGCGGCAGCTAAAGCAGTGACGCGCAGAGACTTAAAATTGCACGCGTCAATTCGCGGGGATTTCATCGCGGGGACTTTGTTTTTATGCATTCTTTTTCCTCTGTCTGTCGCCACCCACCAAACCCAGAAGGTCTGGAAGGTGGTAGAAATTTATTTGGTCTGAGGGATTTACCCAGCAGAGTTGATCCAAACCTCGACGCGGCGGTTGATCCGGCGACCTTCTTCGTCAGCGTTACACCCAGATGGCGCGATCTCGCCGTATCCGGTCGCGTTCAGATTGACGCCGGCCAAGCGGTCGCCTGCAATGCTTTGCAACTCTGCCATGACCTGCTGGGCGCGATTTTCGGACAAGATCCGGTTGTTGTCGAAGGCACCAACAGAGTCGGTAAATCCAACAAACAGAACCTCAGCGCCGTCTGGCTGTGCTTCCAAGTAATCTGCCAAACGTTCCAAATCGACGATCCCACGCTCATCAAGCGAAGAAGACCCGGTCCGGAAACGCAAGGTCGTGGACAAACGGTCATGCTGGACCATTTCTGACAGCATCTGACGCATAAAGTTCGCTTCAAAGGCGTCAGCACTTGGATCTGCAAGGGCAATCGCACGGTCACTGTCAGCTGTCTGCAACTTGCGATCAATGCCCAGACCGATAAAGCCAGACTTGGACACAACACCATCAGCGGCAGGCGACGAGGCAAACGACAGGAAGTCGTTCACCTGATCGGTCTCAGCGTCAGCACGTGTGTAAAGATACAGACGACGCTGCAACGCATATTCCTCGGTCCGGGCCGAGAAGGCATCCGGTGTCATCGAAATCCCGCAGTCGTTCACCAGCGTCAGTGGCTTGGCGCCACGCTGAAACGCATAACCGACGTATCCAATCGCACCTTCATCAGCGTTCACCGTATTGGCAATCTGGTCAGCACCGGGCGCAAACTCGACACTTGATGCCAATGTAATCGCTTCACCTTCGTGAATACGGCTTTCAAACACAGACCGTGTGCCAGAACCATCAGGCATCGAAATCGGTTTGATCGCCAGATCAGGTCCACCCAGTTCAGACCAGTTCGTGATACGGCCTTCATAAATGTCGTCGACTTGCGCAATTGTCAGAGAGTTGACGGGGTTGTTTGGGTGGGTGATGACAACAAGGCTATCGACAGCAATGATATGTTCCTGACCGGGGCTGACCATGTTGCCAGCGCCTGCGTCGCGCAATGCGCGGGCTTCTTCAGGGCGGATCCGGCGCGATGACATGCCGATTTGGGCTTCACCGGCCAGCAATGTCTTGAATGCATCGCTCGACCCGCTTGACTGAACCAGATACGATCCCAGCTCGTCGCCAAAGCCGCCGTCGCCAATCAGTTCAGCAACCATTGTCGCGCCGTCGTTGGCGTTCGTGATGCTTGCAGCGGCGTCAAGATAGCCGGCATAGCCTTCCAGCAAAAGCGGCATCAGGCCCAAACCAACGGTATCGGACCCTGCAATTTCGACGTCTGCTTCTGCGACTTCAAAAACCGGGCAGGCATCGCCTTCACATGTGACGCGTGATGCTGCGATCCGCAGGTCACCCAGTGGGGTCCGCACGGTATAGCTGTTGTCTTCAAACGCCAAAAATTCGCCGGTCAGGTTTACTGTCCCGTCCGCAGATTTCAGCGTAACATCATCGGCAAAAGCATGGGTCGGCACAACGGCCGCGCTTGCAATTGAAAGAATACAAATTGCGCCTGCCTTAATAGAAAAACCACCGTTCTTCATAATAGTAACTCCTCACAAGTCTGTTCCCGACACTATGTAACGACCAACAAAACAAGCGGTCTAACGGGTAACTGCCGGACAATTCCAGCTTCGGTGAGGATCGGATCGCGCCCAAATGTGCACGAAATGAGACGACTTCGCGTCAGATTTGGTGATTAACTCAATTTTTTGCGGATTTTCTCGTCAATTTTAATGAAGTCGTCAAACAGCCGACACCACTTCAATTTCAGGTAGAAAGGTTGCTGTTTGGTACCCGCGGCCGGATTCGAACCGGCACGGCCTTTCGGCCAAGAGATTTTAAGTCTCCGATGTCTACCATTCCACCACGCGGGCACGCAGCATGGGCGTTGTTTATGCCGCCCCGTCAGGATCAGCAAGCAGGTGTGGTCAGATATCCTCGCCTTCCGGCTCGACCAGCAGGGCCCGCTCGCCCAACCAGGGGTTCAGTGCCAAGGCTTCGCGCAACAAGGCCTGTGCCTCGTCGTTGCGATCCAGCCGCAACAACGTGCGCGCCTTGCCCGTTAAAGCCCCCAAATGGGTCGGCGTGATCTGCAAAGCCACATCAAGATCGACCAGCGCGCCCGTGTAATTTGCATCAAGGAAATTCGCAAAAGCCCGTTGGTTATAGCCTTCAGCATAGTCCGGGCAGTAGTCCACCAACTGGTCCAGCGTGTCACGTGCCCCCAACAGGTTGAACCCTGCCCGCTGGCGCATCCCTTCGTCCAACAGGGCCTGCGCCTTTTCGTCAGGCGCATCCGTCCAAAGCACCCACAATTCGTTAGACAATTCGCGTGCCCCAATCGGGGTCGGCAGCGCCTGCAATTCTTCCATAATTTCGGCCTGACGCACCGAATGATCGGGCGCGGTCGGGCAGGTTTCGGCAAATAGCGGGGTCGCAGCAAAGGTCATCAAAAGTATCAGTCTCATGGGCTAAAGATCTGGGACACCTGTGCCTTTGGTCAAGTCACAATTCGCAACACGCCCACTTGACCTCCCCCGGACGATCACCGAACGTCGCGGCCATGTTTCCGATCCGCGATCATAATCCGTCCCAATCTATCCCCTATGTGACCTACGCGTTGATCGCGATCAACGTTGTGGTCTTTTTGTACGGGCTTGCCTTTGTGACGACCAATGCCGCTATCAATCAGCTGTACTATGACTATGCCATGATCCCGGCCCGGCTGGCCGCCGGGGAAAATTACAGCGGGCTGGTGACATCCGTATTCCTGCACGCAGGCTTTATGCATTTAGCCGGTAACATGCTGTTTTTGTGGATCTTTGGCGACAACATGGAAGACGAGATGGGTCCGGTCGTCTTCCTGGCCTTTTATCTGGTATCGGGGGTTGGTGCGGCCTACGCCCAGTTCTTGTCCTCGCCAGACTCGCAAGTCGCGACCGTTGGGGCCTCTGGTGCCATTGCTGGTGTGATGGGAGGATATTTATTGTTGTTCCCCAAAGCCAAGGTCGACATCTTGTTGATCCTGATCGTGTTTTTTCGGATCATCCCTGTCCCGGCTTTCATCATGCTGGGCCTGTGGTTTGCCCTGCAATTGTTTCAAAGCCTGGGGTCGGATCCAACTGGCGGCGGCGTCGCTTACTGGGCGCATTCGGGCGGGTTTATCGTCGGTGCGGTCCTGACATTGCCGTTATGGCTCAAGCTGGGTGGCCCTGCATTTTGGAAACGCACACAGGGTCATCCGCCGCATCCAGACGCCGAATACAAATATGTAAAAAGCTCGGTGCCGGTCGTGCGGCGCTGATCAAGCGTTGCGGATGACCTTGGCGAAAGCCGCAAAAATCGCTTCGTTTGCGCAGATCAGATCACCTGTTTCCAGTGGGTTTTGACCAGGCGTCACCGCATCTATCAGACCACCTGCTTCTTTCAGGATGATGATCCCGGCTGCGATATCCCACGCATGTAAGCGCCGCTCCCAAAACCCTTCGTAACGGCCGGCGGCAACATACGTGAGATCAAGAGCGGCCGACCCAAACCGCCGAACACCGGCGGTTGCTGGCAGGATGCGGGCAAGATCCTGAAGCGTCTCAGGCAGATCACTCCGTCCGGCCCATGGCAGGCCGGTGGCAAAGATGGCTTCGTTCATGCGGTGACGGGCCGAGACACGCATCCGGCTTTCGTTCATAAACGCGCCCTGCCCCTTTTCGGCATAGAACATCTCGTCCTTGACCGGGTCATAGACGACGCCCGCGACAACCTGGCCTTTGTGCTCTAGCGCGATGGAAACCGCCCAGTGCGGCAAGCCGTGCAGGAAATTGGTGGTGCCATCCAGCGGATCAACGATCCACCGGCGGGTTGGGTCTTCGCCTTCAATGGCGGCACCCTCTTCGCCAAGGAAGCCGTAGGACGGACGCGCGGCCATCAGCTCTTCGCGGATGGTTTCCTCGGCCTGACGGTCCGCACGGCTGACAAAATCGCCGGGACCCTTGGTTGAGACCTGAAGCTGTTCGACCTCACTAAAGTCCTTGAGCAACGCGCGCCCCGCAGCACGGGCCGTTTTCATCATCACGTTCAGATTTGCGCTGCCAGCCATCGGGGCCTCCTTTGCGGGTGTCGGGCGGGCTATAGGCCCTGTGCGCAGCGGTCACAAGGGGTGCAGGTCCACAGACTTTCATCGAAAGTCTGCAGCCAAATCCTCCAAGAGGATTTGTAGCCAATTTCTAGAATAGAAATTGTGGTTCCGTCAGGCCGCAGCACCGCGTTGCATCTTCACCGCTTCCTGTTTCGCCAGACGGATCAGGTGCGCCATGAACGGAAGGCTCGTGTCCCCGTCGCGCGTGGCCGCGTAAAGCCTGCGCGTCAGGCCGGTCTTGGTCAGCGGTTTCGTCACGTAATCCGAATTGTAACGGACTTGTTGCACCACCCAGTCGGGCAACACCGCAACGCCTCGGTTTGAGGCCACAAGCAACAAAATCACCGCCGTCAACTCAACTTGGCGAATGCTGGCCGGTTCGACTTTCGCAGGTGTCAGCAATTGACTGAAGATATCCAGACGCGCCCGATCCACCGGATAGGTGATCAGATTTTCGCTGCGAAAATCAATCGCCTCGATGAAGTCTTTCTGCGCGAGCGGATGGCCTGCTGCGGCCACGAAAACCGGCTCGTAATCGAAAAGAGGGGTGAAATCCGTACCGGGCAGGTCTTCAGGGTCAGAAGAGACTACTAGATCGACCTCTTCCTTGCGCAATGCGGGCATTGCGTCGAATGCGAGACCCGGACGGATGTCGACGTCGACGTCAGGCCACGCCTTTCGGAAGGCCTCCAACACGGGAAACAGCCATTCAAAACAGGCGTGGCATTCGATGGCGATATGAAGCCGCCCCGACGAGCCCGCAACGAGGCCTTCGAATTCAGCCTCTAACGCTGCAACCTGCGGCAGAATTGTTTCCGCGGCCTTAAGCAACCGTTTGCCCGCTGCTGAAAGCTTTAACGGCTTGGAGCGGCGCACAAACAGCTCTACCCCGGCCTGATCCTCGATCCCTTTGATCTGATGCGAGAGTGCCGATTGCGTGATGTTGAGCGTGTCTGCCGCACGCGCCAATCCGCCGGTGTCGTGGATCGCCTTGATCGTGCGCAGGTGCCGAAACTCGATATGCATGTGAGCAATCCTCATCATCTAAGTGAAGGTAATGAATTTGTCTCATGTACCGGTAAGTGGGATACCGTGGCAACCCAACAAGGACGATCCCATGTCGCAGCCATCCATTTCATTCGAGTTCTTTCCACCCAAATCCCTGGCCGGATCATTCCGGTTGTGGGAGTGTGTGAACACGCTGGCCCCACTGGACCCCTCGTTTGTGTCCGTCACCTATGGCGCCGGCGGCACAACCCGACAGTTGACCCATGAGGCCGTCACAACGCTGCGCGCCGCAAAGGGCCTGAACGTGGCCGCCCATCTAACCTGTGTGGATGCGACAAAGGCCGAAACTTTGGCGATTGCGCAAAGCTACGCAGAAAGTGGCGTGACCGATCTGGTGGCCTTGCGCGGGGATGCCCCGAAAGGGGCGGACCGGTTTGCGGCTCATCCTGACGGGTTCGGGTCTTCGGTAGAGTTGATCACGGCTTTGGCCGAGACTGGCAATTTCAATATTCGCGTCGGCGCCTACCCTGAAAAACACCCCGATGCTGTGGATCAGACCGCCGATATCGCGTTTCTGAAGCGCAAGATTGATGCAGGTGCGACATCCGCGATTACGCAGTTCTTTTTTGAGGCCGAAACCTTCTTTCGGTTCCGCGATGCCTGTGTCAAAGCCGGTATTGATGCCCCGATTATTCCCGGCATCCTGCCGATCGAGAACTGGTCCGGTGCCCAGAAGTTTGCGTCCAGCTGTGGGACCTCGGTGCCGCAGGTGGTGGTTGATGCTTTCACCCATGCGACCCGCGACGGCACCACCGATCTGCTGGCGACGGCTTTGGCGACAGAGTTGTGTGATGACCTGTTAGAGGGCGGCGTCGACCACTTGCATTTCTACACTCTGAACCGCCCAGAATTGACCCGCGATGTGTGCCATGCTTTGGGGATCACCCCAAAAGTGGATTTGCAAAACGTGGCTTAAACGGACAACGTAACGGCTCATGACTGGAGCCGCTTATGTTTACCGCCAAAACCCCCGATGACTTGCCAACGATGGCCGAAACCCTTGCCATGTCGGGTCTGGAGTTCATGCAAGGGGTCTTGGCTGGCACAGTGGCGCGACCACCCATTTCTGCCCTGCTGAACTATTCCCTGGACAGCGTCGCGCATGGCAAAGTCGTGTTTCGCGGCACCCCATTGTTTGACCACACCAACCCGATGGGGACGGTCCATGGCGGCTGGTATGGGACGCTTTTGGACAGCTGCATGGCCTGTGCTGTGATGACGACTGTTCCAAAGGGATCGGTTTACACCACCTTGGAATATAAGATTAATCTGACGAAGGGCATTCCGTTGGGTACTGAAATTGCCGCAACCGGGACGATTGATCACGCCGGGCGCACCACGGGCGTCGCCCATGGCGAGATACGGGGCGTCGCAGATGGGACCCTCTTTGCAACCGGGTCCACGACATGTCTGATTATGAAGATGCCAGCACGTTAGGTTTGTGCCCTGATCGGATGTAGCAGAAAGGTCTCAGGCACTTGTTTGGGGGCCGCGTCATGTCAAATCCTGTCCGGATTCATGTGGCATTCAAAGGGAACAAACGTTACCCGAACCTGCTGGTCCAAACGCCAAGCGGCCTACGCTGGTGCGCAGGCCGCTTGAAAAAGTCTTGTCGTCGTGGACGCCTTAGGACTCCGTGACGTCACTTGCCAGATTTACAGCCACTGGTGCCAGAGCGTTGTGGTCCGCTGAGGCCGCGTTTGTGAACATGACGCCGGAGATGATCGCAACCATGGCTGCTGTTGCTTTGATCGGTCCTGAAAGGCTTGGTTTCATGAGAGTGTTTTCCTTGAGTTCATTGTGGGGTCGTCAGACATACATAAAAAAACACTCGAGACGGGTATACGACGTTCGATAGTCGAACGACCCGGTTCCATTTCCATGACGGCGAATTGACCAGCCAATTTTGCGGAAATTATGACTGAATTGGGACATCAGACCTTAAGTCCAAAAACGTCTGCGCGGCAGGCGTTCATCTTCGAGGAACTGTTGGTTTTGTCGAAACGGCGATCCGACATTTTTGTGATTGTTTGCCAGAAAGTCCCGCCAACCAGCCGTCGCAGTATTTCGACCTATCGCAGTGGTCTGTTGTGCCCGACGAGCCCTACGTATTTCGAAGCAACAGGCCCCTGCATCTTTGTGTATCAAGAAGACTGCGGTTCCGGGTCCACTTCCTCTGCTCGGGTCACTTTGAAATCCCGCACAAACGCCTTGCGGTACTTCACCGGGTTCACTGTGTGGTGCAGACGTTCAGAAGCATCCATGCCAATCAGGCGGCGCCGGCGTGCCCAGAATATCTTTCCCCAACCGCGCCACGACCCCGCCGAAATCCCATGAGGATCAGTCGCGAAACGATCTTCCCATCCCTCTGGCAGCGGCAGGTCGCAGATTTCGAGGCGTTTCAGCATCCATGTGAGCGGGATATTTGAAAGGGGTCGCGCTGCCTGGAAATGTCCCAGTTGCCCGCCGACGTCTGTGTGTGTCCCGCGAAACCAGACTTGTTCGATGTGGCTGCGGGACCCAACGCGTGTCGTCCACAGGACCGGGCTGTAGGCTTCGCGGGTTTCGTCCAAAGCAAGCGCGTGGAACCCGTTGCGGATGTGAATCCCCAGCGAGTGGTTGTGGTGTTTGTGCGCGTCCTGCATCCAGCGCCAGACGATCGGCAGGCGCATGCCCAGCGCGCGCACGGTATCCCAGACCGCAACTGCTTCGATGGGGGTTTCCGAACGGGGGTGGCAGTGTTCTTCCCGGAACTTTTGCGCGAATTTGCTGCGACCGCCGGTCCGGTAGTGGCGGTAGGCCGTGGTGATGGTGCGTTGCGTCGCGCATTCCCCTTTGACAAGGCCCACGACGTCGATGACCCCTGCCAGCGACCGCACCGCATAGGCCCCGCGCGAGTAGCCGATGAGCATGATTTTGTCGCCGAGCTTGTACCGCGACGCGAGCACACCGTAGGCCCGTTCGATCTGGCGGTTGATGCCTTTGCCGGTCATGACATCCCACGTCCCGCGCCAATCCCGCCATTGGATGCCCGCTTCGTAATGCACGGTGAGGTTGGCGTTGTACCCAGCCTCGTTCAGCAGCTTGTAGGTCATGCCCGCATGGGTTTCCCGCCCTTCGTCGAGCGACGACATCGTCCCGTCGAGGATGATCACATGGGTGGCTTGTCCCCTTGCGCGGGGCTGCCCCTCTGCGGTGCGCCCTTTGGCACCGAAGAGGCCGAATATGAAATCACGCAGCGGCACTGGCGTCCTTTGCGTCTTTCAGCAATTGCCAGACCCGGTTTGGGGTGAAGGGCATTTCCGCGTCGCGCACCCCGTGGTCCCACAGTGCGTCGACCACTGCATTTGTGACCGCCGCCAGTGCACCGACGGTGCCCGCCTCGCCGCAGCCTTTCATGCCCATAGGGTTGTAGACCGAGGGCGTCGGCCGTGTTTCGAACTTGATCATAGGAACATCATCTGCGCGAGGCATGCCGTAATCCATAAAACTTGCCGTGAGCAGCTGACCGTAGTCATCGAAGACTACGCGTTCGGTAATGGCTTGTCCGATGCCCTGCGCAACACCCCCGTGGATCTGGCCTTCGACCAGCATCGGGTTGATAAGGTTGCCGAAATCATCAACGACCGTGTAGCGCACGACCTCAGTCACGCCGGTTTCCGGGTCGATCTCGACCTCTGCGATGTGCGCCCCGTTGGGAAAACTGCGGGATTCGAGTTCGATGGTGGCGGTGTGGGTCAGTAAGTCATCGCGCCCCGCTTGGCGCGCCATATCGGCCACGTCGAGCATGGTTGGCGTAAGGTTCGAGCCCGGAATGCGGAAGCGTTCGTCGTCAAAGGTGATCTCGGTCGCTGGCACGCCCTCTGCATCCGACAGGAAGGCAGTAAAGGCTTGGGTGATCTTTTCGACGGTCGCCAGTGTCGCCGTGTTCTGCACCGTGACCGAGCGCGAGCCGCCCGTGCCGCCCCCTTTGGCGATCAGGTCGCTGTCGCCTTGGATCATCCGGATTTTGTCGGCGGGGATGCCCGTTTGATCAGACAGGAATTGGGTGAAGACTGTCTCGTGCCCCTGCCCCGCAGACTGCGTGCCGACGTAGATCAGCGCGCCGTCTTCGGTGAAATCCACGCGGGACGTTTCATCGGGATCGCCAAGGATGCTCTCAATGTAATAGCACAGGCCGTGGCCGCGTAGTTTGCCTTGCGCCTCAGTTGCAGCTTTGCGCGCGGGGAACCCGCTGAGATCAGCCTCGTCCTGCGCCCGCACGAGCAGGTTTGCAAATTCACCAACGTCGTAGGTGACGCCGGTGGCCGTGGTATAAGGAAACTGGTCGGGCGCGATGAAGTTGCGCTTGCGTAATTCAATGCCGTCGATGCCAAGCTGACGCGCAGCCTCGTCCATGACCCGTTCCAAGACAAAGATCGCCTCGGGCCGTCCGGCACCGCGATAGGCATCCACTGGGGTCGTGTTGGTGAACACGCCTGTCACCTCCATATAGGCGGCCTGCACGTCGTAGGTCCCCATCAGCACCTTTGCGAACAAGTCCGTCTGGATCGCCTGCGCGAATTGCGAATTGTAAGCCCCCAGATTGCAGACCGTCTGGAGATGATATCCCGTAATCTTAAAGTTATCGTCAAAGGCCAGCGTCGCCTTGGTCGTCAGGTCGCGGCCCGCATTGTCAGACAACATCGCCTCGGTCCGCTCTGACATCCAACGGACGGGTTTGCCCAGCGCACGGGCGGCGTAGGCGACCACGAACGTCTCGGGGTAGTTCATTGCCTTCATGCCAAAACCGCCGCCAACGTCCGGGTTCGTGACGCGGATGTCCTCTTTGTTCATGCCGAGGTGATAGGCAAGGTCCTTCTTAGCCCCCCAAACCCCCTGCCCGTTGATCGCAACATGCAGGCGGTCGCCTTCCATTTCGGCATAACAGCCGCGTGGCTCCATCGAGGCGACGATGATGCGGTTGTCGGGTACGTCGATGGTCACAGTGTGGGCGGCCTGCGCGATGGCAGTTTTCGTCGCGGCCTCGTTGCCGTTGCCGTAGTCGAAGACGTGGTTGTTTGGGGCTTCAGGGTGGATTTCTGGACCGCCGGTCGCAAGATCCATGTGGACCGGCAGATCGTCAAAATCGACCATGATCGCCTCTGCGGCGTCTTTGGCGTTTTGCATCGTGTCGGCGACAATCATCGCAATGGGATCGCCCACATAGCGCACACGACCGTTTGCCAGCAAGGGCCTGTCAGGGTTGGCAGCTTTCGAACCATCCTTGTTCTTGATCAGCGAGGGTTTCACCGGCAGCTTGACCCCGGCTGCTTTCAACTCTTCCACAGTGAGGATCAGCGCGACCCCGGGCATGTCGGCGGCATCGTTGGTATCAATGCTGGTGATCTCGGCATGGGCCACGCTGGATCGCAGGAAGTAGCAGTGCAGCGCACCCTCGGGCGCAATGTCGTCCACGTAGCGGCCCTGCCCGGTCAGAAACCGAATATCCTCGACCCGTTTGACGGGCTGGCTTCGTCCGAATTTTTCCATGATATTCTCCGCTCGTTTGGTGCGACCCTAATCCGGTGCTTCGCAGTGTCCAGCCTAACCGGCAGAAATGACAAGTGTTGTGAAACCGACGCTGTCGCTTTGACATATCGGGCGCATGACCGGGAGTTTACCAATCACGGGGGACAACCGGCATTTCGCTTTGGCGTTCCGCACGGGGACCAACATCGCCTTCCCACCACACGTCCTTGCCGCGGACAAACACAACAATCTCTGTTTCGCGCCCCAGTGCACGCAACGTGCGAATATCGGCGTTCAGGCTTTGCCCCCGCAAACCGTCTTTCGTGCGAAACATCATATAGCCCTGCCCCGTCGGCTTGCCGGAGTTCTTGATGTCGACGAACCCGTCAATCGTCGCAGTGGTCCGCACCCCAAGCTTGCGCGCCAACACGCCGCTGTTCGCCTTTGATCCGCTGCGCCACATAACACCACACCCGATTAAGCCTGCAATACCCGCAATGATCTGCATCCACTTGGCCTGCGTGTGAGTTTGACCCTCGCTGTATTCGAACTTTTCCGGGCGCTGTGGCAAAATCTTGATCTGCACTGCATCGCCAATGCTGTGCGCGCGGTAGTAACGGCGCCCTGTGTCACGCTGCCGTTCAAAGCTGCGACCCGCCACGTCGTAGGCGAAGGTCACGAGATAGTCGTCATTGTCATCACCGCGGCGAATGCGCATCGCTGTAATCTCTGCCGTCATCCATTCGCCTGACGTCTCGAACGCCTTTGCGGTGCGATAGTTGTTCACGCTGAAAAGTGTGAAGGCCAGCAAGGCAACCCCTGCGATCAGCGCAAACCACCCTTTTGTGGCTAAGAATAACTCCATCCAAGGCGTCGGATGCGAGCGATTGTGACGCGGCTCGATCACTCTATTCTCCTCTTTTCGCTCCGACATGCATTGGTTAAACGGTTGCGTAAATGATCTAGGTGGAAAAACTATGGCGATGGACAAGACATTCGATGCGAAAACGGCGGAACCCCGTATCTTCGCGGAATGGGAAAAGGCTGGGGCCTTCAAGGCAGGCGCGAACGCCAAGCCGGGTGCAGAGACGTATTGCATCCAACTGCCCCCCCCCAATGTCACCGGTGTCCTGCATGTCGGTCACGCCTTTAACCACACCCTGATGGATATCCTGACACGTTGGAAGCGTATGCAGGGCTTTGACGTCTTGTTCCAACCCGGATTGGACCATGCTGGCATCGCCACGCAATTGGTGGTCGAAAAGCAGATGGCTGCGGCAGGCGAGCCGAAGCGCGCAGATATGGGTCGTCAGGCGTTTCTGGCGAAGATCTGGGACTGGAAGAAGGTCTCTGGCGGGACAATCCTTGAGCAGGACAAGCGCATCGGGTCCGGCATGGACTACGACCGTGTCGCCTTTACCATGTCTGGTGCTGACAACGCCCCTGATGGTGAAGAGGGCAACTTTCACGACGCCGTCATCAAGGTCTTCGTCCAGATGTACAACGATGGCCTGATCTATCGCGGCAAGCGCCTCGTGAACTGGGACCCCCACTTTGAAACCGCGATTTCCGACCTTGAGGTCGAGAACATCGAGGTTGATGGCCACATGTGGCACTTCAAATATCCTTTGGCGGGCGATGAGACTTACACCTACGTCGAAAAGGATGAAGACGGGAATATCGTGCTGTCCGAGGAGCGAGACTACATCTCCATCGCCACGACCCGGCCTGAGACGATGCTGGGTGACGGTGCTGTGGCCGTTCACAAGGATGATGAGCGTTACGCCCCCATCGTCGGCAAGCTCTGTGAGATCCCCGTTGGCCCGAAAGAGCAGCGCCGGTTGATCCCGATCATCACCGACCCCTACCCGGATATGACCTTCGGTTCTGGTGCCGTGAAGATTACCGGCGCACACGATTTCAACGACTATGAGGTCGCCAAGCGCGGCAACATCCCGATGTATGCCCTGATGGACACCAAAGGGGCGATGCGGGCAGATGGCAGGCCTTATGCCGAGGAAGCCGCGATTGCCCAGCGCATTGCCACTGGCGAGGAAGACTTCGACGAGGCTAAGATCGCCGCGATGAACATGGTGCCCGAGGAGTATCGCGGGTTGGACCGGTTCGAGGCGCGTAAGCGCGTGGTGGCGGACATCACGGCCGAAGGCTTGGCGGTGATGGTGGCGAACCCGGCTGCGGACTTGTCATCCCCGGCTGCTGCTAGCACGTCATCCTCCGGCTCGACCGGAGGATCTCCAACGACAGAGATCCCCGGTCAAGCCGGGGATGACGGTTCTGACACGAACGAACCGGCGTTCATCCCCTACGTCGAAAACAAAAAGATCATGCAACCCCGCGCCGAACGCGGTGGCACCGTGATCGAACCTGCCCTGACCGACCAATGGTTCGTGGACACCGACAAGATCGTCGGTCCCGCGCTGGACGCGGTCCGGGACGGCACCGTCAAGATCATGCCCGAGAGCGGCGAGAAGGTGTATTTCCACTGGCTGGAGAATATCGAGCCGTGGTGCATCTCGCGCCAACTGTGGTGGGGGCATCAGATCCCGGTTTGGTATGGGCCGCCAGTTGCATTTCTGACTGATCATCTTACCGATGCACCGTCACAAACGTTCTGTGCTGCATCCGAGAGCGAAGCGATTGAGAAGGCAAGGGACTACTATGGAAATGAAGTCGAAATAGGATTTCTATCCGACAAGCAAGCCGCAGAGTTTGCGTCGAACAATTGGGTAACGGACGGTTCGGGGCATTCAAGTTCTGAACCGATTACAAAGGTTTATCTGCGCCGCGACCCCGACGTCCTCGACACCTGGTTCTCCTCTGGCCTCTGGCCCTTCGGCACCCTCGGCTGGCCCGACCGCACTGCAGAACTCGAAAAATACTTCCCCTCCGACGTCCTTGTCACCGGTCAGGATATCCTCTTTTTCTGGGTCGCCCGGATGATGATGATGTCCTACGCCATCGAGGACAAAGAGCCGTTCCACACCGTCTACCTGCACCAACTCGTCCGCGACGAGAAGGGCGAGAAGATGTCCAAAACCCGTGGCAACGTCCTCGATCCGCTTGAAATCGTGGACAAATACGGTGCCGACGCCCTGCGGTTCACCAACGCGCAAATGGCGGCCTTGGGCGGCGTGCTGAAAATCAGCGAAGACAAGATCAAAGGCTACCGCAACTTCGGCACGAAGCTGTGGAACGCCTTCAGCTTTGCCGACCATTACGAAATCCCGAACCCGGGCGATCAGCCGATGCCACAGGTCAGCCAGACCCTCAACAAATGGATCATCGGCGAGACGGCAAAGGTGCGCGAAGAGGTCGATCAGGCCCTGACCGACTACCACTTCAACACGGCAGCCAACGCGCTGTATGCGTTCACATGGGGCAAAGTCTGCGACTGGTACGTCGAATTCTCCAAACCGATCCTGCAAGGGGACGACGAAAGCGCAAAAAAGGAAACCCAGAAAACCCTGCGCTGGGTCCTCGACCAAGCCTGCATCATGCTGCACCCGATCATGCCCTTCATCACGGAAGAGCTTTGGGGGCTGGCAGAAACAAGAGAAAAAATGGGCGTACACGCCGACTGGCCGACCTACACGGCGGCTGATCTGGTCGATCCAGACGCAGACCGGGAAATGAACTGGGTGATCGCGCTGATCGAGAACACCCGCTCCGCGCGCGCGCAGGTCCACGTCCCCGCAGGCGCCAAAGTGCCGCTGCTGGTCCAAGGACTTGATCCCAAAGGCCAAGCCGCATGGGACAACAACCAAACGCTGATCCAGCGGCTTGCGCGCATCGAAAGCCTCACAAGCGTTGATGCTTTCCCTAAAGGCTGCGTCACCATCCCGATGGACGGTGGCACCTTCGGCATCCCGCTTGAAGGTCTGATCGACGTGCAGGAAGAAATCGCGCGCCTCGAAAAGAGCATGGGCAAACTTGCCAAGGAACTCGGCGGCCTCAAAGGCCGGCTGAACAACCCCAAATTCGTGGCCTCAGCGCCCGAAGAGGTTGTTGCCGAGGCTCAAGAAAACCTGGCCTTGCGCGAAAACGAGGAAACGCAACTCAAAGCGGCCATCGCGCGCCTTGCCGAACTCGGATAATCACACCAACAGGAGCGGCCCCCACCGCCCCTGACGATTTCTTTGTTTCTCTCTATATCCCGGGGGAGACCGCAGGTCGGGGGCAGCGCCCCAGCACGGCCTGCCCCAAACACAACACCAAAGCCCAGACGAACGGGATGGCGGGAGGGGCGTCGGCGCAGCCGCGCGTCTCCCAGCCGGACACACTACCGCACAACCCGCTCCACAGCGCGCATCATGCCCAAAGACTTATCAAAAACCAGCGTCAGAACACGTCGGGCGGGCAGACGCGACACCTGCGGCAAAACACGCAGGCCAGCGGTGGCACCTGCCCCGATCATGAAATTGCGGCGACTGACTTGCATGAAATATCTCCAGTTGCGAACCGTTCTCATATAAGGATTGATCTACGGGAAACAACCCACCATTGCACTTCGTATCCGCGACCGCTTTAGTGCCGTCATGACAAACGACCCGCGCCTGACACCTCTCGCAGCTTCCCTGCCCGCCACTGTCCCTTTCGTCGGCCCCGAGACGCAGGAACGCGCTACAGGCACCCCGTTCACGGCGCGATTAGGGGCTAACGAGAACGGGTTTGGCCCCTCCCCAAAGGTCTTTGACGCCATCGCCGCGGCCGCAAACGACGCTTGGAAGTACCCGGACCCGGAAAACCACGACCTTTGCACGGCCCTTGCCGCCCACCTGGATATCACCCCGGACAACGTGATGATCGACGCAGGCATCGACACGCTGCTGGGTGTGCTGACCCGCCTGCTGATCGGACCGGGCGACCATGTTGTCACCTCTGCCGGGGCCTATCCGACCTTCAATTATCATGTGGCGGGTTTCGGCGGCACATTGCACGCAGTCCCCTACCGCGATGACCGTGAAGACCCCGCGGCCCTGATCGCAATGGCCAATGAGGTCAGCGCCAAACTGATCTACTTTGCCAACCCAGACAATCCGATGGGCACCCATCATGACGCAGCCACTGTGACCGGCATGATCACAAGCGTCCCTGATGGTTGTCTGTTGATCCTCGACGAAGCCTATCTGGAAACCGCCCCCAAAGGCACCGCCCCTCCGATCGACGTGACGGACAGTCGGGTGATCCGTATGCGGACCTTTTCAAAAGCCTATGGTCTCGCAGGGGCACGCATTGGATACGCCATCGGTCACGCGGATGTGACGCAGGCTTTCAACAAGGTCCGCAACCACTTTGGCATGTCGCGTCTTTCCCAGGCAGCCGGCCGAGCCGCCTTAGCTGATCAGACGTATCTGCATGACGTCACAGAAAAAATTGCACAGTCCCGTGACCGGATTTCACAGATTGCTAAGGATCATGGTTTATTGCCGCTCCCATCCGCGACAAACTTTGTCACCATCGATTGTCGTCAGGACGGGGTCTTTGCAAAGGCTGTGCTGGACGGATTGATTGCACGCGGTATCTTTGTTCGGATGCCAGGTGTCGCGCCATTGAACAGATGCATCCGTATTAGTTGCGGCCCGGACCCACAGATCGACGCTTTTGCGGCGGCCCTGCCCGGCGCACTAGCCGACGCACAGGAGACGCACCGCCGATGAACGACCGCAAGCACCCGGGCCGGGTCGAAGACTTCACCGATGCATTTCTGGTCAGCTTTGGCCTGATCGTGTTCATCATCTTGTTGACCATCCACGCAATGCTTGGCTTTTTATGGGCTTTGGCTTGTGCCTATGCTTGCGACAAAGCCATGGCCCGTTGGTCCCGCAAATCAGATTGATCACGTGGGCCATCGCAATCCGGTCTGTCAGGTCCTGGCCCCAGGTGATCAGGTGGCCCCAAGCCCAAAGCTGCGCACGATTAGCGTGACGATCCGCCGGGTAAAGCATTTGGGCGCCCACGTTTTACGAGGCAAAGTCCGTTGCAAATGTGTGCATTCAACGGACACCCGGAACTGATAAATCGTCCTCCACAGACGTGAAAAGACGTGGACACATTGGATCAAAGACCGCGTCGTGTCCCTAAATGCATGTGGCGTCGTAGAGCCCTTAACAATCTGAAGCTACTTGATATCCGCCAGATGTATGCCGAGCAACCCTGAAGC
>CALILP010000194.1 GCA_938016515.1 uncultured Paracoccaceae bacterium
GAAAGCCGCGAGACTTTTGGTCAGGCGGTCCGGCGCAAGCTGGTGTTAGAGATCGCAGGGCTGACGCCGGAGACGAAGGTCTTGGCCGTCGCGGAGTGACGCGCCGCGCAGCTGAATCTTTGCTGTCAGGGGACCCACTTATACCACAATATATGCAGCGTGTTTGCCACCAAACGAGCGGTCTCCTGTTGTGCCGAGGCTCCCCCCCGGCACCTGCACCCCCTTTTGGTGACAACTGCTCCCCACCAAAGCAATAAAAGAGATGTATTGCGCCGCTCGCAGTTTTTGCTGGGGCTGGTGCGACGGTTCGGTCTTCAAACCACGCAAAGTGAGCCCACGATGTGTATTGCATAGCGCGCCCTTTGCAAGACCCTGCCATGGAAGATCTGGCCAGACGTAAACCACCAAACTTCTTTTTCCGTTTGAGTGTCATATGAGACAGCGCGGGATTTTGGCCCCGATATTGTGCGGCGCAAGCACTGCCAAAGGAGCCAGTATTATGAGCTATAGCGATATGGGTAGCGGAGCCCCTACAAGCTCCATCCGCAGCCTACCTGCCGACATTCCTACAGACGCAGCCCCACGTCAGGCGGCGCAAGATGATCCTGGCTTCATGACCCACGATGGGCCCCCGCCAGAAGCGCCTTTGCAGCGCAAGCATGGCTTGGGCAAGATACTATATCCAGCCTATGCGATGAAAAAGTTGGGGGAGTTCGTTGACGTTATGCGCAGTCTGCCATCGCGTTTGAAATCCGGCGGCCAAACTCAACGAGACCAACCGGCTACAAACAACAAGGTTAGGCCCGGTATCGGCGATCCGACCGAAACGGTTCATGTCACCCAAAACTCCTACCAACCGGTTGAACCCACACCCGCTGCCGCGCCTGACCCGATGTCTCAGTCTGAGCGCGATGATTTTGCTAGCGCTGGGTTTTTGATCGTCGAAGGTGACGATGTGCCTGCAAACTTGCCGCAAAGACAAGGACCCAGGTTTTCCGATTTTTATTCAACCGCCTCTGAGGATGGATTCTATGAAGAGGACGAGGTTGCAGATTTGACAAAGCAACTGTTTGCCGACGAGACAGAGACGGCACCACCCAAGAACCGACCGCAAAGTGATAAGATCGAAGAAGCGACTGGCCCCCGCAACGGTGGCAAGCTGCCATTCACCAGTAATTTGCTTGTTCAGCACCCCGTTGCTGGCGAAGACACTACAGATCCTCCGGCTGCAGGTAGTCAGGAACGGATTCAGGTCAGAAGCCCTCTCCTCGCGCAAGATCCGCCTGCAACGCAAGACACTGATGCAACGGCTGCAGCAGCTGATGGAAACGCCGAAAACAGCCGCTTCTCTATGGAGCTGAAAAGAGTTTGGGATCTTTAAACGATCTGCGGGTTCGCGCGGCGGAATAGCCCCTGTGATGGCGTTCAAGACACTGCCCGAAGCCCACATCTAACCCTAAGACATGCCGCGGTATGCCGGAAAGGCACGCCGTGGCATGGCACGCTATGCCCGAGTTGGCCGGACTGGCATCGGTCAATCTCAGCGCGGCAGGGGATTGCGCACTGCCAACCTCTGCCCCGCGCCAGTCGCTGGCAGCCCTTGATCCAGCCTCACCTACGTCGTTCCCCAACTTTACCCCACCGGCCTTTACGGCTATCGATGCTGCAAATGCAGAATAACGGGGACCAGTGATGGCTGACTTTAAGAAAATTCTCATCGCAAACCGAGGTGAAATCGCCATCCGCGTCATGCGCGCCTGTAACGAGATGGGAAAGAAAACCGTCGCCGTTTTTGCCGAGGAAGATAAGCTTGGCCTGCACCGGTTCAAAGCGGACGAGGCCTACCGGATTGGCGAGGGCATGGGCCCGGTGGCCGCCTACCTGTCCATCGAGGAAATCATTCGCGTGGCCAAAATGTCTGGCGCTGACGCGATCCACCCCGGCTATGGTCTGCTGTCTGAGAACCCCGACTTTGTGGATGCCTGCGAAGCCAACGGGATCAAGTTCATCGGGCCCAAAGCCGCTACCATGCGCGCGCTTGGCGACAAGGCCTCTGCCCGCCGTGTTGCTGTGGAGGCAGGCGTGCCTGTTATCCCGGCCACCGAAGTGCTGGGCGATGACATGGCCCTGATCAAAAAGCAGGCCGCTGAAGTTGGCTATCCTCTGATGCTGAAGGCCTCATGGGGTGGCGGTGGTCGCGGGATGCGTCCGATCGAGAATGAAGGCGAGCTAGAGGAAAAGGTTCGCGAGGGCCGCCGCGAGGCCGAGGCCGCCTTTGGCAACGGCGAAGGCTATCTGGAAAAGATGATCCTGCGCGCCCGTCACGTTGAGGTCCAAATCCTGGGCGACAGCCACGGCACCACGTATCACCTGTGGGAACGCGATTGTTCGGTCCAGCGCCGCAACCAAAAGGTCGTCGAACGCGCCCCTGCCCCCTATCTGTCCGGCACCCAGCGCGAGCAGATTTGTAACTTGGGCAAGAAAATCTGCGAACACGTCAATTACGAATGCGCAGGCTCGGTCGAATTCCTGATGGATATGGACAGCGGCGAGTTCTACTTCATCGAAGTGAACCCCCGCGTGCAGGTCGAACACACTGTCACCGAAGAAGTCACCGGCATTGATATCGTCCGCGCCCAAATCCTGATCGCCGAAGGCAAGTCGATGGTCGAGGCCACAGGCTGCGCGTCGCAGTACGACGTCAAACTCGACGGCCACGCCTTGCAGTGCCGGGTCACAACTGAAGACCCGCAGAACAACTTCATCCCCGACTATGGTCGCATCCAGATGTACCGCGCGGCAACGGGTCCAGGTATCCGCCTCGACGATGGCACGGCATATTCGGGTGCGG
Source organism: uncultured Paracoccaceae bacterium (assembly GCA_938016515.1). Classification (GTDB taxonomy): domain Bacteria; phylum Pseudomonadota; class Alphaproteobacteria; order Rhodobacterales; family Rhodobacteraceae; genus Yoonia. Next base: position 2,852 of record CALILP010000194.1, read on the forward strand.
TGATCACGCGCTATTATGACTCGTTGTTGACCAAAGTGACCGCCCGTGCCCCAACACCGGAAATGGCCATCGCCCGCATGGACCGCGCCTTGCGCGAGTTCCGTATTCGCGGGGTCTCTACCAACATTACTTTCGTTGAAAACCTGCTCAAGCACCCGACGTTCCTGTCGAACCAATACACAACGAAATTCATCGACACGACGCCGGACCTGTTCGAATTCGACCGCCGCCGCGATCGGGCCACGAAAATCCTGACCTACATCGCGGATATCACCGTGAACGGGCATCCTGAGACGCTGAACCGGCCGCGTCCTGCGGCTGACGTGAAGCCGCCGCGTGTGTTGGTAAAACCCAACACGGATCATGCTTCGGGCACCCGCCAGATCCTCGACCAATTCGGGCCAGAGGCTGTGGCCGACTGGATGCGCGACCAATCCCAACTGCTGATCACAGACACGACCATGCGCGACGGTCACCAGTCGCTTTTGGCGACCCGGATGCGCTCGATCGACATGATCCGCGTGGCCCCTGCTTATGCGGCCAAGATGGACAAGCTGTTCTCGGTTGAATGCTGGGGTGGTGCTACCTTTGATGTGGCCTACCGGTTCTTGCAGGAATGCCCATGGCAGCGCCTGCGCGATATCCGGGCCGTGATGCCCAACATCATGACGCAGATGCTTTTGCGGGCCTCGAATGGGGTCGGCTATACCAACTACCCTGACAACGTGGTGCAGGAATTCGTCCGACAAGCCGCCGAAAGTGGTGTCGACGTCTTCCGCGTGTTCGACAGCCTGAACTGGGTTGAAAACATGCGCGTTGCGATGGATGCCGTCGGCAAGTCCGGCAAGGTCATCGAAGGCACCATTTGCTACACCGGCGATATGCTGGACCCGGACCGGGCCAAGTACGACCTGAAATACTATGTGGGCATGGCCAAAGAACTGGAAGCGGCAGGCGCGCATGTGCTGGGCCTGAAAGACATGGCAGGATTGCTGAAACCTGCAGCGGGTCGCCAGTTGGTGAAAGCCCTGAAAGAAGAGGTCGGCCTGCCGATCCACTTCCACACCCACGATACATCCGGCGCCGCGATTGCGACGGTTCTTGCCGTCACAGAAGCTGGCGTTGATGTTGTAGATGCCGCGATGGACAGCTTTTCGGGCAACACATCGCAGCCAACGCTTGGGTCCATTGTGGAAAGCCTGAAAGGCAGCGACCGTGATCCCGGCCTTGATGTCACCGCGATCCGCGAGATCAGCAACTACTTCGAGCAGGTCCGCGCGCATTACCTCGCTTTCGAGTCTGGCCTGCAGGCCCCTGCCTCTGAGGTTTACCTGCACGAGATGCCCGGCGGCCAGTTCACGAACCTCAAGGCGCAGGCCCGCAGCTTGGGCCTTGAAGAGCGCTGGCACGAGGTCGCCCAGACCTATGCTGACGTGAACCAGATGTTCGGCGATATCGTGAAGGTCACGCCATCGTCCAAGGTGGTTGGCGACATGGCCCTGATGATGGTCAGCCAGAACCTGACACGCGAACAGGTGGAAGACAAAGACACCGATGTGGTCTTCCCTGACTCGGTTGTCGACATGATGCGGGGGGCTTTGGGGCAACCTCCGGGGGGATGGCCGAAAGCGATCCAGAAGAAGATTTTGAAGGGCGAAAAGGCCTCGAAAGATCGTCCGGGTCAGCATTTGCCAGCCGTCGATCTGGACGCCGCGCGCAAGGACTTGTCCGAACAATTGGGCGGGATCGAGATCGATGATGAGGATCTCAACGGCTACCTGATGTACCCCAAGGTCTACGTCGATTACCGTAACCGCAACAAAACCTATGGTCCGGTCCGGACCCTGCCGACTAAGACGTTCTTTTACGGCATGGAGCCGGGCGAAGAGATCAGCGCAGAGATTGATCCCGGCAAGATCCTTGAAATCCGGATGCAAGCTGTGGCTGACATGAACGCGGACGGCGAAGTGAAGGTCTTCTTCGAATTGAACGGCCAGCCCCGGACCATTCGTGTGATGAACCGTCTGGCGGCAGCGGACAAAGTCCAGAATCCACAGGCGGAAGAAGGCAACGCCAACCACATCGGGGCACCGATGCCAGGCGTTGTGGCGACGGTTGCGGCGATTGCGGGCCAAGAGGTCAAAGAAGGCGACCTGTTGCTGACCATCGAAGCGATGAAGATGGAAACCGGCATTCACGCGGACCGGGATGCGACGGTGAAGGCGGTCTACGTTTCTGCCGGTGGCCAGATCGACGCGAAGGACCTGCTGGTCGAGCTCGACTAAGCGCTACAAACACGCGGCGCGCGGCATTCAGCCCTCTGCCGCGTGACAAACCGCCTCGATGTTGTGCCCGTCCGGGTCAAGAATGAAAGCAGCATAATAGGTCGCATGATAATGTGGTCGTAAACCCGGTGCGCCGTTGTCCGTACCGCCCGCCTTTAAGGCAGCTGCATGAAACGCATCGACGCTGGCCCTATTGGGCGCGCTGAAGGCGATATGCAGCATGCCGGTGGTCGTCTTTTCTTCGGCCAGCCAGAACCACGGGTTGTCGTCCCCGTAGCCCGCGACAGCGACCCCACCGGTTTGCGCAGGCGCCAGATCCACCAACCGACGCACGTCCAAAGCAGCCAGCGCCAGATCGTAAAAGGCCGTAGTCCGTGCAAAATTGGAAACACCAAAGGTGATGTGATCAATCATTGTGCCTCGCTTTCGGCCCCACTTTGTGCGCTGTTCGGGGTTGTTACAAGGTACGCTGGTCTTTCGTGCCGTGCGTTGTAGTGTCAGGCAACGCCACCAAGGACATGAACATGCTACCAGTCACATCCATTTATGCAGGCCTTCTTGCCCTGCTTTTCCTCGCACTGTCGATCCGCGTGATTGCCTTTCGGCGCGGCGAGAGGGTTTCGTTGGGGGACGGTGACAGCAAAGACCTTCGGCAGCGCACACGCGGCCACGCCAACTTTGCCGAATATACACCCATCGGGCTGATCTTGCTCGCCTGTGTTGAGCTTCAAAACGCGCCCGGAATTGCGGTACATCTGCTGGGGCTGATGCTGCTGGCCGGACGTGGTTTACATGCCTGGGCCTTTTGGATTCACCCGATGAATTTCACGTACCGCACCTTTGGCATGCTGCTGACCTTCACAATGATTGGTGTCGCGGCAATTGGCCTGATCCTGCACGGCCTGTTCTGATGATGCGCCTTGCGCTGCTGTCGATCCTTGTCCCTGACTATGACGCGGGCATCGCGTTCTTCGTTGATGTCCTTGGGTTTGATCTGTTGGAAGATACGCAGATGACACCGGACAAGCGCTGGGTCCGCATAGCCCCCAAAGGTGCAGAGACCGCGTTCCTGTTGGCAAAAGCCGTCGGCGATCAGCGTGATCATATCGGCAAACAAGGCGGCGGCAGGGTCTGGTTGTTTCTGGAAACTGACGACTTCGCGCGGAACTATCCGGTGCTGAAAGCCAATGGCGTGCACTTCTGCGAAGAGCCACGCCACGAACCCTACGGCACCGTCGCCGTCTTCGAAGACCCCTTCGGCAATCGCTGGGACTTCATTGAATTCGCCGAAACGACAGGATGAAAAAGCTTCTGGTCATCTCTGACCCGCACATCCGACAACCGGGCAAGACCATCGCAGGCCTTGATACCTTCAAACGGTTCGAGACCACTTTGGCGGCAGCCATCGCGGACCACCCTGACGCGCAAGGCCTGATCCTGCTGGGCGACCTGACACATGACGGTGATCTTGCCGCGTATCGGCGACTGTCCGACGCGCTGGAAAATGTCACCGTCCCCATCATCCCCCTGCTGGGCAATCACGACCGGCGCGACGCGTTCCTAAAGGTGTTCACCGACGCCCCCCAAACGCCCGCAGGTCACATCCAATCCAGTCAGTCCTTCGGCGACCACCAGCTGATCACCCTCGACACGCTTGACGGACCGCCCTACCCGGCGGGACATCACAGTGGGTGGCTGTGCGAAGACCGGCTGGCATGGTTGGATGCAAAGCTTGCTGCAGCACAAGGCAAACACGTCATCGTCGCAATTCACCATCCGCCCCATGACACCGGTATCGTCGGGATGGACGGCATTAAGCTGCGCAACGGCCCTGCCCTGCTGGATCGATTAGCCCGGCACGGATCAACCTACCTGCTGTGCGGGCATTTGCATCGGACCGTGTCGGGGATGACATCCGGGGTGCCTTGGACGATCTTCAAAAGCACGGGGCATCAGGGACCGCTGGACCTGCACGACCCGGATTCCTCGCTCAGCATTGATGAGCCGCCCAGCTACGGCGTCGTCCTGTTGCCTGCCGATGGGGTGATCGTGCACAGTCAGGATATGATCGCTGGTCAAACCGTCCTGCGCGACCCGGCCTCGATTTAAGACCGTGTCAAAGGCCCCGGCGGCACCCTCAAAAAAATCCGCGCACTGGTCATTTTTGCCTTGCAGCGCCCCATGACAGTTTATACATGACCGCTACTAACGGATGCGGGCGTAGCTCAGGGGTAGAGCGAAACCTTGCCAAGGTTTAGGTCGTGAGTTCGAATCTCATCGCCCGCTCCAGTTAGAAACAAACGGGTCGCCTTCGGGCGGCCCTTTGTCGTTTCAGTGAAGGTTTAGGTCAGTGCGCGCAATGATCCGCGCAACCGCAAAGAGCTTTGCAGCTGGATCGACGCGCCAGTGCCTTCCTTTTCCACCATCTTGATCAGGGCATCCGCAGCGCGCCTGCCCATTTCGCGGTGTGGAACGTGAACCGTGGTCAGTTGCGGTGTGACAATGCGCGCCAGCTCGATATCGTCGAACCCTGTGACCGACACGTCCTCTGGCACCCGCAATCCCATTTCATGGGCACGCTGCATGGCCCCCACCGCAAGCACGTCATTGCCACACATCACAACAGTCGGCCGTTTGGGATTTTGCATCAGCTGCTCAAAGGCATTGGCCCCATTCTCGATCTCATAGGGGGTCTCGATCACCGGGATCTGTTCAGGGTCCAGACCATGGGTCACGAACCCGTCCTTGATCCCTTGCAGTCGCCCCTCTGCCCTGTCGTTGCCCGCGACGATCCCTGAAATCACGGCGACATCCCGGTGACCCATGTCCAAGACAGTGGTCGCCAAGGCATGCATCGAGGCGCGGTTGTCAAACCCGATGGCAGGTTGCGCGTTTTCGGCATGAAAGGACCAGGCCAGCAAAGTGGGGATGCGGCGGCGGTCCAGATAGTCATAAATCGCCTGATCGCGGGCATAACCAATCAACAGCAACCCGTCCGCACCGCGCGCAATCAACGATTTGATCTGCTCGGCTTCGACGTCCGGGCGATAGGCGGTGCTGGACACCAGCAAAGTATAGCCCTTTTCGTGCAACGCCTCCTGAAAGGCCTGCAAGCCGCGGGCAAAGATCGCGTTTTCCATTGTCGGGATGATCGCACCGATTGTGAAAGTGCGCTTGGCGGCCATCGCGCGGGCCCCGAAATTCGGTGTATACCCCAGCAATTCGACGGCCTGCATGACCTTCACGCGGGATTTTTCAGACACCATTTCAGACGTATTCAGACACCGCGACACCGTCGCAGTCGAGACGCCCGCCACCTTTGCGACGTCGTCAAGTGTCGGTATCTGCTGGTCTGACGACATGTCTGTCCCCGGCTATCCCTTCGGTATCACCCTAGTCTAGTTCAGAAATTTCGAAAGCGCTGAAATAAAAAATGTAAGCGCTTGCAAGAATCAAATGTAAGCGCTTACAGTGACGCAGAGTTCAGCCATTGCGAGCCATCAACATGTTCCTTGCCGCCTCATTTGTCGTCTTCGTTGTCTACTTTGCCAACGTGGCCCTTGGTGCGTTTTACGACGCCGCCTTTGTTGGCGATGTGGGCGAAATGCTGATCTTGTTTGTCGCCACAATCATTTTTGTGGTGGCCATTTTGAAGAAAGAAGCTGACCGGAAAAACAAAAACGGCAGCTAGGGAGTTCCACGGGAGGAATACGAATGGACCATCAAGACCGCAAAGAGCTTGCGTCGGCAGAGCGCCGGAATTTTCTGAAACTGGCAGGCACCGGCAGCTTTACAGCCGCAATGGTCGCCGGTGCCGGCGGGATGCTTTGGTCATCCGAGGCCGCAGCCCAATCCGCGAATGAAGAGCGTGACCGCGAAAACGCAGCAGAGCATGTGATGACTGTCGCGACCGCCTACGTTCTTGGCGCGTCCCGCAGCTATCCGATCATGCAACTGGACCTGAAAGAAAACATCCAGAACGCCACGAACGGCAAAGTCTACGTCAAACTGGCCCCCGGTGGTCAGCTTGGTGCAGGTGGCGCGCTGGTGCAGGCCGTTCAGGGTGGCACCATTCAGGCAGCCCAGCACTCGCTGTCCAACTTCGCGCCTTTCGCGTCCACCGTTGACCTGATCAACATGCCGTATCTTTGTGGCTCTAACCAGCGTTTCACGAACCTTGTGAACTCTGACTACTGGAACGCAGAAGTGCATCCAAAGGTCGAAGCCGCGGGCTTTAAGGCCCTGTTCTATGTCAACATTGACCCACGTGTTGTGGCTGTCCGTGCAGGCGGCGCTGGCCCGGTTCTGAGCCCATCCGATCTGGACGGCGTCAAGTTCCGCGTTCCCGGCTCTGCGATGTTGCAGCAGTACTACCGCATGGTTGGCGCGAACCCGACACCGGTTGCTTGGGGCGAAACACCGTCTGCGATCAAGCAGGGTGTGGCTGACGCGCTGGACCCATCTGTAGGTGCACTGTTTGTCTTTGGCTTCAAAGACATCCTGTCCCACGTGACCTTCACACAGGCCGTTCCAGACAGCCAAGTCTATTCGTGTAACCTTGAGTGGTTCAATTCTATGCCTGCCGACGTGCAGGAAGGGATCATGTGGGGATCAGAGATGACAGCCCACCAGAACCTGTCCAAAGTGCCATCAGCACGCGCCTACGCCATGTCCGAATTGGCCAAAGCCGGTGTCGAATTCCACAGCCTGAGCGATGATCAGCTGGCCGAATGGCAAGACGCCGGTGGCTACCAGCGCGCTGAATGGGACGAGTTCAAGACAGAGCTTGCTGGCTCTATGGATAACTTTGCCAAGATGGAAGAAGCCGCAGGCACCCAAGGCAAGTATTACGTCCACGACGCCTAATGCACCCCCGCCGGGCGCCGCTTTGGTGGCGTCCGGCACCTCCTGAAATTCGCAATACGGCATGCTGGTCCGCCAAGGACTGAACGATCCCGTGTGGCCCGGGCTTGGAGACAGCAAAGATGGATCTTTTACGCAGATTGGATAAAGACGCAGAGCGATGGCTGCTGCTGGTCTTCTACGTCATGCTGGTCATCACCATGGCAATCGAAGTGCTGCGGCGCGAGATTTTCTCATATTCCTCGATCTGGGGCGAAGAGATCGTGCGCTTTTCCTTCATCTATCTGGCGTGGATCGGGGCTGCCGCCGCCGTCAAGGAGCGGGCACATATCCGTATCGACGTGATCATGCACTACCTCAGCCCGCGCCTGAAAGCGGTCCTCTATATCTTTGGTGATCTGGTGATGTTCGGCGTCGCGATCATTGCCTTCTACTGGTCGGTCGAAACCCTGCATGTCTCATGGAAATTTGGCTCTGTCACAGACGGCCTGCGCATCTCGAAGGTCTGGTTCCTGTTTTCGGTCCCCTTGGGTTTTGGCCTGATGATGTGGCGCCTGACCCAATCCTTGAACCGCGACATCAAATCACTTCGTGACGGAACACCCGTCTACGAAGGCGACAAGCTGTTTGATTAGGGGCGGACTGAATTATGCTTTGGAATACACTTAATCAAACGGTCGAACTGGGCTGGGATTTCTACGTTCCCGTCATCCTGTTCGTCATCCTGATTGCCCTTGCGGTGCCCGTCTGGGCGGCCATCGGCACCTCTGCCATCCTGATGCTGGTCATGTCCGGCGACCTGCCCCTGAGCCTTGTGGGCGAGCGGCTGTTCACGGGCATCGACGCCTTCGCATTGACGGCGGTCCCCTTGTTCATCCTGACGGGCGACGTCCTCGTGCGAACGGGCCTCTCGCGAAAATTTCTTGATGTGGCCGAGGCGCTGACCTGTTTTGCCAAAGGCGGTTTCGGCTCTGCCACCGTCCTTGTCTGCGGCATGTTCGCGGCGATCTCTGGCTCTGACGCGGCTGGTGCGGCGGCGGTAGGCCGCATGACCATCGACCGATTAGTCGAAAGCGGCTACCCGCGGCCTTATGCCTGCGCATTGGTGGCAGCGGGTGCCTGTACCGGCATCCTGATCCCGCCCTCCATCGCTTATATCATCATCGGCCTTGTGCTGGGGATATCGGCCTCGACACTGTTTCTTGCTGCTGTGATCCCCGGCCTTGCGATCCTGATCTCGATCCTGATCACCAACCTGATCGTGAACCGCATCTACATGTACGAAGGTGGCGGCATGCTGACCTTTGGGGAATGGGCGGGCAACTTGGGCCGGTCCCTGAAGTCCGGTTGGTATGCGTTCATTGTGCCCGGCATCATCTTTTACGGCATCTTCTCGGGCCGCCTGACCCCGACCGAGGCGGGTGCAACAGCCGTTGTCGTCACCATCGCGATGGGCTTCATCCTGCGCACGCTATCCTTCGCCGATTTCCCGGCGATGCTTGTCAGCTCTGCCAAGGTCAACGGGGTGATCCTGCCTATCATTGCCTTCTCGGTCCCCCTCGCAGAAGCACTGGCCATCATGGGCGTCCCGCAAGGTTTTGTGACCTCGATCACCATGCTGACAGACGAGCCTTGGATCCTGATCCTTCTGATGATCGGCATCCTGATCGCGGCTGGCTGTGTCATGGAAACAACCCCCAACATCGTGATCCTGGCCCCGATCCTAAAGCCACTCGCGGACAACATCGGCATGAATGAGATTCAGTTCTGCATCATGATGATTACGGCGTTGGGGGTGGGGTTCATCACGCCGCCCCTTGGCCTTAACCTTTTCGTGGTGTCCGGCATCACTGGCGAGTCGATCCTCAAGATCGCTGCCCGCGCCGTGCCCTTCGTGCTTTGTATGTTTGTCGTTGTCTTATTAATCGCTTACGTTCCGGCGATCTCGACAACGCTTCTGCCTGATATTTACAAATAGGATGTCTACCTCATGACACGCGACTACCTCAAAAAAGCAACCCTGACCGCTGAATCGGACGCGTCCGAAGTTCATGAGACGGTGAAGACCATCCTTGCCGATATCGAGACAGGCGGCGACGCCAAGGCGATGGAATACGCGGCCAAATTCGACCGTTACGAGGGCAATGTTCTGTTGACCCCAGAGGAAATCGAGGCCGCGATCGCGCTGGTCCCCGAAAAGCTAAAGGCCGACATCCGGTTTGCCCATGACAACGTCAAACGCTTTGCTGAACTGCAAAAGGGTACGGCGACAGACGTGGAAATGGAAATCTCACCCGGCTTTATCGCGGGCCAAAAGGTGATCCCGGTCGACGCGGCAGGCTGCTACGTTCCCGGCGGGCGCTACAGCCATATCGCCAGCGCGATCATGACGGTCACAACGGCCAAGGTTGCCGGTTGCGGTCACATCACCGCGTGCTCCCCACCCCGCCCCGGCGTCGGTGTGGCCCCTGCTATCGTCTATGCCGCTCACATCTGCGGCGCCGACAACATCATGGCGATGGGCGGCGTGCAGGGTGTGGCGGCGATGACCTTCGGGTTGTTCGGCCTGCCCAAAGCCAACATCCTCGTCGGTCCCGGCAACCAATTCGTAGCCGAAGCCAAGCGGATCCTTTTCGGTCGCGTCGGCATCGATATGATCGCGGGCCCAACCGATAGCTTGATCCTTGCGGATAAACACGCGGACGCGCACATCGTTGCGACTGATTTGGTTTCACAGGCAGAGCATGGTTATAACTCGCCCGTCTGGCTGGTCACAGACGACCGCGATCTGGCCGAAAAGGTCATGAGCATGGTCCCCGGCCTGATCGAAGACCTGCCCGAGTTGAACCGCGACAACGCTTTCGCAGCTTGGCGTGACTACGCCGAAGTTATCGTCTGCGAAAACCGTGAAGACATGGCGAAATGCTCGGACGAATACGCGCCAGAGCATTTGACCGTGCAAGCCGAAGACCTTGACTGGTGGCTGGAAAACCTCACTTGCTACGGCTCGCTGTTCTTGGGCGAAGAAACCACCGTGTCCTACGGCGACAAGGCCACCGGCACCAATCACGTTCTGCCCACATCGGGGGCCGCCAGCTACACCGGCGGTCTATCCGTCCACAAGTACATGAAGATCGTCACGTGGCAGCGCACCACCCGCGAAGCCTCAAAGGGTGTGGCCGAGGCAACCGCACGTATCTCCCGCCTCGAAGGGATGGAAGGCCACGCACGCGCCGCTGATGTGCGTCTGGCAAAATACTTCCCCGGCGAGAACTTCGATCTGTCCGCCGATGGCTGATCCACGCGATCTTTTTGACCTCAACGGCAAGGTTGCCTGCGTGACCGGGGCCAGTTCTGGCCTTGGCAGGCGGGCGGCGATTGTGCTGGCTCAGGCAGGTGCGAAAGTCGTCGGTGTGGCGCGCCGCGCTGATGCGCTACAAAGCCTCTGCGATGAGGTCGGCAACACTGCAGCTGCCGTCGTCGCGGATATCGCAGACCGCGCGAAGATTGACACACTAGCCACTGATATTGCAGCACCTTTCGGGTCGCCTGACATTGTGATCCACGCAGCAGGCGTGAACACCCGCGAGCCCGCCGACGACGTGACAGCGGAAGGCTGGGACCAAACACTGGCACTGAACCTGTCAGCCCCATTCTTCCTTAGCCAAGCCCTCGTCCCCCATATGAAATCCAACGGTTGGGGCCGGATCGTGAACTTCGCGAGCCTGCAAACCACGCGGGCCTTTCCGGGCGGCATCGCCTATGGGGCGACCAAGGCAGGGATCGGGCAATTGACCCGCGCAATGGCGGAAGCATGGTCACCACACGGCATCACCGCCAACGCCATCGGCCCCGGTTTCTTCCCGACCGAACTGACACAAGCCGTCTTCGACGACCCCGAACGCGCCCAGCGCAACGCGGCCCAAACCTGCGCCGGGCGCAATGGCACGCTGGAAGACATCGACGGCCCAATCTTATTTTTATGCTCCGACGCATCGTCATATGTGACCGGGCAAGTCTTAATGGTGGACGGGGGGTTCACAGCGAAATGAAAGCACTGGTTTACGACGGCAAAGAAACGCTTAATTACCGGGACATGCCGGACCCGATCCCGGCGGATGGCGAACATCTGATCAAGGTCGCAGCGGTGGGCATCTGCGGCTCTGACATGCACGCCTATCACGGGACCGACCCACGCCGCCCTGCCCCTTTGATCCTTGGCCACGAGGCTGCGGGCCATATCGTCGGCGGTGACCGGGACGGCGAACGGGTCACGGTCAACCCGCTCGTGACGTTGCAAGACAACGAATACACCCGCACGGGCCGCGAGAACATCAGCCCAACACGCGAGTTGCTGTCGATGCCCCCGCGCGAGGGCGCTTTTGCGCAATACCTTGTGGCCCCTGCCGAAAACCTTGTGACGGTGCCTGAAGGCGTGCCGCTGGCCCATGCCGCTATGGCCGAACCGCTGGCCGTCTGCTGGCACGCAGCCCGACTGGCCTTGCACGCCCTGCATCCTCAGGCAGATCGCCGCGCGCTTGTGATCGGAGGCGGTGCCATCGGCGTCGGATCGGCGCGCGCGCTGGCAGCGATGGGCATTGACGATGTCACCTTGGTCGAACCAAACGCCGCGCGCTGCGCCTTCGTGCGGGACGTTGTCGGGATCAACGCGGTT
>CALILP010000195.1 GCA_938016515.1 uncultured Paracoccaceae bacterium
ACAGAACTATCCCAAGAATAGCCGCCCCTAGCCGTCGTCCCGTAATAGCAGCAGCAACGCGACAATCGTCAGGCCAATCCCCAACAGGACCAAACCCGGCGGCAATGCCCCGCCCAGCGCCAGATCCCACAGCATCACCCAACTGGGTGTCAGATAGGTATAGGCCATGACCTTGGCGCTTGGCAGCCGCATCGAGGCAAATTGCAACAGCGTGAAGGTCGCGGCAGAAGCAAAGACGGCAACATAGCCAATGGTGATCCAGACAATGGGGCGCAAACCGCCCCAGTCAGTCGCCACCAGATCGCGCCAGCCGACCACGGTCAGCATCACAGCACCGGCCAACAGCGTGCCAAAGGTGAAAACGACGACGTGTTCACCTCGGTTCAGTTTGCGCACCAGCGGCGTATAGATCGCATGCGAGACGACGCCGACAAAGTATATCGCCTCGCCCCGCCCTATATCAAAGGCCACGATTGCGGCCACATCTGCCCGAAAAATCACCCAGACAGCCCCGCACCCACCAACGAAAAGCGCCAGCGCCATGCGACGCGTCAGTTTCTGCCTTAACAGCAGGTATCCAAAACCTGCGGCCAAGATAGGTGTCAACGTGAACACTGCAGCAGCGCTGACGGAGGGTGCGGTTTTCAATCCCTCGAACATCAGCACAAAATAAAGCGTCAAGGCTGCGGCCATTGCAAAGTACCGCCAAGGCGCCGTGAGATCCGTGCGGGTAATCCCAACCCGAAACACCGCAAATCCACCAACAATACACGCGGCAATCCAGAACCGGACTGCGTTCAAAGCCATGGGGGCGATATCATTGGCCGCAAGGACGCCCAGCGCGAAAGATCCCGCCACAAGCGCCGAGAACAACAGCATTGCAAGATGGCCCGCCGTTTGGGGGCTGATCACTTTGTCCCCGCTCCGTTCGCTGCGGCAGCCTTAAGCGCAGTCAAAACCGTCTGCACTTTGCTGGTCCTGTGCAAATCGACGTGGGTCACAAGCCAAGCAGGCGTGTTCCACTCTGGCCGCGCCGACAGAACCTTGACCAAACCCTGATGATGGATCTGCCAGCCCCCGACAAAGCCAATGCCTGCCCCCCCCGCAATCGCATTTGTCATCGTCGCGGAATCGTCCGTGCGAAACCTGATCCGGTCAGCCAGACCCAAATCAGCAAGCCACTTGTTGAAAGGCGCTTTGCTGTGGCCTTCGTCGACGCCGACAAAGTGATGGTTTTGCAAGGCTGCCTCGTCTGCGGGCATGCCATAGCGGTCAATATAGCTTTGCGACGCGGCCAGATTGACCGGCGACGTGATAAAGGGCTGCACCACATTGTCGGGTTGCTCGGGTGCGGGGCCGGACCTGATCGCAACATGCGCTTCGCCATATTCAAGGCGAAAGACCCGTTCGCTGGTCAGGTAACGCACCCGCAATTCAGGATGCTCTGCCTGCAAATCCGCAAGAACAGGTGTGATGATCGCTGCAAAGGCCGGGATCGAGGTCACCACCAATTCGCCCGATACCCCTTGACCCCGCCCTTTGATCCGACCGGCCAATTGCGAGAACTGATCGTCCGTGGCCTGTGCCACCTGCAAAAGGTCGGTCCCGGCCTCTGTTGCAGTATATCCGCGGGCATGACGCTGGAACAGCTTTGTTCCAAGCCGTTGTTCCAGCGCGTCAATATGCCGAATGACCGTCGCGTGGTGAACCCCCAGCACATCAGCAGCCCCGCTGACCGTGCCGCTGCGTGCCACCTGATAGGCCGTCCTGATTTCGTCCCAGTTGTCCATCAGCTTTCCTTTCGGGGCCACGCTGTACGATGCATCAAAGTTGGGCCGCAACACCCCAAGATACAAGGCACGCCATCGCAACATGTGCATTGGCGAAAATCACATATGTGCGCAACCGCACACTCATTGTCATTTTATTGGCCTATCCTGCAATTTTGCAAGAAGCTATCTGGTCAGCAACACAGATAGGAGCCCCCATGACCCACATTCTTCATATCGACGCCTCGGCCACTTCTTCAGGGTCGCAAAGTCGCGCGGCCTCTGCTGCCCTTGTCCAATCACTGGACCCGCTGACCGTGACCTACCGAGATCTGACCGCAAATCCACTGCCCTTTGTCACCGAAGACTGGGTCAAAGCCCGTCTGGTCCCTGCTGACGCGCGGACAGATGCCGAAAACGCAGCACTTGCCCTGTCTGACACCCTGATTGCAGAATTGCAGGCCGCCGACACCATCGTCATCGGGATGCCCCTTTATAACTTTGGGATGCCCGCCAATCTGAAGGCCTGGATCGACCTGATTGCCCGTCCTCAGGTGACGTTCCGGTATACTGAAAATGGTCCTGTTGGCCTGCTAGAGGACAAGACGGCCCACGTCGCCTTTGCATCTGGCGGTGTTCCAATGGCAGCCCCGGCTGATTTTGCCACCCCCCATATGCGCGTCGTTTTGAACTTCATTGGCATTACCGACGTGACCTTTGCACCTGCAGCCGAGGTCTTGGCCACGCAAGCTGCTTGACCCTCAGCCACTGGCGGGCCTAGTTTTGCAGGTATGACACATCCTGCAAACCTGTCCCGCCAGCAACAGTTCTTCAACACATGGGCGCGCTATGCCCAGCGCCCCAGCTTGTTATATATCAAGAACCCACGGGTGATGCGGTTTCTGACCAACCTGACCGCCCCGATGACCTACAAGCGCCCGGCCAACATGCTGCAAAAGCAGATGATTTTGTCCCATGATGGCGCAACCGTGCCCGCCACCACATGCTATATCAAGCACCAACCGATGGACGGCACACTGCTATACCTGCACGGCGGCGGTTTTGTCATTGGCAGCCTGCCGATGTACCAGCATCTTGTGGCCTCCCTTGGGCAGGCTGCACAGATGCGGGCCGTTTTCGTGGACTACCGCATGGCCCCAGAGCATCCCTTCCCCGCAGCCCTTGATGATGCAGTGACAGCCTATCAGGCCTTGCTGGCCGATCCCGAGGCAGGCCCCATTTCCATCGCAGGCGACAGTGCAGGTGGCAATCTGGTGCTGGCCTTGTTGCTAAAGATCAAGGATCTTGGCCTTGCGATGCCTCGCGCCGCGGTGGCGTTGTCCCCGGTTGTGGACCTGTCCTTGTCCAACCCGTCATTCACCGCAAACGCAGACACCGACCACCTGCTGCCGGGTGATTGGGGCAAACGGTGCATCGATGACTACGTCGGATCGCATGACCGTACTGCCCCCCTGCTGTCCCCCATCCACGGCGATTTCACCGGATGCCCCCCCGTTTTGGTACACTACGACACAACAGAGGTTCTGGCCGATGATGGCGCAAAGATCGTGGACCATCTGCAATCGCACGGGGTGCACGTGGAAACCGAAGTGACCTCTGGTCTGACCCACGTCTGGCACCTGAATGTCGGACGTACCCCCGAGGCGGATACCAGCGTGGCGGCTATTGGGGCATTTCTGCACAACCACCGGTAGGCAAGCCTCACTCTTGCCGTCTTTGCCCGCCAAAACCGCATCATGAAAGTGACGATGCAAACCGATGATGTCCTTGTCGTTGAGGACAGGCCCTGGGGATTTGGCCTGATAATGATCGCGGGCATTGTCATTCTGGCGTGGGCGTCGATGGATAACTACGCCAGCGGACATCGGCCGCCTGCCATTGTCTCGGGCGGTTTTGCCGTGGTGCTGACAGTGATGCTTCCCGTCTTTATCAAGCGGGTCATGCTGACGCTGAACCGCCAGACAGACGTGATCACCCTCACGACCCGCAGCCTGCGGAAACAGACGACAAAGACCTATCCCCTGTCTGATCTGCGCCACGCCAATTTCAGCACCTCAAAGAACAGCGATGGGGATGAGATGCACGCCGTAGAGCTGATCTTTCAAACCGGGACTGTGCCTGTCACCGATGTTGCAACCGGTGGCGATGAGGCCCCGTTAGCCGCCGCGGCCATCAACGCATGGCTACAGGTTGACAGCCCCACCGCATCTGCCTAGAAGCCACCCAACTCCGGAAGCGACAGCCTTCCGGTCCTTCGCCTATGAAGGATCGCCCCCTACCAGCGTGTGACGCCCGTAGGGGCGCTACTGCATTCTCCGGTCCGGTTCCCTATATTGGGACCAACCGACACGATTAAGGGGCTTTGGGCCGATGTTTGAGAACCTATCAGAACGCTTGGGCGGCGTCTTTGACCGCCTGACCAAGCAAGGGGCCTTGTCCGAGGACGACGTCAAGACCGCCATGCGCGAGGTCCGGGTGGCCTTGCTCGAAGCCGACGTCTCTCTGCCCGTCGCCCGCGATTTCGTCAAAGCCGTGACCGCCAAGGCCACCGGTGCTGCTGTCACCAAGTCGATCACGCCGGGCCAGCAAGTCATCAAGATCGTGCACGACGAGTTGCAGCACGTGCTGACTGGCGACGAAGATCCCGGTGCTTTGAAAATCGACAGCCCACCAGCGCCCATCCTGATGGTCGGCCTGCAAGGCTCTGGTAAAACGACAACAACCGCGAAGCTGGCCAAACGCTTGAAAGAGCGTGAGGGCAAGCGCATTCTGATGGCCTCGCTGGACACCAACCGCCCCGCGGCGATGGAACAGCTGGCGATCTTGGGCAACCAAATCGGCGTCGACACATTGCCGATTGTCAAGGGTGAAGACCCCGTTGCGATTGCCAAACGCGCCAAGACGCAGGCCTCTTTGGGCGGCTACGACGTCTACATGCTCGACACCGCTGGCCGCTTGCACATCGACGAAGAGCTCATCGCCCAGGCCGCCGCCGTGCGTGACGTCGCCAACCCGCGCGAAACGCTGCTGGTGGTTGACGGCCTTACCGGCCAAGACGCGGTGAACGTGGCGCAAGAATTCGACGACAAGATCGGCGTCTCTGGCGTCGTCCTCACCCGGATGGACGGCGACGGACGCGGCGGTGCGGCGCTTTCCATGCGGGCGATCACCGGCAAGCCGATCCGCTTTGTGGGCTTAGGCGAAAAACTCGACGCGATTGAAACGTTTGAGCCATCCCGCGTCGCAGGCCGCATCCTTGGCATGGGCGACATCGTGGCCCTTGTGGAAAAGGCGCAGGAAACGCTGGAGGCCGAACAGGCCGAACGCATGATGAAGCGCTTCTCCAAGGGTGCCTTCAACATGAACGACCTGAAGATGCAGCTGGAACAGATGCAAAAGATGGGCGGCATGGAAGGCATGATGGGGATGATGCCCGGCATGGGCAAAATGAAAGGTCAGATGGACAAAGCCGGCCTCGACGACAGCGTCCTTGGCCGCCAGATCGCCTTGGTCAATTCCATGACCAAGAAGGAACGCGCCAACCCTGCACTTTTGCAAGCCTCGCGCAAAAAGCGGATCGCCAAAGGTGCAGGCATGGAAGTCTCCGAGCTCAACAAGCTTATCAAACAACACCGTCAGATGGCGGATATGATGAAAAAGATGGGTAAAATGGGCAAAGGCGGCATGATGAAGCAAGCCATGAAGCAGATGATGGGCAAAGGCGGCGATGGCGGCATGCCCGACATGAATGACCCCAAAGCGATGGCAGAAGCGGCAAAGGCCTTGCAAGGCAAAATGCCGGGCGGCATGCCGGGTTTGGGCGGCGGCATGGGCCTGCCCCCCGGCCTCTCCGGCTTTGGCAAAAAGAAATAACCCATGACCACCGCGCACCACATCAAAATCAACCAAAGCCCGCCGCCCGCGCGGCGCCAAAATGGTGCGCACCCCACAACTTCTTTGTTTCTCTCTATATCCTCCCCGAAGGGTCCCGCACTTTCCACCCAGCCCAACACCCGCGTGACAACAACATTGCAAATCACATCCGGCCAAAAACCAGATGATCATGCGCGTCATGGTGCATCAAACAACCGCGCGGCAGCGCGTCCTTTGGATCAGGCCTGAGCGATGATCACCCCGATCCAAACCGCGCGCCTGACCCTGCGCCGTCCCGCACCGCGCGACTGGGATGCATTCCGCGCCTTCATGCTGTCGGACCGCTCCAAGACCCTTGGCAGCACCCAAGAAGAAGGCCC
>CALILP010000196.1 GCA_938016515.1 uncultured Paracoccaceae bacterium
GTCTTCGCCGCTGATCAGAGACCCCGGGACATGGGACACCCCTTATCGGGGGGTGTCCCTGTCCGTCCCGCCCGTGACTGTCTGGGACGGTCCCGGACTTGTCCCGCCCTGTCCCGCTATCAATCATCATCTGAAACCTTCCAGACTTTGTCGTCGAATTGCTTAATCAAGCCCTTTTCCATGAGTGTGCTCTTGGCCCGGTTGAACGCCTTACGCTGGCTATCGCTAGCTTCGCTGTCTGACAGCCCGTGGCGGTCGCACATGGTGCGCCATTGCGCCAAAGTAACGACCAGACGGTTCGGATAGTTGGGACCGGCAATTTTGCGGCCACTCTCAATCGACGCCTCGGAGAGGGCTTGCAGCGCTGTATTTGGCTTGCCAGATACGCGACGCTTTTGCTTGGTTTCTATTTCGTCACAGAGGCGAGGGACGAGCGTTGTGGTGTAGCCATCGGCCAAGGTGACCTTGTCCAGCCGGAAGCCCCATACACCGCTGCTATCCGCGTCTTTGTGGCGTTCAACCTTCAGAACGCTGGTTAAGCTTTCCTTGTTACCTTCGGCAATCAAGCGTGTGTCGAAGCTGCCCCAGAAATGGGTATGCATGCGCGCCCGTGTGCTGTCGGCCCAGCCAGTGTGCGCGACGGTTAGAACCGCGCATTTCAAGCTGCGCATGATATGGTTGACGTTGCGAACCCATGCGCGTGCGGTCTCGTCAGATGTTTCCGGTCCCGTCATTGATGCACCAAAGATATCGATCACAACTAATTTGAAAGAATGCGCCGGGTTGTGCCATTCATCCGTCTCTTCACGGTTCGCACAATCAATCGCGCAAGACTTGATCAAATCGTTCACCGCGCTTTCGTCATCCAGGGCGATTTCTTGCGGATAGAGCGCCAAATCGCCGCGCCGCTCGTAAGGAACGTCATGAGCATCGTACCAGCCGGGGATACGTTGCTTGGCAACACCAAGCGCGCCCTCTGTAGCGACATAGAGAACAGGCCAACCATCGGTAATGTCGTGGCCGTGCCAGCCGTCCCGAATGTCGCCTGTGGTTACGCTGCATGCCATGTCAATTGCGAGAAATGACTTGTAGCTGTTGCTCTTGCCGTAGAGCAGCGCTGAAGTCTGCTCCATGATCACGCCATCAATCAACCATTCAGGGTCGGGAAGCCTCACCATGTCGTCGTAAGACAGGAATTTTAGAGGCGGTTTGGGGACATACTTTCGTGCCGATGTCAGCGAAGTCGCTTCTGCCAGCTTGTCCTTATGGACGAGGCGCAGCTTGCCCGATGACATCCGGAGAGTGACGTCGCCACTGGCATTTTCAGTATCGGTCGCAACGCCAAAAAGGTTCTGCCCGACAATAATGTATTCGCGGCCCTTGATGATTGACGGCTGTTCGTCCCGACATCCCCGTTCAACCCATTCTTCAAATTCATCTTTGGGAGATCCGTCCATTACGCGCGCTCCCCATCATCGGGTAGCATCACAGGCTCCAAAACTGCGTTAGCCACGTCCACCACCTGCTCGGGCGGCATTGACCGCAGCACCGCCCATGCCATCGCCAGCCGCTCCTCACGTGACAGGCGGACACTCAGAACAACCGTCAAGCCATGCCAGTGATCAGCGGTGCCAAGAACCAGTGTGGTACCTACGGTGCGAGTAACGCGCTTGTGGGCGTCGGACATATGCTGAGAAAGGAAAGATGTCATGCATCACCCCCTTCCGCATCCATATGCGCCTTGAGAAGGTCTGCCGCCGCGTCTGAATTTCTAGAAAGGATCTCAAACAAGTTTGCCGCATCGGTAAGATTGCGAACAAGCGCTGCAACCTCATCTTGTTCCAGAGGCACGTCCCATTCTGCGTTATTTAATTCGCCATCGCTTTCCGGCGTCTGACGCCAGATTTCGACATTCCGTTGCATCATCCGTTCCGATAGACGCAATACTTCAGCGACTTTGCCGCAATAATCTTTGAGATTGATCTCGTTAGGTTTAGTTTCGTTTGCAGTTTCTGCGGGCATTGATTGCCCCCCTATTGTCGAGGGGCGCGTTCGGTGCTATCTTTCTGAGTGTGAATTGGGACCGTTCGCGCCGTTGCCTGTACTGGTGCGGACGGTTTCTTAAACGGCTCCAGCCGCAATCCAGTTCTCGATTTCCTCGATAGACATCAGCACCATCTTGCCGCGCTTGTAGCGTGTGAGTTCGCCATCGTTCATCGCCCGATCCCACGTGGAACGAGAGATTGAATAGATGCGGGAAGCTTCCGTGATGCGTAGATACTTAGGTGCCAGAGTGGCGGCGTTTGAGGTCGTCATTTGCTCTTCTCCTGTGAGCGGACCAACGCCATCCCCAACGAACGTCTCTATGTGACAGGTGTCACTGGCTTCTTGTTTTCTGAAAGCGGAAACCATATACGTCAGGTGTATTCATCACTGTTACAGCACTGATGAATGCTTGAGGGAGGCGGTAAGCCCTTTCTTCGAATAGGATGTCCAAGGCGTTGTTTAATTGGCATTGCCTTGGGCGTCCGGTTGATCGGGTATGCACCCGAATGTGGTAGTATGCGTCTAGAAGTACCGCATCGCCGCCTCCCCCGACAACCTCGTTTTCACCTAAAATCCCTGACAAAATACGTTGACCGTGTTGGTGTAAGTGTGACTGTACACATTTGATTTGTTTGTTTTTTTCGAGAGTCGCACTCTAGAGGCTTTCAACCAGTTTGAATTAATTTTGTATCTTTACGGGGGGTTAGCCGCAGAACTTTTGCCTTGACGCCACCACCATATCTGGTGCCCCCCCGTATTCGTCCCCACAGTTATACACATCCGGATGAGAGAATCAGATGTCGGACAAGCACACCGTCGATGAAAATCATAAGCGGTTCTCCGCCGATATTAGGTAATAACTCCACTTATCGACCGCTTTTCGGCGCTCTTCGATCAGGTCTGTTCGCCTGTATGCCCTCGCAACAGCACTTCCGACCGCGTGGGAAAGGACGGTTTCCGCTACATTTTCTTCGATATTTCCCGAATCAGCCGCCCAGTCGCGGAATGTGCTCCTGAATCCGTGGGGCCTTGCAACAAGATTTTTATCACGCATCAGTTTTGTCATACTCATGTCGCTGATCACACCCCGCGACTTGCCCGGAAACAGCAACCCATCCTGCGATTGCTCTGCGGCTAGCCTGACTACCTTTAGGGCCTCGCTGGACAATGGTACCCGAAAGTCCGCAACCCTGCCTAGACGGCCCTTCTGACGCGCGCCTTCGCCTTCCCCCGGTATAGTCCAGATTGCGGCGTCCAGATCGAAGTGATCAACATGCGCATATCGGATCGGGCGACTGCGTGCCGCTGTCAGCATCAACAGACGCAACGCCAGCGCTGTCGCTGTGAGTGATGTCAGGGATTGATAGAACGCCGGGGCGTCCCTCCATGCCATCGCTGGAATGTTCTTTGGAGTGTGGCCGTGGTCGCCAAGCAATGCCTTGGCCAGTAGAGCCGCGTTTAGGTCCACTGCATGCCCCTTGGCCGCAGCGTGGGTTAGGACCAACCGTAGGCGTGTCAGGGCCTTCTTACTGGCGTTGGGCTTGGCCTGCCAGACCGGGCCCAAGGTGGCCTCGATATCGTGCTGTGTGATGTCCGTGACCTTCATAGCGCCCAGCTTAGGTAGCACGAGCGTATGGAGGGGGGACAACCACCTGCCAGCCTTACCTTCGTCTCTGAGGGTCCGTTTGTGGATCTTGAAGAATGCCGCTGTCATGTCAGCTAAGGTGTCGCCGGTGACATTACCCCCGACAACAACGTGGTCCCGCTCTTTCATCGGGTCCTTCCCCGACGCCAAGACTTGCTCCCATTGGTTCCTCGCGGCGCGCGCTGCGGCAAGCGTGAGGGCCGGGAAACTGCCCAGCCCCATTTCTTTGCGCTTGCCAATGTGACTGTAGCGATAGACCCAACTGCGTGCGCCCTTGCCAGACACATATAGGTAGAGACCACCCCCGTCCGCGTACCGCCCTGCGGGGTAACTCTTGCATTGTGTCGCCGTCAGTAGATTACGGGGTGCCAATTTTTCCGCCAGCCTTTCCGCCAGTAGCTTCGCCATAGTGTGAAGCGGTGTGACGCAACGGGGCCAATAAGACAAGGGACAAGGGGCAATCAGATGCCTATTGATTGACCTATGATATGCCTCTTCTGGGCACCAATTTACTAGCAAAAGTTTAAGATAGACGGGTGAGTGGAAGACTGCGTGGCCGCACCCACCTTTGAGCCCACACTTGGCGTTTCGCTAAATCAGATCAACCTACTTTGATAAGACGTCTGTAGTCAGTGACAGACCAGCTTGCTCGATCCCCGGCAACAGCCCTTTGGCAATGTAACTTGGAAAGTGCGATCATGTTTTGGTTCTGCAGGGGCCCTGGCAGCACCTCGTGCGGCCCCAAGCTGCAGCGCGCGACATTATCTCAAGGGACTACGGACGGCGACCACGACGTTGAAGATATCCTGGCCGGTCTAACCCAACTACCACAGGACTAATGCAGTCACGATGAGTCATTGCTTAAGGTGAACTTGACACTCAAGAACGGCCAAATGGCGTCACAAAGTCAAACTAGAAGATTGTTGTAAAGCAGTGAGGCCGCCTAGCATATGCTTCGGCGGCTTCCACTTGCTTATCAATCGGTTGAAGTGGTGAGCCGTGCAGGATTCGAACCTGCGACCCACTGATTAAAAGTCAGTTGCTCTACCAACTGAGCTAACGGCCCACTCTGCGGGCGCTTCTAGGTAGACCTGCCACGCCGGTCAACCCTAAATCCACGCCCATCTGGAATAGTCAGCCCCCTTTGGCTATATGCCGCAGGATGAGCCAGAAAAACGCCTCCGGACTACCGTTCATGAAGATGCATGGGCTGGGAAATGACTTTGTTGTCGTGGATGAACGGGGAATCACCCCGCGCATTGATGCGGCCTTGGCTATGGCGATCGCGGACCGGCACCGCGGGGTGGGGTATGACCAGTTAGCGGTACTTTCAGACACACCCGACGCTGACGTGCACTTGACGTTCTGGAACGCTGATGGCTCGCAATCCGCTGCCTGTGGTAACGCCACGCGCTGCATCGCGCGGCATATGATGGATAAGGCCGACAAGACGGCCCTGACTATCACCACCGATCGCGGGACCCTGCAGGCTGTTGACCAAGACGGGATGGCCTCGATCAATATGGGCCAGCCGCAACTGAGCTGGACAGATATCCCGCTCGCTCAATCAATGGACACGCGCGAACTCCCTATCGAGGGCCGCCCAACAGCCACCGGTATGGGCAATCCACACTGCACCTTCTTCGTCGACGACGCCGAAGCCATCGACCTCGCCCAGCGCGGTGCTGAGATGGAACACCATCCTCTTTACCCTGAACGGACCAACGTTCAGTTCGCCCACCTCATCAGCCCTGACCACATCCGTATGCGGGTCTGGGAGCGCGGCGTTGGCATCACGCTTGCTTCCGGTTCCTCCTCTTGCGCCACGGCCGTCGCGGCGCACCGGCGTGGTCTGACCGGCCGCAAGGTGCAGATCGACCTCGACGGCGGGACCCTGCACATCGATTGGCGTGACGACGGCGTCTGGATGACTGGCCCGACAGCCCATGTTTTTGACGGTGTCTGGTATGGCTAAGGCACCGATCTTTTCCAACCACGGCTGCCGGCTCAACGCTTACGAGACCGAAGCGATGAAAGACCTCGCCACACAGGCAGGCGTCGAAAACGCCATCATCGTGAACACCTGTGCAGTGACGGCAGAGGCCGTGCGCAAAGCCAAGCAGGACATCCGCAAACAGCGACGTTCCAACCCGGATGCCCAGATCATCGTGACGGGATGTGCGGCCCAGACAGAGCCAAAAACCTTCTCGGACATGGACGAAGTTAACGTCGTGCTCGGCAACACTGAAAAGATGAACCCGGCCACTTGGACGCAATTGGCCCCTAACCTCATCGGCACCACGGAACCCGTGCAGGTCGACGACATTATGTCGGTGACCGAAACAGCCGGACACCTGATTGACGGCTTCGGCACGCGCAGCCGGGCCTACGTGCAGGTCCAGAACGGTTGCGACCATCGCTGTACGTTTTGCATTATCCCCTTCGGACGTGGGAATTCCCGATCTGTCCCTGCGGGCGTTGTGGTCGACCAGATCAAGCGGCTGGTTCAGAAGGGTTATAACGAAGTCGTCCTCACCGGCGTCGACCTCACCTCATGGGGTGCTGACCTGCCTAGCGAGCCGAAACTCGGCGACCTTGTGATGCGGATCCTGAAACTGGCACCGGACCTGCCACGCCTGCGCATCTCTTCCATCGACAGCATCGAGGTGGATGACAACCTCATGCAAGCCATCGCGACCGAGCCTCGCCTCATGCCGCACCTGCACCTATCGCTCCAACACGGTGACAACATGATCCTCAAGCGCATGAAGCGGCGGCATCTGCGCGACGACGCCATCGCCTTCACGGAAGAGGCCAGCAGACTGCGCCCCGAGATGACCTTTGGTGCTGACATCATCGCAGGCTTCCCGACGGAAACGGATGCCATGTTCGCCAACTCCTTGGCCATGGTCAAAGACTGCAACCTGACGTGGCTGCACGTCTTCCCCTATTCAGCGCGTCAGGGCACCCCGGCCGCCAAAATGCCTGCGGTCAATGGCAAATTGATCAAACAGCGGGCTGCCCAACTTCGCGCGGCAGGCAAAGAACAAGTCAGCAAACACCTCACCAACCAAATTGGCAAAACACATCCGGTCTTGATGGAAAACCCCCGCATGGGCCGCACACCCCAGTTCGCAGAGGTCACTTTCACCTCGAACCAGCCAGAGTCCCACATCGTGACCGCCAAGATCACCGGAACATCAGGCACCCAGCTCACTGCTTAGGCACACCCCCCCTATTCATTTCGCCAAAACAACTCAAAAAACGCATGCCCCAAACACCCATCCTCTGGTCCTTTCGCCGCTGCCCCTACGCGATGCGGGCACGGTTGGCTGTTCTGGTATCTGGCGTGCAAACGGAATTTCGGGAAATCCTTCTCAAAGACAAACCCGCAGCCTTTCTCAAAACCAGCCCAAAGGGCACCGTTCCCGTCCTCGATACCGGGACAAAGGTGATTGCGGAAAGCCGTGATGTCATGCTCTGGGTTTTGCACCAGAACGACCCACAAAACTGGCTTTCGCAGTCAGACAAAACCACCGCCCTGATCGACATCAACGACGGCCCTTTCAAGGCCGCCCTCGATCACACCAAATACGCCGTCCGCTTTCCAGACCGTGACGCCGCCAAAGACCGGGCCGACGCAGCCGCCTTCCTGCAAGACCTCAACACGCGCTTGTCGCACCACACCCATCTTCTTGGGGAACCAGAGACTATGGCAGACCCCGCCATCCGTCCCTTCGTTCGACAATTCGCCAACACAGACCGCCCTTGGTTCGACGCACAGGATTGGCCGCATCTGATCCGTTGGTTGACGGCGTTCGAGACCTCTGACAGCTTTAGGGCTGTTATGGTTAAGCGCCCTTTGTGGCGGCCAGAAGCTGCGCCAGCATATTTTCCGTAGCGCGTAAGCTCCACACGCTGCACCAATCAAAGGACACCACTTTATGAAGCTCCTCATGTCGCCTTCGTCCCCCTTCGTCCGCAAGGTCCGCGTCACCCTGCGCGAGCTCGATATCCTGGATCACGTCACCGAAGTCGATGTCAGCACAACGCCGCTGAATTCAGATCCAGCAGTGGTTGCTGCCAATCCATTGGGTAAAATTCCGGCCATGGTCCGCAATGATGCGCCCGCGATATACGACAGCCGGGTTATCACGCGGTTCCTGAACGACACGCACGACGGCCCGCTCTATCCTGCCAGCCGGATATGGGAAACGCTGACGCTAGAGGCCACTGCAGATGCCATCATGGATGCCAGCGTGTCTATGACCTACGAGGCGCGCCTGCGACCCGAAGCCCAGCAATCCCCTGATTGGATCGAAGCGCAGTGGGAAAAGGCCAGCCGTGGCATTGCCGCGGTAAACAATCGCTGGATGAGCCACCTTGCAGGCCCCCTTGACGCGGCCCATATCGCTGTCGCCTGTGCACTTTCCTACGTCGATCTGCGGCATGATGCGCGCAACTGGCGTATCGGCAACGATGCCCTGGCGGCTTGGCACGCAACCTTCGGCGAAAGACCAAGCATGGACGCGACAAAACCCAGCTGACCAATCGCTTTGCCGTTTTGGATTTGTCTTGCCTGCTAAACGACTATCTCTTCGCAAAGGTCGCGTGGGATTTCACCGCGATGCAACACATGCGGGACACCCACGAAAAGCAGTGGCCGGCGGCCAACCTGTTTCATTTCGCGCAAATATGACTGTGTTCCGGATTGCAGGTCTTTAAGCTCGGCAACACGTTCGACTGTAAAAGGCACGACATCCGCCTTTGGTGTCGCAAGATCGGCACGGCCCGTATCAGTGTACAGCCAAATCACGGTGTTCCGAGCTGAAAAGGCTGCATTGTCTGCACGGATCCCCAAAAAACGAATGCCCCGTTCTGGCCAAGTGTGCCCTGCCCGAACGATTGAGTCCCGGATTTTTGACGGGTGGACTGTCGCGAACATCACGCAATCTGCCCAGGTGCACCCCAATTCCGGAAGCGGGCGCTTTGGCACGGCTTCGCGGCCCTTATATTTTGCCATGACCTGTTTGGATAATTCAGGATATCTGGCGCAAAGCACGTTGAGAGGCAGCAGGCGCTTACCGGCAATCCGGGTGGGCCGCATATGGTAAATTCTCGGAACATCTTCCATGATCTTCACCGCTCGCGCTTATTGAGACGGACACAAACGGGCATCTCTGAACGAACCCGCTCGCCCCCACGGCTTCAAAACCGGTAGCTGATCCCGATATTGACCGCATTGGTGAAGATATCCGACGACAATGTCCCGCCGCCGTCCAAATCCACCTCGTTTTGGGTGTATGTCCCTTTGTATTCGCCAAAAAGCGACCAGGTGTCATCAATCGGATAGCTGACACCTGCCAGCCACGTCGCAGCCAGCCCTGTGACCTGATATTCAAACGTATCGGACCCGGCATAGCGCACCTCGACGCCTGGCAGGGAAATCCCGACGCCCGCACCAACGTAAGGCGTCAGACGATCCAAGGCGCCGGACCCCGTAAACGTATCTGGAAAACGGCGATAGGCGTTGATCGTCCATGTGTTCAGACCATCGGTAAATTCCAGGTTGTCAAAGCCGGCAGGCTCGTTTCCGCGCTTTGGCTCGACCTTGTTGTGGGCATAGTCTAGGCCGTAGCCAAAGGTCTCTGATTGCCAATACGTGACCCGAAACCCACCATAGATCGGCCATGTCGTGCTATTGCCGACCCATTGCTGGCGAAAGTCGCTATCGGGGATGACCGCATCCCCATCGATCACAATGTCGGACGACGGGGCGGTTTGATGGCCTGCATAGGCGCTGATCTCGTACTCAGCGGCAGCAACCTGCGGCAGGATAGCTGTGGCAGATATCAAAAACATGCGCAGCGTCATGACGTCATCCTTCGTATGCTTAAGACAGATCAGAAGTTAAAGCTGACACCAACATTCAACGCATTGGTAAACACGTCAGTTTCAACGGTGCCGCCCGTATCAAGATCACCTTCATTGCTGGTGAACGTCCCTTTGTATTCCCCAAACACCGACCATTGGTCATTGATCGGCATGCTGGCACCCGCGATGACTGTGGCTGCAGGGCCCGTGAATTGATAGCCAAAGGTGCGCGATTCGGGGGTCACGACCTCAACATGGGGAACGGAAATCCCAAGACCGCCGCCGACATAGGGCGTGATCCCGCCAAAAGCGTCCTGCCAGCGGTAATAGGCGTTAGCAGTCAGCGTGTTCAGGCCATCCGTAAATTCCAAACGGTCAAACCCGTCCGGAAGCTCGCCGTCCTTTGGGTAGACCTTGGCGTGAGTGAAATCGAGACCATAGCCAAAAGATGGGCTTTGCCACGACGTGACGCGCAAACCATAGTAAGGAGGCGCCTCGAAAGAGCGGCCGTCCCAGGCAATGTCCAGATCGGTATCGGCAATGGAATCATCGCCTCTGATCGCCACATCAGACGACAAAGCGCTTTGAAAGCCGCCATAGACGCTGACTTCCAGTTCGGCAGCCGCAGGGGCAGCGGACCCCATCAGGGTCGCAAGTGTCATCAAAATGCGTCTGGTCATCTGCTCGTGCACATCTCTTTTATGGCTGTCAGACTATCGCGTGTTGCGGACCTCCTCAAGAAAATTGACCGTGATCACCTGCGTCACTTCGGCAAAGAATCGCAGGCATCGCAAGTCTTGGGGGTCATGTCCGTTTGACCCCACCATGTAGGTCAGAAAAAAAGCTGCGCTTTCTTGACCTTCCGGAAACAACTATATCTTAGGTCAATAGAAGAACCTGCGCGGGATTGTCCGCTGGACGGAGGCGGTATTGCCGTCTACTAAGCGCCAGAATGGGCAAACTATCGCTGGTATTGCTCGCTTACTTGCGAAGATCGCAATTACTAAACGGAGAGATATCCCGTGTCACATGCAGAAGATCAGGCAGACAGCCACGAAGGCACGCGCCGCGACTTTATTTACTACGCCACCGCAGGTGCTGGTGCTGTTGTTACCGGTGCCGCTGTTTGGCCGCTGGTGAACCAAATGAACCCCTCGGCAGACGTTTTGGCGCTGGCGTCGATTCGCGTTGATATCAGCGTGATTGATCCAGGCACGCAGATCACTGTGCTGTGGCAGGGAAAGCCTGTCTTCATCCGGAACCGGACAGAAGAAGAAATCGCAGAGGCGCGGGCGGTTGATGTATCGACCCTGCCCGACCAAGACGCCGGAAATGCCAACATTGGCCCGGCGCCCGCGACCGACGAAAACCGGTCACTTGATGAGGCCGGTCAATGGCTGGTTCAGATGGGCGTTTGCACGCACTTGGGCTGTGTGCCTCTGGGCGATCAAGGTAACTTTGGCGGCTGGTTCTGCCCTTGTCACGGGTCGCACTACGACACAGCCGGGCGAATCCGTCAGGGTCCAGCGCCTGCGAACCTGCCAATTCCTGTCGCGTCCTTCGTCGACGAATCCACACTACAACTCGGTTAAGGAGAGAAACCCATGGGCGGCATTCCCCACGACCATTATGAGCCGAAGTCCAATTTCGAGAAAGGCATGCAAACGCGCCTTCCCATCATTGGTTTGCTCTATGACACATTGATGATCCCCACACCCAAGAACCTGAACTGGATGTGGATTTGGGGGATCGTTCTGGTTTTCGCGCTGGTGATGCAGATCGTCACCGGTATCGTGTTGGTGATGCACTACATCCCGCACGTCGATATGGCCTTTGCCTCTGTTGAACATATCATGCGCGATGTGAATGGCGGCCATATGATCCGTTACTTCCACATGAACGGCGCATCTTTGATGTTCTTCGCCGTTTATATGCACATCTTCCGGGGCCTTTACTACGGGTCCTACAAGTCACCACGCGAAGTGACGTGGGTCTTGGGCTCGTTGATGCTGGTGCTGATGATGGGCATCGCGTTCATGGGCTACGTGTTGCCTTGGGGCCAGATGTCGTTCCACGGGACAGCTGTGATTACAGGCCTCTTTGGGGCGATCCCGTTTGTGGGTGAAGCCGTGCAAACATGGCTGCTGGGTGCGGGGGCCGTTGGCCAACCTGCGCTGAACCGGTTCTTCTCGTTGCACTATTTGCTGCCGTTCATCCTGCTGGGTCTGACGATCCTGCACGTCTGGGCGTTCCACACGACCGGCAACAACAACCCAACCGGGGTTGAGGTCCGCCGGACTTCGAAAGAAGACGCAGCCAAAGACACGCTGCCATTCTGGCCCTACTTCGTGATCAAGGACCTGTTCGCACTGGCGATCATCATGGTTCTGTTCATGGCGGTTGTCGGCTTCATGCCAAACTACCTCGGCCACCCGGATAACTATATCCCGGCCAACCCGCTTGCGACGCCTGCACACATCGTGCCGGAATGGTATTTGCTGCCATTCTATGCGGTCCTGCGGGCCTTCACGGCTGACGTATGGTTGGTGATGTTGGTTGAGTGGATCAGCTTTGGGATCATCGACGCCAAATTCTTCGGCGTGATCGCGATGTTTGGTGCGATTGTCGTTCTGGCGCTGGCACCTTGGCTTGATACATCCTCGGTCCGGTCCGGCCGTTACCGTCCGATGTTTAAGTGGTGGTTCTGGCTGCTGGTTGCTGACTTCATCCTGCTGATGTGGGTCGGGGCACGTCCTGCCGAATTCCCGTATGACTGGATCGCATTGATCGGTTCTGCCTACTGGTTTGCCTACTTCCTGGTGATCTTGCCACTGCTTGGCGTGATCGAGAAACCAGATCAGGCACCGGCAACGATCGAAGAAGACTTCAACGCGCATTATCCGCAGAAAGCTGACGGCAAAGCCGCAGCGCAACCGGCGGAATAAGGAAAGAGACTATGAAATTCATCCGTAATCTCACCCTTTCAGCAGCGACGGCACTGGCCCTCACCGGGACGCAGGCAATCGCAGCTGGCGCAGAAGTTCATGTGCACGACGTCGACTTCCCGTTTGACGGCATGTTCGGGTCCTATGACCAAATGCAGCTGCAACGCGGCTTGCAGGTCTACACTGAAATCTGCTCGGCCTGTCATGGGCTAGAGCACGTCGCCTTCCGGACACTTGGCCAAGATGGCGGCCCGGCACTGCCAGAAGACCAGGTCTTCGCTTATGCAGAGTTCTACGAGGTCTTCGATCAGGCTTTGTTCGACGGCGAAGGCGATTTCCGTCCAGCCACCCCGGCTGACAAGTTTCCGGGCTCGAACCTGTCAAATGCGCCAGACCTGTCACTGATGGCCAAATCACGGGCAGGCTTTCACGGCCCCTACGGAACCGGCCTTGCACAGCTGTGGTATGGCATGGGCGGTGCTGAATACATCACGGCCCTGATGACCGGCTATGCAGAAGAGCCAGAGTGCGCGCTGGAAGGCGAACCGATGGACGGCTACTACAACACCGCCTTCGCGAACGGTGGTTTCCCTGCAAGCTGCAAGGACGAGCACGGCAAACACAAGGTTCCCGGCTCTTGGATCGCGATGGCACCACCGCTTTATGGTGAAGACATCGAGTTTGCAGATGGCCACGCCAACGACCTGCACCATATCTCGGAAGACGTCGCAGCCTTCCTAATGTGGACAGCAGAGCCAAAGCTGAATGCCCGCAAAGAAGCAGGCCTGACCGGGGTGATCTTCCTCGCGATCCTGTCAGTGCTTCTTTACCTGACAAACAAGCGGATCTGGGCGCCACACAAAGGCAAAGACTGACCCGATCAGTTATAGCAAAATTAGGGGCTCGCCATTTCGGCGGGCCCTTT
This sequence comes from uncultured Paracoccaceae bacterium, assembly GCA_938016515.1. Taxonomy (GTDB): domain Bacteria; phylum Pseudomonadota; class Alphaproteobacteria; order Rhodobacterales; family Rhodobacteraceae; genus Yoonia. The sequence goes on from CALILP010000196.1 coordinate 13,436, forward strand.
TTCTTTCGACTGACCTGCGCCAGATAGAAATACCGACCTACCCCAAATAGGCGCGCAAGGCCGCAGGCGGGTCATCAAAAATAGCCTGCGTTGCAACAGGCGCTGACGCGTCTCCGTCTGCGACCAAGACCACGCGATCGGCCACAGCCCGCGCATCTTGTGGATCATGGGTCACCATCACAACTGTTTTCCCAGCCTTGACCAGCACGTCCCGAACAAGCGTCAACATCTCGTCTTTCAATGCAGGGCCAAGCGCGGCAAAGGGCTCGTCCAACAGCACAAGCGGCCGGTCAGCGACAAGCACACGCGCCAAAGCCACACGGCTTTGTTGGCCGCCAGACAGGGCCGCAGGCTTGCGATCTGCGTATCCAGCCAATCCAACTTGCGTCAGCGCATGCAGAATCGTCTGCTCATCACCGGTCTTCAGGCGCAAATCAGGGCGCATCCCCATTCCGACATTCTGCAAGACGGTCAGATGCGGAAACAGGTTGTTATCCTGAAACAACATGCTCACCGGACGTTTGCCTGGCGCCAGACCTGTCAGGTCTTGATCGTTGCAAAGAACGCGCCCGCTTTGTGGCTCCAGAAAGCCAGCGACAGCGGACAGCAACGTCGACTTACCGCCGCCAGATGGCCCAATCACGGCTGTGACGCCCTCATCAATCGCGATGTCAGCGGTCAGCGCAAAATCACCTTGGGTCAAAGTCACGTTTTCAAAGGTCAGCACCTGCGCGCCCTCCACGATCACACAGCCAGAACAACAGCAGGCTCAAAGCCACCAGCAACAATCCAGCACCGGCAGCAGCCTCCATTTGATAGGACCCCATAAGCCGGTACATCGCCAGCGGCAAAGTCGCGTTCTGCTCATCCGCGAAAAGGGCAATCACGCCCAGATCCCCCATCGACAAGGCAGCAGCCAAGCCCATCGCAAAGCCCAATGGCTGACGCAGGCGCGGCAGAACCACGAACCGCAAGCGCGCCCAGCCCACGATCCCCAAATGATCCATGAGGCGGCCATAGTCTGACCGCACGGTTTGCACGGCTGGGCTGATCGACCGCACCGCAAAGGGTAACGCCAAGGTCGCGTTCACGACGATAGTGACAGGCAATGCAAGGTCTGCGGGTCTGACAAAAGGAAACACGATCAAGAACAATCCCGTCCCCACCACCAATCCTGACGCGGCCAAGGGCAACACGCTGATCACGGCCACCAGCCGCCCCCCGTGCAAGGCTAGCGCCAAAGCCATCGTGACCGTCAAAGCGGCAGATATCACGGCGATCATCACCGACCGTCCGGCAGCAGCCCAAATACTATCGGGCAATGTCAGTAGACCCGGCGCGCCTTTCACCACAACCATACCTAGCGGGATCAACAAAAACACTGCAGCGAAAGCGATCCACAAACCGTCGAACACGCGCGACCCATCCCACCGCTGCACAACGCGGTCCAAACCCGCACCAAAGCCGTCCACTGCGGTGACCTGCCAAGCAATCAATGCAGCGGCAGCGCAGATACCAAATTGGACACAGGCCAGCAGCGCCGCGCGCCCCAAATCAAAATCGAACCGGACGGCCTGATAAATCGCCAGCTCTACGGTGGTGGCGCGTGGTCCCCCGCCAAGGGTCAAGGCCACTGCAAAGCTGGTCAAACAGATCAGGAAAATCACCAAGAACGCGCCGGGGACCACGGTCCGCAACATCGGCCTTTCCAACAAACGCCCGACCGGTGCATTCAAAGATGCGGCCATGCGAAACCGCTCTGCCGGGATCGCCAGCCAGCCTTGCAACAAGAATCTGGCAGCCAACGGCAGGTTGAAAAACACATGGGCCAGAACGACGCCATGAAAACCGTAGATCGACATCTCTGGCAGGCCCAAGGCACCCAACAGATCATTCATGATCCCATTCCGGCCGAATACGGCAAGCAGCCCCAGAACTGCGACAATGACCGGCAATATGAACGGTGCGCCCAAAAGCGTAATCAAAACGCGACGCCCCCAAAACCGCCGTCGCGCCAAGGCCCGTGCAACAGGGATCGCCAGAACAATGCTGAGAAACGCAGAGACAAAGGCCTGCATCACAGTAAACCGGACCGCAGCCCAATCAGCGCCGGACAAGCCGCTTCCCGCCTCGGCCCGCAACGCGACGACGATAAGCGTCCCAAGCGTCAGGACAGCAACAAGGGCCCCCGCCAGATAGGCAGGGACCCGGTTGATCATTGCGACAAGGCTTCGCGCCACTCGGCCAAGGCCTCATCCCGAACGGCCTGCGCCTCTTGCGGTGATTTCAACAGGGACGTCGCGGGTGTGATCAAGGTCTCAAACCCATCCGGCAAACCACCTTCAGGGGTCGCTGCAGGATACATCCAGTTTGTTGTCGGAATAATCGACTGGAATCCATCAGACACCATGAAGGCCAGAAACTGATCTGCCAGCTCTGGCACATCTGTCGCAGCGACCTTGCCTGCGACTTCCACTTGCATGTAATGCCCTTCATCAAAGGCCCACGCGACCTTCGAGGCGTCTTCCTCTGCGATCAAATGATAGGCCGGAGACGTCGTGTAGGACAACGCGGCATCCGCTTCGCCGTCCAGAAACAGACCATAGGCCTCTGACCAGCCCGGTGTCACTGTCACGATATTATCGGCCAGATCAGCCCAAAGGCCCGCGGCCTCATCGCCATAAGCAGCTTTCACCCACATCAGCAGACCCAAACCCGGCGTCGATGACCTTGGATCTTGAATGACTACTTTCACGTCACTATCCGCCAACGCCCGAAGCGATGTTGGGGCCTGTGCACCCGCATTGCCGACAAAAGCAAAATAGCCCCAGTCAAACGGGAGGAATTCAGTGTCAGTCCACGCAATAGGCAAAGCCAGATCGGCCTCGACGCTATGCGGGGCAAAAAGACCTGTTTCACGGGCAGCAGCTGTCAGGTTCGTATCCAGACCCAACACAATGTCGGCGTCGGTCCGGGGGCCTTCCAACTGCAAGCGGGCCAGCAAAGCGGCCCCATCACCTGCCCCCACAAATTCCAGATCACAGGCACAGACCTCTTCAAAAGCGGCCTCGACAGCGGGGCCAGGTCCCCATTCAGTCACAAAACTATCGTAGGTCAAAACAGTCAGCTTCGGGGTCTCTGCAGTGGCGGTGGTCGCCATGCAAAGCCCAGCCACAACTGTCAGATAAGCGGTTTTAGGCATCATATCCTCCAAATGCGACGGGCGGAATGTGGGGGATTGGGCAGTGTCGCCAAACCTTCCCTCCGCCGGTCTTAACCGGTTCAGGTTCAACGGGTCAGCTTACGCAATCTCAGCCATTTGATGGCCCCCCGAGGTGAGGCTTAGGTAGACGGAACGTCGGGGAAGGACAAGGGGCGGCCTATTTATTCGCAACCATTTGAAGTGCATCAACAAAGGCTTTGCTCGGAATGGCAATGCTGACAATGCCGCCGTCGACGGGGGTCAGACTCGAAAACACACCCGCGACGCTCAATCCATCCGTTGTGTGCACCAAGACGGGCGCGCCTGAGTCACCTTGCATCGCCGCGCATCGCAAGCCGTAAAGAGAACCAGCTGTCAGCGCGCCGCAATCATCAGCAACGGACAACACATTCGGGCGCAAACCCGTATATCCCGCCAAGAACGCCGGTTCACCAACCTCAGCCACCTGAAGCGGGAGTGTACCAACGTCGCGTCCAATGGGCGCATCAAGCACAATCAACGCCCAGTCCTTATCTAAGGCCCACAGAATATCGCGGTTGATGGCATCAGTGTCGTAAAGCGACACATAGCGCGTTCCACGTGCAACTGCCGCGCTTTCATCACGCTGAAACCCTGCCAAAAACGTTACGCTTGTTGCAGGAGCCCACTCTTTCCGAGACCCATTATACAAGCAATGCGCGGCCGTCAGGACAACATCATCTGCGATCAATGTCCCGGTACAATGCTGCCGGGTCTCGATACTGGCAAAATTGACCCGACCAATTGCACGCCACGGCATCTGTGCTGCATCAACAATCTCGCGATCCCGGATCGCATCGCACCCGGCCTCCAAATCGCGGCCCAAACCGCAAACACCGTCGAGGGCCGGGTCAAATCCGGGAATGAGGGTCTCTGCCGCAGCAGCACCTGTCAGACTCAGAAACGCAATCAAAACCATTCGCAACATCTGCTCGCCTTCCAGCCATCCTTATCCAGCACATCGCGGCAAAAAGCGCAGGGGGTCAAGGCCACCGCCTCTTCCATGACAAGGCCAATTGGCATATCGAACGCAGGCAACAAAGGACCTGCCCTATGTCGATCAACAGCTTTGGCCATCTTTTCCGGTTCACCACATGGGGCGAAAGCCACGGGCCTGCTTTGGGTGCGACGGTCGATGGTTGCCCGCCGGGTGTGCCCCTCGAGGCACCGATGATCCAGCAATGGATGGACAAGCGGCGGCCCGGTCTCAACAAGAACACCACCCAGCGCAACGAAGCGGACGCAGTGAAAATCCTGTCTGGCGTGTTTGAGGGCCAGACAACAGGTACGCCAATCCAACTGATGATCGAGAACACCGACCAGCGCTCCAAAGATTACGGCGATATCGCCAATACGTTCCGACCTGGCCACGCAGACATCACCTACCACCAGAAATACGGTGTCAGAGATTATCGCGGCGGCGGGCGATCCTCTGCGCGCGAAACAGCGTCGCGGGTGGCGGCAGGTGGTGTGGCGCGTGAGGCGATCAAGAAGATCGCACCGAACGTTCAGATCCGGGGCTACATGACCCAAATGGGGACCAAGCAGATCAACCGTGACAATATGGACTGGTCCCAGATCGAGCAGAACGATTTCTTCTGCCCCGACGCCGAAGCGGCAAGCGAATGGAACGACTATCTCGCATGGCTGCGCAAAGACGACCACAACTCAGTCGGGGCCATCATCGAGGTTGTAGCGCGCGGCGTACCTGCGGGCATCGGTGCACCGATCTACGGCAAACTCGACACTGATCTGGCGGCAGCAATGATGTCGATCAACGCGGTTAAAGGCGTGGAAATCGGCGAAGGCATGGCGGCGGCGGCACTGACAGGCCGGGACAACGCAGACGAGATCTTCATGGGCCAAGGCGGACCAGAATATTCCTCGAACCACGCAGGCGGCATCCTTGGGGGCATCAGCACCGGACAGGACGTCGTGGTGCGCTTTGCGGTCAAACCGACCTCATCCATCCTGTCGCCGCGCAAGTCGATCCGCATGGACGGCTCCGCGACCGAGGTCATCACCAAAGGCCGCCACGACCCCTGCGTCGGCATCCGGGCGGTGCCCGTGGGCGAGGCGATGATGGCCTGTGTGATCCTGGACCATCTCCTGCTGGATCGGGGCCAGACCGGCGGCGCGCGCGGCAAAATTGGGTGACGCACCCGCTGCAACGCCCACTCCGCGCAGCCCTTACGAACCCGGCAGACAGCGCGCATGACGTGGCACATGCGGACCGGGTCTATCAGAACGCGCTGACCATCGCGGCAACCGAAGGCGCCCTCGATGGTGATGTCCTGATCGCAGCGTGCTACCTGCACGACCTCGTGACGCTTCCCAAAGACGCCCCGAACCGCGCTGATGCCTCACGTCTGTCGGCAGATGCGGCCTTTCCGATCCTGCAAGACCTTGGCTTCACTCCGGATCAAATCGCGGCAACACAACACGCAATCATCACCCACAGCTTCTCAGCCAATCATCCTCCGCTCACACTAGAGGCAAAAATCGTTCAGGACGCCGATCGGATCGAAAGCCTCGGCGCGATCGGTATCGCGCGCGTGTTCGCGGTCTCCGGAGCTTTGAACCGGCCGCTCTTTGACAGCAATGACCCCTTTGCACGCAACCGGATGCTCGACGACGAAACCTTCGCCATCGACCACTTCAAGGCAAAGCTGCTCAGGCTACCAGAGAGGATGCAAACGTCCGGTGGCAAAGCCCTCGCACAACAACGCGCACAGATCTTGCGAGACTACCTTGACGCACTGGCGGCCGAACTGAATACAACAGCACCCTTGTGGTAGGTGCAAGCCCTGCGCATGGGGGCCAGCCCCCAAACCCCCGGGATATAGAAAGAAACAAAGAAGTTGGGCGCGGCGCCAAGGGTTTCTTTGTTTCTTTCTATATCCTCGCCGAAGGCTCCCGCACTTTCGTCCCCACAAGTGTCTGCGATTTTCCGTAGGGCGGGGCTTCGACCCGCCGCCCCGCTTGCGTCACTGCGGCTGCTTGCTGATCTGTACCGCCAAGATTCCCCCTGCAATCACGATCACCCCAATCACATCCAGTACGCCAATCCGTTCCCCCAGAAGCACAGCCGCGACAGCAACCCCAAGAAACGGATTGAGAAAGTGGAAGGTCGAGGCCTTCACCGCTCCGATCCTTCCCACCAGTAGAAACCACACAAGGGTTGCGGCTAAGCCCGGCACCAACGTTGTGTAAATGAACGCGACGATCAGCTGCCACGTCCATGTCACATCCCAGCTTTCCCACGCGATGGCAGGCACGGTCAGCGCCGCACTTCCAACCAGCATCTGGAGGCCGACGATCATCAAGACATTCCCGCCTGACGACGCCCCCATAACGGCCAGCGTGGCGACGGTCAGGGACACAACCCCAATCACACACAGCACCAGCCCATAGATATCAACGCCCCCGGTGATCCGCGCGCCCATGATCAAGGCCACGCCAATCACGCCTGCAATCAGCCCTGCGATCCCCAAAGGCCGGGTCCGTTGCCCCAGAAACACCCAGCCGACCAAAGCCACCAAAAGCGGCATGGTCGAGGCGATGATAGCCGCTAAAGACGCCGCGACCGTCTGCATTGCGACAAAGTTCAGGCCCAAATAAAGGGCGTTCTGACAGACCCCAAAAATCACCACGCCCAGCCATTGCTGCCTTGTCAGCCGGGCGGTCTGGCCCAGCGCAAAGGCCAATCCAACGCCAATCAACCCTGAGATCGCGAACCGCAGGGCAAGTGCTGTCAGGGGTGGAGCGTATTCCACGATGACGCGTGCCGAGGTGAAGGCAGAGGACCACATCGCCGCAAAGGCGAGGCCCATGAGAATTGCACGCAGGTCCATTCAGGTCATCATGTCTTTCGGCTTGGGCTCCCAGAGCTCAATAGGGTTTCCCTCGGGGTCTTCAAGATGAAAGAACCTGCCGTAGTCATCATCGTCTTCCGGTGAGGGGCAATAAGCAATTCCGGCAGCATCAAGACGGGCCAGCATCGCATCCATATCAGTCACCCGGAAATTGATCATGACCGCTTTGTCGGACTGAAAGTACGTTGTGTCCGCTGGGAACGGCTGAAACACGGTGTTACCGGCAGCCTGTTTCCAGAACCCATCGTCGACCTCAAGATCAAAGGTCTCGATATACCATTGCATCAGACCATCCGGGTTCTGTGCCCGAAAGAAGAACCCACCAATACCGCTGATCAAGGCCATGTTGTTCTCCAACGCAAAAGGGCCGCCACTGGGGCGACCCTTTCGTATTCCACAAGGATGTTCAACTTAGTCGTTGACGCTGTCCTTCAGGGCCTTCGCGATTGTCATCTTCACAACCTTGTCGGCGTCTTTCTTGATCTGCTCGCCGGTGGCCGGGTTGCGGACCATACGCTCTGGGCGCTCACGGCAGTAGATTTTGCCAACGCCGGGCAGTGTGACAGCACCGCCGCCAGACACTTCGCGTGTGATGATGGAAATGATCCCGTCCAGTGCGCCAGCGGCACCTTTCTTGTCTGTGCCGATTTCTTCGGCCAGTGCAGCGACCAGCTGCGCTTTGGTCATAGGCTTCGTTGCCATGATAGGTCTCCCTCGTTTTTATCCGTTCTGCCCCGCAGCTTTTTTAGCAGCGCTACTCAACAAGTGGGGCAATCCCCCGCGAATATTCACGGTATGTAGTGGCATCCACTACAATTAGTGGGGCGAAAGCAAGCAAAATAAGTGGTTTTGCGGGGTTTTTTGCGGATTTTTGCGGATTTTAGGGCTTTAGAGGAACGCAGTTTCCTCAAATGACCGCAATTTCCGGCTATGGATGCGTTCCAGCGGCATATCGCGCAGACCTTCCATCGCCCGAATTCCGATCATCAAATGCCGCGCTACTTGGGTTTTGTAGAAGTCAGAGGCCATGCCAGGCAGCTTCAATTCCCCATGCAGCGGCTTGTCTGAGACGCACAACAGCGTCCCATACGGCACCCGAAACCGGAAGCCATTGGCGGCGATCGTGGCACTTTCCATATCGAGCGCAATAGCCCGCGATTGGCTGAGGCGCTGCACTGGTCCTGCCTGCTCTCGCAGCTCCCAGTTGCGGTTGTCGATGGTGGCGACGGTGCCGGTCCGCATGATCTTTTTCAGCTCGTAACCATTCAGCTCGGTCACATCGGCCACGGCGGTTTCCAGCGCGATCTGAATTTCGGCAAGTGCCGGGATTGGGACCCAAACAGGCAGGTCATCATCCAAGACGTGATCTTCACGCAGGTAAGCGTGAGCCAGAACGAAATCACCAAGGCTTTGCGAATTCCGCAACCCTGCACAGTGACCCACCATCAGCCATGCATGAGGCCGCAAGACTGCGATGTGGTCGGTTGCAGTTTTGGCGTTCGACGGACCAACGCCGATGTTGACCAAGGTAATCCCCCCACCACCCGGCCGCTTCAAATGATAGGTCGGCATCTGCGGCAGTTTCGCAGGGGTCTCGATCACCGTATCATGTTCTGTGATCTCGACGTTTCCGGTGCTGACGAAACTGGTGTAGCCGCTGGTCGGTTCAGCAAGCATCTGGCGGGCATAGCCCTCAAACTCTTCCACGTAGAATTGGTAGTTCGTGAACAGAATATGGTTCTGGAAATGCTCTGCCGCGGTTGCTGTATAATGCTGTAGGCGGGCCAGCGAATAATCGACACGCTGGGCTGTAAAGGGTGCCAGGGGCGCAGACCCGTCGGGGTAATGAAACCCGGCCCCGTTCACGATGTTATCGTGGGTCGTGCTCAGATCCGGGACGTCAAAGAAGTCACGCAACGCAAAATCCATCGATCCATCCTGCGGGACCGTCATGTTGCTGTCGTTTGCCACGGCGAAATGCACCGGCATTTCGGTTGAGGACACGCCAATAGTGACAGGCACGTTGTGGTTCTCGCGCAGCAGGCCAATCTGTTGTTCCAGGTAGTTGGCGAACAAATCGGGCCGTGTGACTGTGGTGCTGTAGACGCCCGGCTCTGCGACGTGGCCAAACGACAAGCGGCTGTCAGCCTTGGTGTGGCTTGTCGTGGTCAGGCGGATTTCGGGATAAAAGGCGCGGTACTTTTGTGTGGGCGCGGTCCCTTTGATCGCTTCCGCGAAATAGGCGCAAAGAAACTTTGATGAAGCCTCATAGATTTCAATCAACCGCGCAACGGCTTCTTTGGGGTCGGTGAAGGATTCGGGGGCTGGCACATCGGGTGTCAGCACTGGGGGGATGTCGGTCATTGGTTAACTTTCAAACAAATCGGTCAATGCGAATGTGGTGACATCCACCAGTCCCAGATCAGAGATCCGCAACGCGGGAATGACAACCAAAGCGAGCAGCGAATGCTGCATGTAGGCGTTGTTCAGGGTGCAGCCACAGGCGGCCATCGCAGCCACCATCTCGTCGGCTTTTGCGGCAACTTCAGCGGCGGGTTGGTCGGACATCAACCCTGCAATGGGCAATTCAACGAGCGACAGTTCCGCGCCGTCTTTCCAGACAGTGACGCCGCCACCAACCTCGCCCAGCCGGTTCGCCGCTTGCGCCATGCAGTTGCGGTCGGTGCCGACGACAATCATGTGGTGGCTGTCATGGGCCACTGTCGAGGCGATCGCCATCTTGCCTTCATAACCGAAGCCACTGACGAAACCGTTAACCACATCTCCGGTTGCGCGGTGCCGCTCAACAAGGGCGATCTGACATGTGCCACCTTGCCCTTCAACGATGTTATCAATGACGGGCAATTCGGCCGTCAAAGCTTCTGTCGGCGCTTGGTTCTCAACCACACCAATAACCTTGGCCACGACAAAGTTGGCGCCGTCGGGCGCGGCGATCTCAAAGTCCACATCGCTTAGGGATTTACCCATATGGACCGTCTGCCGCGCGGCGTCGGGCCAGTCGTAATGTGGGCATTCAACGGTGATCTTTCCCGCTTCGGCAACCTTCACGCCACGTGCATATACCACATCAATTGGCAACTCTTTCAAATCAGAGGTCAAAATCACATCTGCGCGGCGACCTGG
>CALILP010000197.1 GCA_938016515.1 uncultured Paracoccaceae bacterium
CCGGCAAGGAGACGATGATATGGTACAACTGACACTCCCCAAGAATTCCCGCATGACGACGGGTAAGACTTGGCCGAAGCCGGAAGGTGCGACGAAGCTGCGCAAGGTCCAGATTTATCGCTGGAACGAAGAAGACGGCAAGAACCCGTCTTTGGATACGTACTTTGTCGATATGGATACCTGCGGCCCGATGGTTCTGGACGCCCTGATCAAGATCAAGAACGAGATTGATCCCACCCTGACTTTCCGCCGGTCCTGCCGCGAAGGCATCTGCGGGTCCTGTGCGATGAACATCGACGGCATCAACACGCTGGCCTGTATCTATGGCATGGACGAGGTAAAGGGCGACGTGAAGATCTATCCGCTGCCCCATATGCCGGTCATCAAGGATCTGATCCCTGATCTGACCCACTTCTACGCCCAGCATGCCAGCGTGATGCCGTGGCTCGAAACAAAGTCGAACACGCCAGCGAAAGAGTGGAAGCAATCCGCAGAGGATCGCGAGCAGTTGGACGGCTTGTACGAATGTGTGATGTGCGCTTGTTGTTCCACGTCCTGCCCATCTTACTGGTGGAACGGTGATCGCTATCTTGGACCAGCTGCGTTGTTGCATGCGTATCGCTGGATTATCGACAGCCGCGATGAAGCCACGGGCGAGCGATTGGACGATCTGGAAGATCCGTTCAAATTGTACCGCTGCCACACGATCATGAATTGCGCCAAGACCTGCCCCAAGGGCCTGAACCCCGCCAAGGCAATTGCCAATATCAAAAGCATGATGGTTGAACGTCAGGTCTGACCTGATCTGATCGCAATCTCAATCAAAGGGCCTGCTGTTTACAGTGGGCCTTTTCTTTTGGGTGGTAATCGCATTGGTTAAGGAGATGACTGATATCCCATCCGATGCCGCCGCGCGCCGCGCTATTCAACCTGTGATTTGTTATCCGGTCGACGCCCTGCCGCCGCCGCCGCTTGCGATGTATCAAGCAGCGTTCGCCGATGCGGCCGTCATAGACAGCGTCAAAGCCGCCCCCCGCGATGCTGCCGCGATCAAGGTCCCAGCAGGTCATGTTTTGCGGATGACGAGTGTTGAGGGGGCGCAAGTCGGCGATCTAAACCTGTTCAATGCGCATGACCTGAACGAGCGGTTCTATTCTGGAAAAACCCGCGCCTTACACGGAACTCATGTCAGTACGGGCGACCGGCTTTGGTCTTCTTTTCCGCAATTGCGCCCGATGGCCACCGTTATTCGTGACACGTTAGATTGGTACGGGATCGATGGATTCGGTGGATCCGTGCATGACGTGATCGGCACCCGTTGCGATCCCTATACTGGAAATTTGCTAAACGGCACTCAATACCATCACTGCTGCCATTCCAATTTGACGCGCGCACTTTCAGATGCTGCAGGGATAACACTGCAAGACGCAGAGCTTTTGGTTCATGACGTTTTGAACGTCTTCATGTGTACAGGGTTCACGCGCGATACGGGCCAGTATTTCATGAAAGCCAGTCCTGTGCGTCCGGGGGATCATTTGGATCTGTTTGCGGAAATTGATTTACTTGCGGTTCTCAGCGCATGCCCCGGCGGGGATTGTAGCGCTGAACATTCAAGCGATGCGGCACCCTGCTACCCCCTTTTGATGGAGGTGCTGTCGCCGTCTGATGGAATGCTTGCAGATTGGGCAGCGCCACCTTTGAATGGCTATGATCGCAGCCACGGGCGGTAGGCGATACGGAGGCCAGGTTTCGAGCCTCCGATCAGATTTATGTGTCTACCCTTGCCGGATTAGATTTCCATGCTTTCAGGGGCTTTTCCAGCTGCGACGGTCTCTTTGAACCAGACAGGCTGCCGCCCTTTTCCGGTCCAGGTTTGGGTTGCGTCTGCAGGGTTCGCGTATTTCGGCGCTGCTTTTGTCTTTGGTCCCTTCGCTACCTTGCGGGGCTTGCGCGCAGGTGCGGTCGTGATGTCGTCCAACGAAAAGCCGTGCTTTGCGGCTGCTTTTGCAGCAGCATCACGTGCCAGTTTCAGTTCTTTTTGGCTGACTTTCGACAGCGCCTTTTCGACATCCTTTTGAAGCTTTTCAAGCTCCTTGCGAGACATCCCTTTCAGGTCAACTTTCATTAAGTTTCTCCGGTGTTATTTCACCTGCAAATCTCCCAACTCCCGTGGTTCTGCAGATGTGCACCGGACATACATCATAATTCTTACGATTGTCTATTGCCCGACTATTCAGCGGCGATTTTACGCGGATCAACCAGTGCGACGATATCAAACATAATCTTGTTCAATTCAAAGTCTTTAGGGGTATAAACCCGCGAAACGCCCATGGCCCGAAGTGTCTCTGCATCATCATCTGGAATAATTCCGCCGGCAATTACCGGGATATGCTGCAATCCAGCATTGCGTAATTGCTGCAAGACTTCACCAATAAGGGGAATATGCGAGCCAGAGAGAATCGAAAGGCCGATCACATGCGCGTCTTCTTCGCGTGCTGCATTCACAATGTCCTCGGGTGTCAGGCGAATACCATCATAAGCAATATCCATCCCGCAATCGCGGGCACGCGTAGCGATTTGTTCTGCCCCATTTGAATGACCGTCCAGGCCGGGTTTACCGACAAGGAATTTCATGCGGCGGCCCAGTGCGGCGCTGACCAAATCTACTTGTTCGCGAATATCGTCCAGACCTTCGGTGCGATTTGACGGGTTTGCACTGACGCCCGTGGGCGCACGATATTGCCCGAATACGGAACGCACCACGTCGGCCCATTCCCCGGTGGTCACGCCCGCCTTCGCACAGGCAATTGAGGGGATCATGATATTGCTGCCGTCTTGGGCGGCAGCGCGTAAATCGGCGAGGGCTTGTTTCACAGCCGCGTCGTCGCGATCGGATTTCCATTGTGCGAGGCGGCTGAGTTGATCGGCTTCTGCCTCTGGGTCGGATACCATAATCGCGTCGTCGCCTGCTGTGAGTGGTGAGGGCTCGCCGGCTTGCCATTTGTTCACACCAACAACTGTAGTATCGCCAGTTTCAATGCCACCAATGCGGGCGGCGTTGGATTCCACCAGGCGGGACTTCATGTAGGCAATCGCCTCGACGGTGCCGCCCATTTCGTCGATCTGTTTGAGTTCAGCGCGTGCGCCGTCTTTCAGGGCATTCACCTTGCGATCAATTGCAGGATTGCCATCGAACAGGTCGTCGTATTCTAAAAGGTCCGTTTCATAGGCGAGGATCTGTTGCATCCGCAATGACCATTGCTGATCCCACGGACGCGGCAATCCAAGTGCCTCATTCCAAGCGGGCAATTGCACCGCGCGGGCGCGCGCGTTTTTGGAAAGTGTCACCGCCAGCATTTCGATGAGAATACGGTAGACGTTATTCTCTGGCTGTTGTTCGGTCAGCCCAAGCGAATTGACCTGCACGCCATATCGGAACCGGCGGAATTTCGGGTCCTCAACGCCGTAGCGGTCCTGACAAATCTCATCCCACAATTCGACGAAGGCCCGCATTTTGCATAGCTCAGTCACAAATCGAATTCCGGCATTCACAAAAAACGAAATGCGGCCGACCATGGCTGGGAAATGTTCCGCAGGCACTTTGTCTTTCAGATCGTCCAAGACGGCAGTTGCCGTCGCCAAAGCGAACGCCAGCTCCTCCTCCGGCGTCGCTCCGGCTTCTTGCAGGTGATAGGAACAGACGTTCATCGGGTTCCATTTTGGCAAATGTTCCCGCGTGTAGGCGGCGACATCTGTGATCATCCGCAAGGACGGCTCTGGCGGGCAGATATACGTCCCGCGAGAGAGGTATTCTTTGATAATGTCGTTTTGCACGGTGCCTTGAAGGGCAGAGACATCGGCGTCTTGTTCTTCGGCCACGGCGATATAAAGCGATAACAACCAAGGGGCGGTCGCGTTGATCGTCATCGAGGTGTTCATCTGCTCGAGCGGAATATCGTTGAAGAGGGCCCGCATGTCCCCGAGATGGGAAACCGGCACCCCAACTTTGCCGACCTCGCCTTTGGCGAGCAGGTGATCGCTGTCGTAACCGGTTTGCGTGGGCAGATCGAAGGCGACCGACAGACCTGTCTGCCCCTTTGCCAGATTACCTCGATACAGCGCGTTTGACGCCGCAGCAGTGGAATGCCCGGCGTAGGTCCGAAACAGCCAAGGGCGGGTTTTCTGCGGTTGCGACATCACAAGGGCTCCAGAATCAACTTGCGCAATTTTATTACGCTTGAGGATTAGTATGCGACCAAATGTGTCGCTGTCAACGTGCTGCGGCGCGGCATTTAGGTGAGTAAATTAGTCAGAAATAAATGTTGACAAAAATAGTCGGAAAATGAAACTTGGTCGCATCACATTGACAGGAGCTTCCCATGTATCTTTCGACACGTCGTCACCTTATCAAGGGTGTCGCTGGCACACTCGCTTTCAGCGCCATAGCGCGTCCCGTCCTTGCAAATGTCGCGCCGCATGCGGATGCGATTGGCGTTGGTTTGCGTTACTTTCAGGATCAGGTCGCGGTCCAAAAGACACTTTGCGCTGAACTGACCGCTGCCATCGCATCAGGTGATCAGGAGGCGGCAGAGCTGGCGTATGAGTTTTCGCGCGCGCCCTATGAGCAGATCGAGGTACACGCGGGCGCGTTTGAAGATATCGACTTTGCCATAGATGCGCGCCCCTATGCCGTTGACGGCGGAGAGACGAGCGACGACTTTCGCGGATTTCATAAGATCGAAGCTCTGATTTACCGCGATCATGACCTTTCGGCTGCATTGCCTTTTGCGCAAGCCCTCGAAGCATCGGTTGATGAGTTGTCCACAGCCTTGGGCGAAACCGAACGCTTTAGCGCCACACAATTCATGGACGGCATGGTTTCGCTGTCCGAAGAGGTCGCGGCAAAGAAGATATCAAGCGAAGAAGAGACGTGGTCAGACCTGAGCCTGATCATTTTTCGGCATAACTTCATGGGTATCCAATCGCAGCTTGCCGGATTTAAGCCTGCCTTAGGTGCAAAATCACAGACACTGGCAGACGAGGCTGACCTTGTCTTTGCACAGGCGCAGGAAACGTTGGAGCCCTTCTTTCGTGGGCCGCGCGTGACACGGTATTCAGATGTACGCGCCGCCGAGCGGGGGGCCATCGGGCGGTCGGCGTATGCGATCCGTGATGTTGTGCAAAACGCCCGTGACGCGCTAGAGATCGCATAGCCGTTTAGGGATTGGATAATGCGTGGCTGGTCACTAATGTGACCAGCTATGACGCAACCCGTAACGCTGCCGCTTTGGGCATTTATCCTTATATTGCTTTTCGCAGTCGTGACCTTCGCGTCGAACTTTCTGTTTCCATCTGTTCGCTGGTTCTTTCGCAAACGCGCAGAACGGCTGGTCGCGCAACTGAATACCCGTCTGCAAAGGCCGATTGAGCCGTTCAAGCTGGCCCATCGCTATGACATGATCCAGCGTCTGCTGTATGACCCTGCGATTACAAAGGCGATCGTAGATCATGCGCGCGAACATGATGTTCCCGAAAACGTTGCCTTTGAAAAAGCAAAAAACTACGCCCGCGAAATCGTGCCTTCGTTTTCGGCGACCGCGTATTTCACCTTCGGGATGCGCTTTGCGCGGTGGCTGTCACGGATGCTGTACCGTGTGCGGCTGGGGTCGTTCGACCGGGAAGCGCTGGAAAGTCTGGATAAGGACGCGACCGTTATCTTTGTGATGAACCATCGCAGCAATATGGATTACGTGCTGGTGACCCATTTGGTTAGTCGGGCCAGTGCGCTGTCCTACGCGGTTGGAGAATGGGCACGGGTCTGGCCCTTGTCCGCGGTGATCCGGGCGCTGGGCGCGTACTTTATCCGCCGGCGTTCGCGGACGGCGCTGTATCGGTCCGTGTTGGCGCGATACGTGCAATTGGCAACTGAAGGTGGCGTGACCCAAGCGATATTCCCTGAAGGTGGGCTTAGTTTGAACGGACAGGTCGGCAGCCCGAAACTGGGGTTGCTGAACTATATCGTGTCCAATTTCGAAGGGGGCGGTCGCGATGTGATCTTTGTACCTGTCGCTTTGAATTATGATCAGGTGATTGAAGACCGATTTTTGATTAAGGCAGGGAAGGGCGGCAATCGTCGGTTCCGCCCACCTGTCTGGACCGTTATCAGCAGTGTCTCTTCGTATTTTTGGCGCAGACTGACCGGCCAGTTCCGCGGGTTCGGGACGGCGTCTGTTGCGTTTGGAACGCCGCTTACTCTGTCGTCCTTTGGTCAGAACGAAGACCTGACGTCTGTTGTGGCGCAAGAGTTGATGCAGCGGATCCGGACAGTGGTGCCAGTTTTGGCGGCACCGATGGTTGCGCGGGCGATCTCGCACAATGGGGCGCGAACACGCGACGAGATATCAGACGCTGTTGGCGCGATGATCAATGACCTTCAGCCGATGCGCATGCCGCTTCCCAAGCGGGATGTGCCGGCGATTGTGTCTGAAACGCTCAACCGGTTCTCGCAGCGCCACCTTGTCGCAGAAGAAAATGGCCATGTGCAAGTGATCCGCGATGGGGGCGATGTTTTGTCCTATTACGCGAACACGATTGCCCATCACTTTGCGGACGCAGCACAAACACAATCCGATGGTGAAGCCGGTCCTGTCGACGTCGCGACATAATATCGCAGAAAATCCCCCTTTCTGCGATGCGGCAGACATATAATTACAAAATTTACCCCAAATACGGTTGCTATATTTCGCGACCGATCCTATTTCTACCTCAACGCGCTGATTCTGCGGCGCGGCGTAACGAAGGACTCGTTTTGAGATGGAGAGTACCATGGCCCTTGATTTGACCGCAGGCGTTGACGCCTACAACGCACCCGTCAAAGACCTGTATGATGTGGGTGAAATGCCGCCGCTGGGTCATGTCCCTGCACAAATGCACGCATGGGCCATCCGCCGCGAGCGTCAGGGTGAACCTGAAGAAGCGATGCAGCTAGAGGTCGTGGATGTCCCAAAGCCGGACAGCCACGAGGTTCTGGTTCTCGTGATGGCCGCTGGCGTCAATTATAACGGCATCTGGGCCGGTCTGGGCGTGCCTATCAGCATGTTCGACGTGCACAAGCAGCCCTACCATATCGCGGGGTCCGACGCCGCTGGCATCGTTTGGGCTGTCGGTGACAAGGTGAAGCGCTGGAAGGTCGGCGATGAGGTTGTGATCCATTGCAACCAAGATGACGGCGACGATGAGCATTGTAATGGTGGCGATCCGATGTTCTCGCCCTCCCAACGGATTTGGGGCTACGAGACGCCTGACGGCTCTTTCGCTCAGTTCACGAACGTACAGTCGCAGCAGCTGATGCCGCGCCCGAAGCACCTGACTTGGGAAGAAAGTGCCTGTTACACGCTGACCCTTGCTACGGCGTATCGGATGCTTTTCGGCCACGAGCCGCATGACCTAAAACCGGGCCAGAACGTGCTGGTCTGGGGTGCGTCTGGTGGTCTCGGCTCTTACGCGATCCAATTGATCAACACAGCAGGCGCGAATGCTATTGGTGTCATCAGCGATGAAAGCAAGCGCGAGTTTGTGCTGTCGATGGGCGCGAAGGGCGTGATTAACCGCAAAGACTTTGACTGCTGGGGTCAGCTGCCGACAGTGAATACACCAGAGTATGACACATGGCTCAAAGAAGCCCGCAAGTTCGGTAAGGCAATCTGGGAAGTCACAGGCAAAGGCGTGAACGTCGACATGGTCTTTGAACACCCCGGCGAGTCGACGTTCCCTGTATCTTCGCTGGTCGTGAAGAAGGGCGGCATGGTCGTCATCTGTGCTGGCACGACCGGGTACAACTGTACTTTTGACGTGCGCTATATGTGGATGCACCAAAAACGCTTGCAGGGCAGCCACTTCGCCAACCTCAAGCAGGCGTCGGCGGCAAACCACCTGATGGTGGAACGGCGGCTTGATCCTTGCATGTCAGAATGTTTTGAATGGGCGGACATCCCTGCCGCGCACACGAAGATGCGCAAGAACGAGCATAAGCCAGGCAATATGGCTGTGTTGGTTCAGGCCCCGCGCACAGGACTGCGGACGTTGGAAGATTGCCTCAGCGAATCATAATTTTCGCCCTTAGGTAGATTGGAGGCGCGTCCCGTTTGGGGCGCGTCTTTGCATTTGAGCACCTTACCGCAAGGCGTGCCCCCCATTTGTGGGGAGGCATTAAAAGTTTCCGATCCAATGGAACATTCGTGGTAAACTCTTATTAACTAATCATTAACTTTGTGGCTTGAGGATATTCATGGGACGTAATTGGATTGTAGACGTTATTGCTGACCTCCATAATTTTGCGCAGCGTAACGAATTACCGCTGCTCGCAAATGAATTGGCAAAGGCACGAACGATCGCCGTGGTGGAACTAGACACCACGACAGAGGACGCGGTGACTGCCGCGTGGGGTGAAGACGCTGACGCTAAACGACTTCTTTCGCAACCTGGAAATCGCTGAGACGATCAGTGATCTCCATGAACTGGCTCTTGGCCTGCGTGATCACTATCGGATCGACCATCTGGTTTATCATTGGATTAGCGCAGACGGCGAACCCTACGGCTTTGGCAGCTACCCAGGTGAATGGGCGCAGCGCTATGTCGAAAAAGACTATCTGCGGATCGATCCGGTTGTCATGGGGTGCTACCACGGCGCGCATCCTGTCGATTGGAAACGACTGGACTGGTCATCAAAGGTTGCACGTGATTTCCGTCAGGATGCGATCTCGTTTGGTATCGGCAATCAGGGCTATTCTGTTCCGGTTCGTGGGCCCAACGGTCAATTTGCATTGCTCAGCGCATCCCACACCTGTGGCGACGACGTTTGGGAAGCATTCATTCTCGAAAACCAGCGCGACCTCATTCTTGTCGCATATTATCTTAACCAAAAGGCATTGGAGTTCGAAGTCAGCCGCGTGCCAGAAGTGACCCGCCCCCTGTCACCTCGCGAGGTGGATGCGCTGACGTTTTTGGCGATGGGTTACGCACGCGGTCAGGTTGCCGAAATGCTTGCGATCTCGGAACATACCTTGCGGGCCTATATCGAAAGCGCCCGGTTCAAATTGGGTGCCACAAACACAATGCACGCGGTCGCCAAAGCGATCAATGACGGACACATCATCATCGGAGGGGCTTCGCGCGCGGCAGAAGGCGCATGGCCCGGCCGTGATGAACGGCTGGAACGCCCCGCACAGAATTAACCCGTTGCTGCACCCACCGGGCGGGGCGTTTCACATTCCCTCACCATGATTGCTCAGTCTCATCCATCACCAGATGGAGGGACAACATGCTGCGCTATATTTACGGACGGGACTTGCCGGAAAACCCACTTTTACAGGCCACAATGCATCGCGACCGCGCCGATCAATTCAAACGTCGCTTGGGGTGGGAGGTGTCAGTCGATGACCGTGGCTGGGAACACGACCAATATGACCGGGACGATACGCTCTATGTCATCTGGGTGATGCCAGACGGCACCCATGGCGGCTCGATGCGGTTCTTGCCCACAACTTCGCCCGTGATGGTCAACGAACACTTTGGCGATCTGCTGCGCCACGGCCCTGTCCAAGACCCTCTGATCTGGGAATGCACCCGCTATTGTTTGCGTGAAAACGTGCCATCGCGGGTCGCCGCAGCCCTGATGCTGGCCGGCGGAGAGCTGATGCGGGCTTACCACCTGACCCACCTGCTGGGCGTCTTTGATGCCCGCATGATCCGCATTTACCGCATGATTGGCAGCAGCCCCGACGTCTTGGGCAGTTCCGGCAAGGGGCGCGATCAGATCAGCGTCGGATTGTGGGGGTTTCGTACCCAAGACCGCTACAAAGTGCTGCGCCGGGCGGGGGTCTCGTCCGAGATGTCAGAGCATTGGTTCCGCCGGTCCCTTGGTCGTCAGGTGATCGCGCCCAAAGCGGCCTGAGCGCTGGCACCTGCCCCGGCAGCGGGGTAGGGTCCGGCCATGAACGCACCTGTAGCCCTTACCTTTTCCGAAGACCAAGCCGAAGCCTGGGATGCCGTCACCGAGGCCCTGCGCCTGTCTGGCATTGATCTGGACGACAGCCTGCTGATGCCGCCCAAATCAGACACCGAGTCTGTCATGGCCGTGATCGGCAAGGCGGGCTCTGGCAAAACGATGCTATTGGCGCGGCTCTACAAGGCCTTGGAAGAGGCTGGCGTCGATGTGATCTCGGGCGATTGGGAAGGCAAAAAGCGTAAGGATCGCAGGACATTGGCGATCTTGGCCCCGACGAATAAGGCGGCCTCGGTGTTGCGCAATCGCGGCGTTCCGGCAACCACCATCCACCGTATTCTTTATACGCCGGTTTATGACCCGGAATTCGAAAAGGTCGCAGAATGGCTGGCAGGCCAGGGCGACAAACCCGAGATTGAGGGACTGACTGACCTTGCCCTCGACCGGGCGTATGCATCGTTCGAGGCGAACAAGTCCGTCCCCGCCGCCCTTGCCGCCGCTGGTCTGCGTGGGTCCGACTTCATCACCGGTTGGAAGCGCCGGGACGACCCCCTTGATATCGGGTTTATCGACGAAAGTTCGATGCTGGACGCCAAGCAATTCGAAGACCTGCAAGAGATTTTCCCGACCCTGCTGCTGTTTGGTGATCCGGCCCAGTTGCCACCTGTGCAAACCAGTGGGGGCATGGTGTTTGAAACCCTGCCAGAGGCGCGTGTCAAAGTGTTGGAACGGGTCCACAGGCAGGACGCAGGCAACCCGATCCTTGATCTTGCCCATGCCCTTGCCGATCCGATGGTCGATTTCTACGCCTTCGAAAAGCTGATCGCAGAGGCAGCGGCGCGCGACGAACGGGTGGTTATGGCGCAGCGGGTTGAATCCGATCTGATGGCCCGCTCTCCGGTGCTTGTGTGGACCAACAAGACCCGCATCCGTCTGATCCACGCCTTCCGGGCGGCGTTCAACGCGCCCGTGGATGAGTTGTTAGAGGGTGAACCGCTAATCTGTGACGGGATCGAACTGCCAATGAAGCACCGCAAAAAGCGGCTCGACCTTGAAGCGCGGGGTTTGATCAAAGGTGCACAGGTCGTCTACCTGGGGCCGGGCCGCAAACCCGGTTTTTCGCGCCTGCACGTCATGGGGGCAGAGCAACCGCAGATTTCAGCGGCTTCTATCGTTAAGATCGAACAGGAAGGCGACGAAGAGCCGTTTATTCCTTTCGCAGCCAAGATGGGGGCGACCTTCCTGCATGGTGCCGCCGTGACGATCCACAAAGCGCAGGGGTCGCAGTGGGACACTGTTCAGGTTTTTGCCCCGGACATCGAAATGGCGGCACGCATGGGCCGGATGGAAGCCGGGCAACCGTTGTGGAAACGGCTGGCTTACGTAGCGATCACTCGGGCTGAAACGCAGCTACGCTGGGTTGTGCGCAACCGGCTTGCCAAGCCAACCAGCGACCTGCGCATCGACGATCTGGAGGTGCCAGCAGCACCCTTTTCTTTGACAGGAGACATCGTATGAAATCGATCATCATCACCGGTGCCAGCAGCGGGATCGGCAAGGCCTGCGCTGTGAAGTTTCTTGACGAGGGCTGGCGTGTCGGGCTGATCGCGCGGCGTGCAGAGGTGCTGGAAGATCTGGCCGCAACCTATGACACAGCCGTGCCCATGCCTTGCGATGTCACCGACGAGGCAGGTGTTGAAGCCGCTTTCAAACATTTCGGCCAACTTGACGTGTTGTTCAATAACGCAGGCATGTTCGGCAAACAAACCACCATCGATGAGATCAGCCTGACGGAGTGGCAACAGGTGGTCGATGTGAACCTGACGGGCATGTTCCTAAGCGCACGCGCGGCCTTCCGGCAGATGCGCCACCAAGATCCGCAGGGTGGGCGGATCATCAATAACGGCTCAATTTCCGCCTACAGCCCTCGGGAAGGCTCGGTGTGTTATACCACGACAAAGCACGGGGTCAGTGGGCTGACAAAAACCCTAAGCGTCGATGGCCGCCCGTTTGATATTGCATGCGGTCAAATTGACATTGGCAACGCACGCACCGATTTGGTGATACAACTTGAAGAAAAACGCGCGGCGGAAGGCTTGGAGCCAATGCCGTCGATGGATGTTCAAGACGTGGCTTCAGCGGTCTTTCACATGGCGATGCTCCCGCCCGAGGCAAACGTGCAATTCCAGACATTGATGGCGACCAAGATGCCCTATATCGGGCGCGGCTAAGACGGCGTGCATCCTGTTCTTTTGGGTTGCAAACACGGCAGGGACGCGCCCAAATTTTTCTGGAAAAATTCTCTACCGCCGAAAGGCAGAGAAGATCGCGGAGGCACCCCATCCGGCGGCAATCGCAATTGCAAGCGACATCAGCCCGTAAAGCAGTGCGTTCTCATGGGCTAGGTTGTAAAGCCACCGCTCTAGTCCGACTTTCTTGACCGCGATGTCAGTATTGTAGAGATCGATGATTTGCCCATTTCTGGTCAGGTAAATCTCGATCTCGTAAGTGCCTTCGGTCAGGTTTGCAGGCAGCGCAATCAAGGTCCGAAACAGGGTGTCATCTTTCAGCCAAACACCGTCAGGCAAGGTCTGATAAAGGCCAGATGCTTCGCGGATACGGATTAACGCTTCTGCAAAATGGATGCTGCCCATCTCGGATGGCCCAATGGATCGGATCGACCGTTTGGTGCTGATCCGCGTATTCACATCTTCTTTTTCATCAAGGATCTGATCCAACGGCTTGTTCGTCGCTACCGCATAGAAGGACGGCGCCACGTCGATATCCACGCTTTCGGTATTCACCCAAATCCCAAGGCGGCGATCTTTGCGGCGCACTGTCACGGGCACGTCCGGACCTGCCACAGTCACGATGACCCCAAGATCATCCAAAGGGGCAGGTTCATCGCGTTTGACCGCCCCGAAAATCAAGATGTCAGAGCCGTCAAAGGTTGCTGTAATCGCGACTTCGTCACGGCTTAGGCCCACAACGATTTCCTCAGCGCGCAGGGGCAGCGCCGCACAAACCAGTAAGCTGCAAAGCGTCAGAAGGCGGATCATCCGTGGCCCCCTTCGCCAATCGAGTACAGCTCGGTGGGCATGACCAACAAATCGAAGGCCAGCTTGCCACAAACCGCCAGCACCATAATGGCCAACCAAATCCGCAGCTGTTCTGCCTTCATCCGCACCCCAATGCGGGTCCCGATTTGCGCGCCAACCACGCCACCAATCAGCAAGAGAACCGCCAGAACCACATCAACCGTAAAGTTTGTTGTGGCGTGCAGCATTGTTGTAAATGCGGTCACAAAGATGATCTGGAACAGGGATGTGCCGACAACAACTTTGGTTGGCATGCCCAGCAGATAGATCATGGCAGGGACCATAATGAACCCGCCGCCAACGCCCATGATCGCGGCCAGAATACCAACCGCAACGCCCACCAAAAGTGGCGGGATGACCGAGATATAAAGCCCCGACACCCGGAACTTCATCTTGAACGGTAGGTTGTGAATCCAGGTGTGCTTGCGCCGGGTTGTGACCACACCTTTGCTGGATTTGCGGATTGCCCGCAGGCTTTCCATGAACATCAGCGACCCGATCAGGCCCAAAAAAATCACGTAACACAGCTTGACCAGCAGATCGACCTGGCCCAATGCCCGCAAGTAGTTGAACACAACGATCCCAAGTGCTGATCCGATCAGCCCCCCGACCAACAGCACCGTTCCCATTCTCAGGTCGACGGTCTTTCGTTTGAAATGTGCCAGCACGCCAGAGAAAGAAGATGCAACAATCTGGTTCGCTTCGGTCGCCACAGCCACCGCAGGTGGAATGCCGATGAAGAACAACAGCGGCGTCATCAGAAAGCCGCCACCGACCCCGAACATGCCTGACAAAATGCCCACAATCCCGCCTAGTCCCAATAAAAGGAAGGCGTTCACCGAGACCTCGGCGATGGGAAGATAAATTTGCATGGCTTGTCCTGGCGGAATGAAAGACCCGCGTCCCACCACATGGCCCATTCTGGCCTTTCAAGTCAAACCCTGTCGCCAGAAAATTGCTGCGAACGCAGCATTGGCCGTAGCGTGGACTTAAAAGATCATACTAACTGGACTGATCTCGGAGCCAGCGCCGCAGCACTTTTTCAAGCTTTGCGGCCCCCAGTGGGGCCATCGCTTTGGTGTGTTCATGGCTGATCGCCTCGTCCGACATGCCCGCCGCCATATTGGTGATGCAGGATATCGCCGCTGCCTTCAGACCAAGGAACCGCGCGAGGATGACTTCCGGGACCGTGGACATGCCAACTGCGTCTGCGCCAAGGATTTTGATCGCCTTGATCTCTGCCACCGTTTCGAACGATGGGCCGGAATACCACGCGTATACACCGCTGTGCATGTCGACGCCTTCTGCCTTGGCCGCATCCGCCATGGCCGCCCGGATGCCGGGATCATAGCAATCCATCATCGGCACAAAGCGCCGGTCTGTCGGCTCTCCGATCAAAGGGTTCAGGCCGGAAAAGTTGATGTGGTCCGACAAGCTCATGATCGACCCGGTCGGCATGTCATTGTGCAATGACCCTGCCGCATTCGTCGCCACCATCGTATCGGCCCCAAGTGCCTGCAACACCTCCAGCGGATGCCGCATCGCGTCACCTTTGCCGCTTTCGTAGTAGTGGGATCGCCCGCCAAAGACGGCAACACGCACGCCCTCCAGATCGCCCACAACCAGCTTGGCCTTGTGCCCGGACACGCCCGCATGCGGGAACCCCGGCAGGTCGGCATAATCAATCGCGACCCCGTCCACCTCGTCCGCGATATGCCCAAGGCCAGACCCAAGGATCAGACCAATCCGCACCGGGGCATCGCCCGCTTTTTCGCGGACAATGTTTGCGACGGCTTCAGCGCTCTTTGACATAAGGTTCGCCCCCTGCACGTGGTGGAATCGCTTTGCCGACAAAGCCCGCAAGGATGATCACGGTCAGGATATAAGGCAGGACATCCAGCAACTGCCCATTCACCTTGAACGACAACACCCGCTCGATCAGATCAGGCCGCAGCGCCAAGGCCTGCAGGAACCCAAACAGCAAGGTCGCATACAGCGCGTACCACGGTCGCCACTTCGCAAAGATCAACGCCGCCAGCGCGATGTACCCGCGCCCCGCGCTCATGTCCTTCACAAAGCCGGCTTGCAGGGCGGTCGCCAGATAGGCGCCCGCGATCCCGCAAAGAATCCCGCAGATGCCGACTGCCGCATAGCGCAGACCAACAACAGAGACGCCCGCCGTATCCACCGCCGCAGGGTTTTCACCAACCGCACGCAGCCGCAAGCCAAAGCGGGTGCGGTACAATATCCACCATGTCAGCGGTACAGTAAGGGCCGCAATATAGACGATGATCGTATGGCCAGAGATCAGCTCTGCATAGATCGGCCCGAAAATTGGGATATCCCGGAAGGCCTCTGCAAAGGGCAATTCAACAGGGTTAAACCGCGCGCCACCAGTCAATTGCGGTGTCCGGCCCCCTTGCGCGAACCAGCTTTGCGCGATCACAACAGTCAGGCCCGCTGCAAGGAAATTAATCGCCACACCAGAGATCAGCTGATTGCCTTTGAACGTGATCGACGCAAGGCCGTGGATCACCGATAGCGCCATCGAGGCCCCGATCCCGGCAAGCAGACCCAGCCAGACATTGCCGCTGACATAGGCCACCGCACCGGACATGAAGGCGGCAGCCAGCATCTTGCCCTCAAGGCCAATGTCGAAGATGCCAGCGCGTTCTGAAAAGAGGCCAGCCAGACAGGCCAGCAAAAGCGGCGTGGCAAGGCGCACGGTCGAATCGAGGATTTGCAGAAGTGTCAGAAAATCCATGACCTACGCCTCCGCCTTGTTGCGCCGCGCGGCGAGGAACATTTTCTCCAGCGGGCCGCGCACCATCTGGTCCAGCGCGCCGGTGAACAAGATGACCAGCGCTTGGATTACGACGATCAACTCACGTGGGATCGACGTCCAAAGGGCCAATTCCGCGCCGCCTTGGTACAGGAACCCGAACAGGATCGCGGCAAGGAACACGCCAAACGGGTGACTGCGGCCCATCAGGGCCACGGCGATGCCGATAAAGCCCGCCCCTTCGACCGCATTCAAAACCAGCCGTTCTGCCTCGCCCATGACGTTATTGATCGCCATCATCCCAGCCAAACCGCCAGAGATCATCATCGCGACCATAATGATCTTGGTGGGGCTGATCCCTGCGTATTTGGCAGCACTTTCGGAATGCCCGAACGCCCGAATTTCATAGCCCAGCCGCGTCTTCCAGATCAGCGCCCAGACGGCGACGCAGGCCAGCACCGCCACAAAGAACGAGATGTTCGCAGGCGCACCCCGGAACAATGCGGTTTCACCAAAGCTGAACATGTCTTGAAAGGATGGCAGGTGCGCGCTTTCGGCAAACTTTGGCGTCGCAGGCTCCATCCCGTCGGCTTTCAACGCCCCGATCAGCAAGTAGTTCAGCAAAGCGGCAGCGATGAAGTTGAACATGATCGTCGTGATCACGATGTGGCTGCCGCGTTTGGCCTGCAAATAAGCAGGGATCGCAGCCCAAGCGGCCCCAAAAAGCGCAGCGCCCAAGGTTGCCCCAACCAGGGCCAAAGACCAATGCGGCCAAGGGATGTAAAGGCAAACAAGTGCCACGCCCAGACCACCCAAGACGGCCTGACCTTCGCCACCGATGTTAAACATGCGGGCGTGAAAGGCGATGGCCACGGCAAGACCGGTGAAGATAAAGTTGGTCGCGTAGTACAGCGTATAGCCCCAGCCATAGGTCGACCCCAATGCGCCGTCGATCATCAGCATCAAGGCGTCCCAAGGGTTCTCGCCAATGGCGAGGATCACAAGGGCTGACAGGATCGCGGCAAGGACCAGTGAAATCAGGGGGACAAGGACGACTTCCGCCCACTTTGGCATGACATCCATCAGTGGACCTCCTTTCCAGCACCCGCATGCGCGAGGTTTTCTTCCACAGCCTCAATGATCGGCTTGTCGGGCATTTCTGTAATTCCGGCCATCAGCAGGCCAAGCTCCTGTTCGTTTGTCTCGGAAGGCAGACGCTCGCCCATGATCTTGCCGTCAAACATCACCGCGACACGGTCAGCGAGGGACAGGATTTCTTCCAACTCAACCGACACCAAAAGGATTGCTTTACCCTGATCACGCAGGGAAACGATCTGCTGGTGGATAAACTCAATCGCACCAATATCAACGCCACGGGTCGGTTGACCAACCAGCAACAAATCCGGGTTGCGTTCAATCTCGCGGGCCAGCACGATTTTTTGCTGGTTCCCACCGGAAAAGTTCTTGGCGGACAGCTTCGGGTTCGGGGGACGCACGTCAAAACGTTCCATCTTTTCAACGGTATCCTGCTGGATTGCACCGTTATCCATGAACAGTCTCGAACGCTGGTATTTATCATCGTGATGATAGCCAAAGGCGGTGTTTTCCCAGGCGGCGTAATCCATGATCAGACCTTCGCGCTGGCGATCTTCGGGAACATGGGCGATGCCGCGATCCCGCCGAGACTGACCATCGGAATGGGCACCGGTCAGGTCAATCTCTGTGCCGTTTACGATGATCGTGCCGGTGCCGTTCTCGTAGCCGCCAAGGACTTCCAGCAATTCGGACTGGCCGTTGCCCGCAACACCGGCAATGCCAAGGATTTCGCCGGCAGCGACGTTGAAGGAAATCCCCTTCACCCGCTCCACGCCTTTGTCATCCACGACGCGCAGGTCTTTGACTTCCAGCACGTTCGCACCCGGTGTCGCGACCTCCTTATCCACTTGCAGCAAGACTTTACGGCCAACCATCAGCTCTGCCAGTTCCTGCGGGGATGTCTCGGCGGTTTTCACGGTCGCGGTCATCTCGCCACGGCGCATGACGCTCACGGTGTCGGTGGCATCCATAATCTCGCGCAGCTTGTGGGTGATCAGGATGATCGTCTTACCTTCTGCCTTCAGCCGTTCAAGAATGCGGAACAGCTGGTCGGCCTCGGCGGGGGTCAGCACGCCTGTCGGTTCGTCCAAGATCAGGATCTCGGCCTTGCGGTACAACGCTTTGAGGATCTCAACACGCTGCTGCATGCCCACGCCGATATCTTGGATCAATGCGTCAGGCTCAACATTCAGGCCATATTCTTCGGCCAGCGCTTTCAGCTCTTTGCGGGCGCGGGCCAGCGACGGTTTCAGCATCGCGCTGTCTTCGGCACCTAAGACGACATTCTCAAGGACCGTGAAATTCTCGACCAGCTTAAAGTGCTGGAAAACCATCCCGATGCCTGCGGAAATGGCGGCTTGGCTATCGGGGATCGCAGTCAGGTTGCCGCTGATGTAAATCTCGCCTTTGTCGGCTTTGTAGAACCCAAACAGGATCGACATCAGGGTGGATTTGCCAGCACCGTTCTCGCCGATGATCCCGTGGATCGTGCCGGGCATCACCCGGATCGAGATATCCTTGTTGGCCTGCACGGGGCCGAAGGCTTTTGAAATACCCTTAAGTTCAATGGCTGGGGCGGTCATGCGTCTGGGGCTCCTGTTCCGACAAAGCCGATCAGGCGGGTGATTTTGCCAGCGTCATCAAGATCAGCGGTGTACTGACCCCATTGGCATTGGTCGCCGGCACCGAACTGAACGGTGGCGCGGGCAAAGGTCAGGGTAGTGGATACGTTGGCGACCGACACGGGCATGCCGGGGGCCATCTTGGAAAACTGTCCGACATAGTCTTTGACGGCGGCGGCAGTTGTCAAAGGGGTCTCTGTGCGGGGATCGGCATAAAGGATCGATGCGCCCAATGCGTCATCAACTTGTGCATCGCGGGCCGCGTCATCGCCGACGGACCATGCCGTGAAAAAGGCGGTCAGTGCGTCACTCATGTTCAGTTCCCCCTGAAATAGTGAGGGCCGCGCCAATCCAAGCGCGGCCCTTTGTCTCGCGGCCTTGCGGTCAGCTTAGAAGTCGTAAGCTGGGCAAGTCTCATCAGAGTTGTAGTTGTGCACGGAAATCTCACCGGCAACGATTGCTGCTTCAGCAGCTTCGAGGGCGGCGGTCATTTCCGGCGTGATCAGCGCTTCGTTGAACTCGTCAACGGCATAGCCGACACCGCCGTTGGACAGGTCCATGACGTTAAAGCCTGGCTCAAGGTCTGTGCCAGCTGTCATCGCGTCATAAACAGCGTTATCAACGCGCTTCAGCATGGATGTCAGCACTTCACCGGGGTGCAGGTAGTTCTGGTTTGCATCAACACCGATGGACAGGATGTCTTCGTCAGCGGCGGTTTGCAGAACGCCAACACCAGTCCCACCAGCAGCGGCGTAAACCACGTCAGCGCCCTGTGCGATCTGGGCTTGTGTCAGCTCAGACCCTTTTACCGGGTCGTTCCAAGCGGCAGGTGTTGTACCTGTCATGTTGGCGATCACGGTCGCGTCTGGGTTTGCCGCCAGAACGCCTTGGGCATAGCCACAGGCGAAGTTACGGATCAACGGGATGTCCATGCCACCGATGAAGCCAACGGTGTTGGTTTCAGACGCCATCGCGGCGGCCATACCAACAAGGTAAGAGCCTTGCTCTTCCGCAAACACGATAGAGCGGACGTTTGGTGCGTCAACGACCATGTCGATGATCTGGAACTTGGTATCTGGATAGTCAGCGGCGACTTCTTCCAGCGCTGATGCCCAAGCAAAGCCTGCCATGACGATGGGGTTTGCACCGGTTTCAGCAAAGCGACGGATCGCCTGCTCGCGTTGTGCGTCGGACTGGATTTCAACTTCGGCGTAGGATCCGCCAGTTTCTTCTGCCCAACGCTGTGCACCGTTAAAGGCGCTTTCGTTGAAAGATTTGTCGAACTTGCCGCCGAGGTCAAAAAGGATGGCGGGGTCAGCTGCGACTGTGCCAGCCGACAGCGCAAGTGCTGCCGTAGCACCAAGGAATTTCGTTGTGAGGTTCATCAGGTCGTCTCCCAGGTCGTTTGTTATTTCCGGGGGCGCGCAAGGCTTTCCCCCAAAAGCCAAACCGATCCACGTCGGTCTATCGCACGATAAGGCAACGACAGACGGGCAGGGTCAACCAGTATTATGCGTTGGCAGCAATTTATTGACCATTCGGTCAAATATGTGAAGTGCGCGAAGCGTTGTGCTGGTTAATGCAGCAGCTTTTGCATGACAATCGCATCTGACTTTGTTCCATCCGTGGCTGTGTAATACCCCTTACGACGCCCTGCGATTAGAAAACCTTCTTTTGAATACAGGCTCTTAGCGGCCACGTTATCTTCTGCGACTTCAAGAAAGACCTTTTCAGCGGCCATCTGTTGAAGGTGCGACAGAAAATCCCGCAAACATGTCCGCGCCAACCCCTGACGCTGGAACGTGGGGTGTGTTGCAACCGTAAGAACCTCTGCTTCGGCCGCCATAACTCGCCCAAGAAGAAATGACCGTGCGTCACCGCAAAGAATCATACCCGGTTTCGCAAGCAGCGCTGCAAGTTCTGCTGACGACCAAGGCCGACGGTTCTCAAAGGCCGCAGCGTGCGTTCCGGCCAGCTGATCTGGGGATGCGCTCACCCCAAAAGCACCGGCGCTGGATCACGCGGCGGGGCGGCATCCGCGGCACGCACGTAGTAGGGTGCGGGGCGTGGTGGATTGTGCGGGGCGCGGATGGCCGCGATTTCAGCCATATTCGTGATCAGCTGTTCAGCCGCGATGGGGGCTGCGGCCCCGATGGCGGTTGGGTGATCCGCGGGAACAAGCTTGGCATCCGAGATTTCAGCGTCAAACCTCTGAATATAGACACGGTCGCGTGGGGCTGCACACAGGGCCGTAACAGGACGCGGCATGCCATGAACCTGCGCCTCAAGGTGCGTGACACCCACAGCCGGTATGCCCAACCCCAATGCAAGGCCACGCGCGGCTGCAACACTGATCCGGATGCCCGTGAAATTGCCGGGGCCTGTGCCAACACCAAGGGCGTCCAGATCGGACCATTGCAAGCCTGCGTCAGCCAGAATGCGTTCCAACATCGGCATCACGTGTTCCGCCTGACCTTTCGCCATCGGATCAATGCGCACCGTCGCTTTGCCGTCCAATAACAAGCAAGCAGCACAATGCGCGCTGGCGGTATCAAACGCGAGGATTTTGGTCACGCCTTGGACCACCGCAAGGGTTTGGTCTCGTGGCGGGTCAGCTTGCCTTTGGCTTCGAGATCAAGCTGCACACATTTCGCCCACCAACCGGACGTCGTGCCGCCGGGAAACAGGTCCTGCGGCAGGTGCGCCTTCACGGCCTCCTTGATCTCTGCGGCGGTCATGGGGGTGGCGGACACAACAGTCATCAACGCGTCGTGCATGGCGTGATATTTCGCAGCATCGACATTTGTGACCTGTCCGGGGACGTTGACGTTCTCGACAGCGATTTTGTCGCTCATTTCATGTCCTTCCCTGTTGCAAGCGACATCAATAGGTCGCGAGCAGAAGCTTCGTCCTGTGGAAGGTTTTCGTCAAGGTGGACCCATGCCAAGGCGCTGCGGCTATGGCATTGCACACTAGGGGACATCTGATCTGCATCGTCCAAAACACCGACCGGCACATAGATTTGCGCAGGCAAGTAGGAAAACGTCGCCGCGATCGGAGAGCCGCAAGTCGTGCAGTTCCAGCGATGCACACCAGGGTTTGCGACGCGGCCCGGTCCAAGGTCGGTCATCAGCGTGTCGGTATTGAAGGCGGCAAAAGTCGGCGTTGGCGCGCCGGTCCAGCGCCTGCAGTCGACACAATGGCAAAGTGCGACCACCAGAGGGGCTTCGGAGAATGAAAAAACCGTGGCCCCGCAATAGCAACGACCACGGCTAACTTGCGTTTCAGTCACGGATCAGGCTGCGACAGGACGCACTTCAACAACTTCTGGGATGTAATGGCGCAGCAGGTTCTCAATACCCATCTTCAGTGTCAGCGTGGATGACGGGCAACCGGCACAAGCGCCCTGCATGTGCAGATAGACGATCCCGCGATCAAATCCGTGGAATGTGATATCGCCGCCGTCCTGGGCAACGGCGGGGCGGACGCGCGTATCCAGCAGCTCTTTGATCTGGCCCACAATTTCACCGTCTTCGCCGGTATGTTCGGCGTGGCCGGATGTGGCCTTGTGGTCTTCACCCATTACGGATGCGCCGGATTGGTAGTGTTCCATGATCGCGCCCAGTATGCCGGGTTTGATATGATCCCATTCCATGTCGTCGGCTTTGGTCACGGTGATAAAGTCGATGCCAAAAAAGACACCGGTCACGCCGCCCGTGCCAAAGATGCGTTTTGCCAAAGGTGACGCCTCGCCCGCGTCGGGCGTTGGGAAGTCTGCGGTGCCGACTTCGAGAACTGTCTGACCGGGCAAAAACTTCAACGTTGCTGGGTTTGGTGTGGATTCTGTTTGGATGAACATAGGCAGACCCCTTTGTTGGCTGATATTGATATGCGCCTCACTCCGATTTGAGTCAAGGTTTAGAAGCGTTCTAAAACGGAAAAGGCCGACCCCGGGGGAGGGGGTCGGCCGCCTTTCACCTCAGAAGGGGGGAAGAGAGGGAAAGTTAACGAACGTTTTCAAGTTCCTGTGTCGCTGTGACCTGACCGTCCACTGTCAGTACAGCAAGCACATCACGGATCGCAGGGCGGTCCAGGGTGACGCGCACGTCGTAGTTTGCACCAGCCGAGACTGTCTGGGTGCCCAGCAGCGCGCCCTGCTCACCTGCGTGATACTCATAAAGAGAGACCACGCCATCTGAGCCCGACGTTACCTGACCCAATTGGACCGACTGGCTTTCGATGCCAACGTTGTAGCCGAAGGAGTCTGCGGATGCGGTAGATGCCAGAACAGTTGCTGCAGTGACGGCCAATGCGATTGTTTTAAGTGTCATCGTTTTATCCTTTGTGTGTGTGCCCGGGGACAGGGAGGGTCCGGGAGGTGAGCCGCAGAAAGCGTTCGCTGCGGTGTGCTAAACGATTTGGGGGCGACTTCGCCAAGGGAAAGGGTTTGGGCAGATCACGAAAAAAAGACCACTTCGTGAGCCTTTTGACCCCTTGAATTAGGCGAGTAGTGACAGGTGGTGTGGATTTGTGCGGTCCTGCACATTGCAGTGGTCTGAGGTGCACAGAAGCCCTTAAAAACATAGAAAATCTGGATCAAAAATAGTTTCTCATGTTACAAGTGATCAACAACCCTAGATTGTTTTAGGAAATATTTTCTTAGTTTGTTACAGGATTTTCACGCGGGCGTGATCGCATTGTATTATTTGATAAGGCTTTTGCGGTTGTCAGGGGCCGCGCTCGCGCGTTGCGCAGCCCCGAAGCGAATGGATTAGAACCGGTCAATGTCATATTCTTGCGATGCGACGACTTGGCCGTTCACCGTCAGGACAGCAATGACGTCGTTGATCGGACGCTGCCCGACCGTGACGTGGACATCATAGTTTGCACCGGCGCGCACATCTTGGGTGCCAAGAAGCGCGCCTTGACGGCCCCGATGAAAGTCGTAGATCGCAACTGTTCCAGCTCCCTCTGACCGGACCTGACCAAGTTCCAGCGTAGATGTCCGATCCAAAGCGTCAGCATAAGAGAAGTAACTGTCAGCCAGCGCCCCGGTGGCGAATGTGGCAGAGGCGATCGTTGCAAGGGTCAATGTTTTCAGTGTCATGGGTCTTACCTTTCGGAATGTGTGATGGCGTCGATGCGCCGAACTGCAGTCAACTTGCGGCTTGGGGTCTTGTTCCGAAACCCAACGCCCGGTCACGAAAATGCGGACAGGCTGTGAACGTGATCAACCCGTGAGGCGTTGAAACATCTTTGAGGGCCCCCGCTTCAGCGCGAGAAAACCCATTGCAACAAGTCACCTCGTATGTATCCGCGCCACCTCAGCAAAGACGGCAACCCAGCTGATGACTTGATCACGAACAAAGCCGGTGCTCATTTTCGTGAACCCGCGATGTGACAACGGCCTCGCAGCACCGTGACGGATCTTTTCAAGAAAGAAGGGCAGTCTGGCCTCATGTCACACGGCCGTTACGTGAATCAGGCAATGTTGCGACATCCGATGACCCCGCATCGGCGGTTGCGCCCCATTTGCCCATACGCAACCAAACAGACGCGTTCGGCTTCTGCGCCGGACGCGTTTTGCGTTTCATCCGGTCTTTACCCTTCGCAATCCGGCTCTTACGATCTGGGCGATTAAGGTGAGGGGCACAGATGGCAACCGGCAAGAATATCCGTACATATTTTGAGGGCAGCTGGCATGATGGCGACATCGCTGTGATGAAGGCCGCTGATCATGGCAGCTGGTTAGGTACATCCGTTTTTGACGGGGCGCGCTTTGTGAACGGCCTCGCCCCTGATCTGCGGCCGCATTGCGAACGGGTCAACCGGTCTGCCGAGG
The DNA here is from genome assembly GCA_938016515.1 of uncultured Paracoccaceae bacterium. Classification (GTDB taxonomy): domain Bacteria; phylum Pseudomonadota; class Alphaproteobacteria; order Rhodobacterales; family Rhodobacteraceae; genus Yoonia. The sequence goes on from CALILP010000197.1 coordinate 24,443, forward strand.
CGCTGATGATTGCGCCAACTGTGTCAGTCGAAGAGATGGAAGCGATCGTGCGCGAAGGTCTCAAAGCGTACCCCGAAGGCACTGCCGTCTACATTCGCCCGATGTATTGGGCGCTTGATGGCGGGGAAACTGCGGTTGCCCCGAAACTGGGCGCGACCGGCTTTGCAATTTGCCTTGAGGAGATCCCGTTCAACCCCGCGGCGACGACAACCCTAACGACGACCCGGTTTTGCAGGCCTGTCATGGAAAGTTCGGTTGTGAATGCCAAGGCGGGTTGTCTGTACCCAAACAACGCCCGCATGCTGATAGAGGCCCGCAGCAAGGGGTTTGGCAACGCGCTGGTCGCAGACGCGCTGGGCAATGTGGCCGAAACGGCAACTTCGAACGTCTTTATGGTCCGCGACGGGGTCACCTTTACCCCGGTTCCCAACGGTACTTTCCTTGCGGGCATCACACGGGCGCGGCACATGGCCAACATGCAAGCAGCAGGCATGGAGGTGTTCGAGGCCGTCCTAAGTTTCGAAGATTTCCGCCAAGCGGACGAAGTCTTCCTGTCCGGCAACATGACAAAGGTCACACCTGTGACGGCGTTTGACGATGTGCAATATCAAGAAGGCCCGGTCACGCGGGCCGTGCGCGATCTGTACTGGGACTGGGCCAGCAGCGTTGGAACCTAAGGGTCAGGACCCTAGGAACGGGGTAAGGGCGTTAGATCAAAATGCAAGACCTCTTCGCGTGCGCCCAGCTTGGTATAGAGTGCGACAGCAGGCGGATCGACGTAATCAGCCTGCACATACACAACCCAGGCACCGACATCTGCCGCGATCATGCGAACCTCGTTGATCAAAGCGGTCGCAACGCCCTGTCGTCGGGCCGTGTCTGAAACGGCCAGATCGAAGATGTAAATCTCATTGCGAGCCTGTTCCAGCTTGGGCAGTATATATGCGACCAGTCCACCCACACAGTCGCCTTCACGTTCAGCGGCCAAAGCGATGACCATCGGGTTCGCCAGCGTGTGTTGTATATAGTCAGGGTCGGGTGGCGCGTTTGCATAGGTCTCATCATCTTCAAACGCCGCCGCAAACAGCGCATTCACTTTGCGCATCACGCCGGTGTCCGCCGGACTTAACCGTTTGATCATCAGGGTCATGGTGAAAACCTCGCATAACTTGTGGGGTCGTGCCAATCAGGCAATTGCCACACCTGCGACATTCCGGCACTATCAACAGCGATTGCGTGAGAGGGGGACACCCATGCGAAAGTTTCTGGTGGTGCTGGACGACAGCCGTGAATGTCTGAACGCAATGCGGTTTGCTGCGATGCGCGCGGCCAAGACAGGCGGCGGGGTCGAAGTCTTATCCATTATTCCGCCCGATGAGTTTAACCATTGGATCGGCGTCGGCGAGTTGATGCGGGCCGAGGCACGCGAACGTATCGAGGTCCATTTCGAGGTCTTTGCAAAGTGGATGCGTGACAAGCAAAACATCGAACCTGAATTGGTGATCCGCGAGGGCGAGCCGATCAATGAGTTGCTGGCGCAAATTCAGGACGATCCCGAAGTGGGCGTTCTGGTGCTTGGGGCTGGGACGGACAACAAGGGACCAGGGCCGCTGGTCACCGCCTTGTCGCGGCAGGCAGGATCGCTTCAGGTGCCCATGACGATTGTGCCCGGCGATCTGTCCAAAGAACGCCTAGAGGCGATCAGCTAGTCAGACCCGGCACAGGCAAAAGTCGACACACTATATACAAGTGGTTTTTCGCGCGCTTTGAATATGCGTTCCTTGCGGAATAATTCCGGCTGAAATTGCATTGGATGTCTGCAAAGCGTTGTCTGAAGATGCCTCGCTCTAGTTTTGGGGGCAACATAGGCAGTCTTCCCTTCGAAAATGATCTCCTCGTCACAACGCTGCCAGCTTTCGCGCGGTGTTACGGGCTGCGACTCGCCAAAACGCGCCAATTGCCGCGCGGCGACCGCGATTCGAGGTGCATCCCGGCCAAATCGCCCTCCCAACACCCTGAAAGTTTGTAGCAATTAGGCTTCTGCGCTCACAGCCAAGAGAGCGGCGTGACACAAAGCCTGCTCACGCGCCTGTGCACTCACAGGTTTCGTGAGCGGTTGTTTCAAAAGCAAAGGCCTACCAGACCTAACGCTGCGTTAATTGGGCACCAGATGAACCACCTTTTTTTGCTGGCCAAACAGGGCCATTCCTGGGTCGCAACGTCCATCACCACACCTCTGGATCAATTGTTACAGGTCACGTGATCTCCGCATCTCGTGACCGGGGCAGGGGTATTTTTTGCCGTCCCCAAACCGCATCTTCATCTCATCGAACGGCACAAGACGCCGCTCAAACAAACAAACTGAAACGATCCACAGCGGATCACACAAACCAAGCCTCACACTTTGAGGCACACACACAAAGGAACGAAACCATGACTATCAAGACACTCATCATCGCCGCCGCCGCAACTGTTGCTCTGGCCTCTACAGCGTCTGCAAACAGCTTCTCTTTCAACGAGATGGACATCTCTGGTTCAACTGCTGAACTGGGTCAGGTCACTGCAAACGGCAACGCCACAGTATCCTTGTACGACTTCCACGGCGGTGTGCAGGGCGCATTGCTCGGCACCAAAGAATTGGCATCCGGCGCTAACTACGATGTCCGCGTCAAGCTGGGCCAGCGCCCAATCAACGATGTCGTCGCAGTTCTGTCTGTAGACGGCCAGATCGTTGACACACAGGAAATCGACCTGGACCGCTAAGATCCCCCGGCTGGCGCCTTCCCCCAAGGGGCCAGCCACCCTCCCAAACCAAAGGGCATTTGGCCCACACAAAACAGAGCCTCCCCTCCCGAGGCACCACACACAAAGGACTAAAATCATGACTATCAAGACATTCATCATCGCCGCTGCTGCAACTGTTGCTCTGGCGTCTACTGCTTCTGCAAACGCTTTCTCTTTCAACGAGATGAGCATCTCTGGTTCGACCGCTGAACTGGGTCAGGTCACTGCAAACGGCAACGCCGAAGTGAAACTGTACGACTATCACGGCGGCGAGCAGGGCGCATTGCTCGGCAGCACAGACCTCGCCTCTGGTGCAAACTTCGACGTCCGCGTCAAGCTGGGCCAGCGTCCAATCAACGACGTGATCGCAGTTCTGTCCGTAGACGGCCAGATCGTCGACACGCAGGAAATCGACCTGGACCGGTAAACCTTACAGTGATGGCCACCTTTGATGGGGTCATCACGCCCCCGGCGGGTTCCTTTTAAGAGGAACCTGCCGCCCCCCACACAAAACGCCCGCCTCCCGGGCACCACACACAAAGAAAGATACTCCCATGTTCAAGACATTCACACTCGCCGCAATCGCATCTGTTGCTTTGGCTTCTACCGCTGCCGCTGACAACGCTTTCACATTCAACAACACCATCTCTGGATCGACCGCTGAACTGGGTCAGGTCCGCGCCGCAGACGCCGGTGTTGTTTCTCTCTATGATTTCCACGGCGGCGTACAAGGCGCACTGTTGGGCACCGAAGACGTCGCAGCTGGTCCAAACTACGATGTTCGCGTGAACCTCGGCCAACGTCCGATCAA
>CALILP010000198.1 GCA_938016515.1 uncultured Paracoccaceae bacterium
TTGGGGTGAGCGCAAAAGAAGAAGGGCGCGCCGGTTGGCACGCCCTTTTCATTGATCCGGTAAAAATTAGCCGTTCAGCTTGGCCACTTCAGCTGCGAAGTCTTCTTCCACAACTTCGATGCCCTCACCCTTTTCAAGGCGGACATAACCTGTGATCTCGACACCGGCCTCAGCCGCCGCAGCTGCCACGGTCAGGTCTGGGTTCACAACGAACTGTTGGTTCACCAATGTGACCTCGGACATGTACTTTTTCATGCGGCCAACGATCATTTTCTCGATCACAGCTTCCGGCTTGCCGGACTCGCGCGCGATATCCATCTGGACCTGCTTTTCTTTCTCGACGACAGCCGCATCAAGCGAGCCTTCGTCGAGTGCTGCAGGGTTCGTTGCCGCAATGTGCATTGCAACCTGACGACCAAATGCCGCGTTATCGCCCTTCATGGCCACCAGAACACCGATGTTGCCCATGCCGTCAGCAGCCGCGTTGTGGACGTATGTCACAACGTTGTCGCCTTCCAGAACGGCCATGCGGCGCACGCCCATGTTTTCGCCGATCACAGCAACTGCGTCTGTGACAGTCTGCTCGACCGACTTGCCGTCGATTTCAAACGCCTTCAGCGCGTCGATGTCGGCCACGTTCAAAGCAGCTGCCGCGATCTTGGCGACCATCGCCTGGAAGTCAGCGTTCTTACCAACGAAATCAGTCTCAGAGTTCACTTCAACCGCAACGCCTTTGTTACCGGACACAGCTACAGCCACCAGACCTTCAGCCGCCGTACGGCCGGATTTCTTGGCAGCCTTTGCAAGGCCTTTGGTGCGCAGCCAATCAACGGCCGCTTCGATGTTGCCGTCGTTTTCAGTGAGCGCCTTTTTGGCGTCCATCATGCCTGCGCCCGTGCTGTCGCGCAGTTCTTTTACCATAGCAGCAGTGATTGCCATCGTATCTCTCCTTAAAGGAATGTGGGGTCCGGGCGGGGAGGTCCCCTGCCCGGTTATCGATTTGCGTCAGCGTGCCTTATTCGGCGGCTGGGGCTTCTTCAGCAACCACTTCTTCGGCCAGCTGTTCCATCTCGCCCAGATCAACGCCTGCAGCGCCCAGCTGTGCCTGCATGCCGTCAAGGGCTGCGCGCGCTGCGAGGTCTGTGTAAAGTGCAATCGCACGTGCCGCATCGTCGTTGCCCGGAATGACGTAATCAACGCCGTCTGGCGAGCAGTTCGTGTCAACGATGGCCACAACCGGGATACCCAGCTTTTTGGCTTCCGCGATGGCCAGATCTTCTTTGTTCACGTCGATGACGAACAACAGATCAGGCACGCCGCCCATTTCGCGGATCCCGCCCAAGGACGCTTGCAGTTTGCCCTGCTCACGTTCCATGCCAAGGCGTTCTTTCTTGGTCAGGCCGTCGAAGCCACGCTCGGATGCTTCATCGATGGCTTTCAGACGGTTGATCGACTGCGACACAGTCTGCCAGTTCGTCAGCGTGCCACCGAGCCACCGGTGGTTCATGTAGAACTGCGCTGATTTTTCTGCAGCTTCTGCGATTGGCTTGGCCGCCTGACGCTTGGTGCCGACGAAGAGCACGCGCCCGCCTTTGGCAACAGTGTCACGGATGACGTTCAGTGCCGCGTCCAGCATGGGAACTGTCTGTGTCAGGTCCATGATGTGGATGCCGTTACGGCCGCCGTAAATGTATTGGGACATCTTTGGGTTCCAGCGCGCAGTCTGGTGGCCAAAGTGAACGCCAGCTTCCAGCAGCTGACGCATGGTGAACTCGGGTAGAGCCATGGTCGTATTCCTTTTCCGGTTTCAAGCCTCAGCGAAGGGTTCAATGCATTTGCATCAACCGGTGGATCGTCCGGGATGTCTCCCCTTCCGACCCGCCTTCGCCTGCGGGATTTCGTGGCCGTGCCTTAGACCGGTTCACCGCACGGTGCAAGAGCCGATTGCACGTTACCTGGAAACATCCTGTGGCGCCTGATGTTTCTGCCGCTCTTGGGATTCAAGAACTACTTCTTAAGGTCTGCTGCTTATTTAGGCACCATGAATGTGCGCCCTGCCCCAGCATCTGAACCAATTGCCTGCCAAGACCGTGTGTCTTGGCCTGTCTTAATCGTGGCGTGTCTGGTCACGGTTTTGGTGGCCACGGCGGTCGCAGCCTACCCGAAGTCGGGCGCCCCGGTTGCTATTCTTTATCCGCCGTCCACGCCGATTTCGGCGATCTTTCAACGTGTGACGGATGCATCTGGATACGTCGTCGATTTTGGCAATATCCCCGGCATCGCGATTGCGATCAGCGATGATCCGGCCTTCACAACACGCATGTGGCAAGGTGGTGGCGTGCTGTTGCTTGACGGCGCGCTGACCAGTGCACTTTGCCTGACACCCTCTTTCAAGGACCAAGACCTATGACAATCAAAAGCGTTGACGACTTCCGCCAAAGGGGTGCTGTTTGGCTGCGGGCTCTTTTGGTGTTTAACGTGTTAGTTGTTGTCGGAGCCTCTTATTTGATTGGCGGGCCCTTTGTTTTGCTTGTTGGGGCAAGTGTTGCCTTCGGCGCGCTGGGGGCTTTTGCGTTGCAGACCTGTCATGCCTCGGCAACCAGTCGCGCGCTTTTTGCGATTGCAGCGCAGGCGCAGGTTGCTGTTTGCGTGGCCGCCTTTGCCGGGCATGCGTGGCAAGTGGATGCGCATATGCATTTCTTTGCGACGATGGGCATTCTGATCATACTGGTGGATTACCGTGCGATCCTTGCTGGCGCAGTCGCCGTTGCGCTGCACCACGTGATCCTGAATTTCGCTTTGCCAGCCATGGTCTATCCGGGGGGGACTGATCTGGGTCGCACAATCATGCATGCTGTGGTCCTGATCATCGCGACTTTGGCACTGGCCTATGCCAGCCGGACATTGGCGATGATCAGCGCGGAAGCTGAGAAACAGCGCGCTAATCGGCACGCGATGATCGATGAACTGGCGGCATCATTTGGGAAAGTTGTTATTGCAGGCGTGGATGGCCAGTTTTCCAGTCGTGTTGAAGAAACCTTTGAAGACCCCCGTTTGGACCAGATCGTACAAGATATGAACCGCCTGATGGGAACCGTGGATGCCGGGCTTGCGGAAACAGGGCGCGTGATGGGCCATTTGGTGCGTGGTGACCTGACGACCCAGATGCAGGGTGATTTTGCCGGTGACTTTGCGCGGCTTCGCGATGACGTCAATGGGACCATCGCTACCTTACAGAACGTTATCGGCGATATTGATCGGTCCGGTGCTGCTGTCACCGACGAGTCGCAGGCGATCTGGCAGGGATCAGAGGCTTTGGCCAATCAGGCGACGCATCAGGCAGCCTCGGTCGAAGAGGCGGCCGCCGCCATGCAAAACCTGACCGAAACGGTGCAGGCCAATGAGGCGTCGGCCAAAACGATGTCAGACTTGGTGCAGACAACTGTGACAGAGGGCGAATCCGGGCGCACCATTGTGAGCAACACCACAAGTGCCATGTCAAAAATGATCGAGAATGCTGAAAAAATCTCGGACATCGTGGATGTCATGAACGAGATTTCCTTTCAAACAAACCTGCTGGCTTTGAACGCATCGGTAGAAGCCGCACGCGCCGGCGACGCAGGCAAAGGCTTTGCTGTGGTTGCTCAAGAAGTCCGCGCACTCGCCCTGCGCTCTACCGATGCTGCCAATGGGATCAGCACGATCATTCGCGAAAGCAGCGATGACGTCAGCAAGGGTGTGGCCTTGGTGGACGATCTGGGCAAGACGTTGACCGGGATCATCAACTCTGTCGCTGGCGTATCCGGTATGGCGACGGAGATTGCGGAAAATAGCTCTTCTCAGGCCACCCATATTGCAGAGATGAACGCAACAGTTGCCGGTATTGATCACAATACGCAAACCGCTGCCGCGGCGGCAGAGGATTATTTCATGCGCTCCAAAACCCTAAAAGAGGAAGCTGCAAATCTGCGGCAGGCTTTGGAGCAGTTTCAAGCGACCTCTGCAGCTGTGGCGACCCCGCAGGCGGCGTAGATCAGCACGTCTTGATCGTATCGGTGGCTGTCCGAACGCCCCATGACGTTCATTGGCGGCGCATGGCCTGACAGCAAAGACGCCGCCGGACCGGTTCAGATGGCCTGCGCCGCTGCGCTATGAAACGAGGGGCCGCAGATCTGTGTCGAATGGTGTGTCGGCTGCCCTGACGTCTTGGGTTCCAGATGCCCGGGCAACCACAGTTTTTTCTGATCGGTGATACAGTGCTTTGCCATCTGTCAGATCAGCAAAGGGCCAGCCCGGTGTCTCCCCAGGCTGGCCCCAAAAATCAAATCGAACACCTGGTTCGCGATGTCAGGTCTGATCGCTACAGAAAGACCCGCTCGACAAACCAATACGCCCCGACAAGCCCGATGAAAGCCGACGCCGGGATGCTTACGATCCGGCGATAAGCCTCGATCCGGTCGCGGAAGGTGATTGATGCAAAGCACAGGACAAAGATCGCCAGCATCGGTGCCAAGAACACGATGGAAGGGTTTTCCAACGCGTCAGACAAGGCCGTTGGGTTCAAGGCGATCAAGGCCACGGTCGCCAAGATCAAGACCCCATAAACCACACGGCCCTGCGCCACTTCGTTTTCACCGCGGTCGATCCGGATGGCCTGCCAGACAGCAAGGAACATCACCGCAATAACGGCCAATTGCCCCACTTCCACGCCGACGTTAAAGCCGATCAGGGCTGGGATGAACGAGCCTTCAGGCAAGCCAAACTCGCCCAAAACGGAGGCAAACCCAAGTCCGTGCAGCAATCCAAAGATGAACACGATCACCGGTCGCCACGGGCTGAGGTTTTTCATGAAGATGTTCTCTACGGCCACGTAAGTGATCGATGCTGCGATCAGGGGTTCGACGATACTGCCCGGGATATTCACATACCCAAGTGCGGCAATCGCAAGCGTGATCGTATGGGCCAAGGTGAACAGCGACACTTGGGTCAACAGCGGCATAAACCGGGTCGACAAAAAGAACAGGCCAAGGACAAACAGGATATGATCAAGGCCCTTTGGGACGATATGATCAAAGCCAACCGGAATGTAGTTCACAAAGGTCTGCCATCCGCCAGCTTGATCGCCACCGGCCAAGGCAATGGGATCCGTCAGCGCACCTGCTTCGAGATAGCCATCATACGGTGCATCCACGCCCTGCTGGCGTAGCACCAGCGTTCCGAATGCCTTGTCCCACCCAACCTGCACAGCCAGCCCACCTGCTGGAATGGGGGCGCTAAACCGCAATTGTGTCTCGCGGACCGCCTCGACGTTGCCGATTTCGCCAACCTCAATTTCGGGATTTGTGATGGTGACGGGTGATCCGTCAACCAAAACAGTCACCCGTGACTGCATGTCAGGCCAGAACGTATCAAACCGGGCTTGCAGGGCCTCAGGCGCCAAGGCGCGCAATTCGTCATAGATGTCTGTTTGTGGCGCCTCATCTGTGTCTTCGGTTTCAGTCAGGTCGATGCCCGCAATAAAGCTTTCGATATTCAAGCGGATGTCGAACTGCAACTCGTCGCCTACCTGTTCCATATCTGCAATTGCAGGCAAAACCTCGTGCGCGCGCGCGGGTAACGCCGACGCGAGCCAAACGGCCAACATGGTTGACAACACGGTCAGATAAGACACGTTGAACCCAACACGAAAGGTTCCAGGTATGCGCATTTTTGCCCTCGCTTTTACGTTTTTTTCCGTCATGGCATCGGCCCCAGTTGCCGCCCATGAGTTGTGGATTGAACCGAATGGTTATCAGGTAGAACCGGGTGGTCAACTTCAAGCACGCATTATTAACGGCGAAGACTTTGACGGGACGAACCTGCCCTTTCTGCCGCAGCGTTTTCGCCACTTTATCGTTTACGCAGATGGGCGCGGTGTTCAGGTGCCCGGCCGGCCCGGTGACACACCTGCCTTAAATATGTCCGCCCAAGGGGAAGGTCTGCACGTCGTTGGCTATCAGTCGACCGTGGCCACACTGACCTATGACAATTGGCCCAAGTTTCAGAAATTCGTCGATCACAAGGACTTTGGCGATGTCCGCAGTCTGCATGACGCAAGAGGCTTGCCCGAAGGTGGCTTCAAAGAGGCCTATACCCGGTTTTCAAAATCCCTGATCGGTGTCGGCGATGCTGCAGGTGCTGATGCCCGCATCGGGCTAGAGACAGAGCTGGTGGCCCTGACAAATCCTTACACTGATGATCTTTCGGGCGGTATGCGCGTTCAATTGTTCTACGGTCAGTCCGTCCGCGCCAATGAACAGATCGAGGTTTTTGCAAAGGCCCCCGATGGTCGCGTGACCGTTTCATATGTGCGCACGAACGGCGACGGTATCGCCACGATCCCGGTCAGATCCGGGACAGCGTATCAATTGGACGCTGTTGTCTTGCGTGAACCCACAGCCACAGTGGCCGAACAGACCAGTGCTGTGTGGGAAACGCTGTGGGCGAACCTGACGTTCCAGGCGCCTTAGCTGAGGTCTTCCATCGGGCGCCAGTGATGCTGCGGGATCAACGTCTCTGCCGGACAGGTGATAAAATTGCCGCCGCCGCCCCTGCCCTGATCGTATTTTCTGTCGATAGGCAAGTTTGCGAGCGCGCAATAGAGCAACGTTCCCACGGCACCATGCCCAACAAAAAGCGTGTCGCCTTTGGTTGGCTCTTTCAGGCAAGCGTAAAAGGCCGCAACGACGCGGGTTTGTGCGGTGCGTGATGTTTCCCAGCCGCGCGTGGACACATCTGGTTTTGCGAAGAACGCATCCGCCATCGCCTCAAATACTTCACCCGGCAGAAATCCCGTCGCGCTACGGTCGTTTTCGTGCATATCGGGCCTGACCACCAACGCGATCCCAAGGCTGTCGGCCAAAGGCTGTGCTGTCTCAAGCGCTTTCGTCTCGTCACTGCTGACAATCCGGGTTGTCCCAGCCAAAGCGCCGCGCGCGACCAAAGCCTGCACCCGTCCGGCCCCGATGTCGTTCAAAGACCATTGCGGGACAGGGACATCGGGATCAATGGTAACCTGGGGGTGTGTCAGATAGCGGATCAGCTGGGTCATGCCCTAAATCTAACATGGGGGTCGCGCAGCGAAAAGCAGATGATCGTCTCTTGTTCTTCTCGACTTGCTGCGTCAGACAATCGCCATGACAAAAAGACCTGATATCTTGTGCATTGGATCTGTGCTGTGGGACGTGATCGGACGCTCGGCCAGTCATATGCGTGTCGGGTCTGACGTGCCGGGCCGGATCACCCGGCTGCCGGGCGGTGTTGCGATGAACATTGCGATGACGCTGGCCCAGTTTGGCCTGACGCCTGCCCTGTTGACGGCAATCGGCAAAGACCCAGAAGGCAATGAGCTGATCGCAGACGCAGCCCGGATGGGTATGATCACCGACCATGTTTATCGGTCTGATGATCTGCCAACAGATGTCTACATGGCCATTGAGGGCGCCAATGGGCTGATCGCCGCCATTGCCGACGCGCATTCCCTAGAGGCTGCAGGTGCCAAGATTTTGCGGGCTTTGGAAGAAGGGACTTTGGGGTCCGCTGATCATCCGTTTGCCGGACCCGTCGCATTGGACGGCAATCTGACCGAAGAGCTTTTGCAACAGATCGCAACCTCGCCTTTGTTTGCTGCAGCTGACCTGCGTGTGGCCCCCGCATCACCGGGTAAAGCGGCACGCTTGCTGGCGTTGCTTGGGCACCCGTCGGCCACGCTTTATGTCAACCTCGAAGAGGCCGGATTGCTGTGCCAGACCACGTTTGCCGACAGCACGGAAGCTGTGCAGGCCTTGTGCGCGCGCGGGGCCCACCGTGTGCTGGTCACAAACGGCGGCGACGCTGCGGCTGAAGGCACCGTTGGGTCTGTCATTCAGGCAACCCCGCCTGCTGTGATGGTCACGCGCGTGACCGGCGCGGGCGACACGTTTATGGCCGCCCACATTGCATCCGAAGTGCAAGGCATGGACCGCACCGCCGCCCTGACCCGCGCGCTGAACGCCGCCGCGACCTATGTTTCCGGAGACACCCCCCTATGATCCCTATCACCTATAGTGCCGAGGTCGCCGCGGCGCTGGCAGAAAACGCTCCTATCGTTGCGCTGGAAAGCACAATCATCACCCACGGCATGCCGTATCCCCAGAACGTTGAAACAGCCCGGCTGGTTGAACAAGATGTCAGGGATCACACCGCTGTACCGGCCACAATTGCTGTGATCGATGGTGTGCTACACGTCGGCTTAGAGCCCGATCAGCTAGAAGCATTGGGTCAGGCGCAAGACGTCGCAAAACTGTCCCGCGCTGATATGGCGGCCTGTATCGCCACGGGCGGCACCGGGGCCACCACTGTCGCGGCAACCATGATCGGCGCGCATCTGGCTGGTGTGTCCGTGTTTGCCACAGGCGGGATTGGTGGCGTCCATAAGGGGGCTGAGGATAGCTTTGATATCTCTGCAGACCTGCACGAGTTGGCCCAGACCCCCGTCACCGTTGTGGCTGCGGGTGCGAAGGCTATTCTTGATCTGAACAAGACCTTTGAAGTGCTTGAAACCCTTGGTGTTCCAGTCATTGCCTTTGGACAAGACACCCTGCCCGCATTCTGGTCTGCCACCTCTGATCTGCACGCACCGCTGCGCATGGACACGGCCACACAGATTGCCAGGGCCCAGATCATGCGCACCGCAATGGGCCTGCAAGGAGGGCAGCTGGTGTGTAACCCGATCCCGCAAGACAGCCAAATCCCGGCAGAGGTGCTGGCGCCGGTGATCGCGCAAGCTTTGCAAGAGGCGGATGATCAAGGGATCAACGCCAAGGCCGTTACTCCGTTTTTGCTTGGGCGCATATTTGAGCTGACAGAAGGCCGATCACTGACGGCAAACATCGCCTTGGTTCGCAACAACGCCCGGCTGGCCGCACAGATCGCTGTGGCGATGATCGATGGCCAGTCGAAATGACGTGTCTTGTGAGTGCAACAATCAACACTTACATCTGCCTCTGATACAAGAGAGACACGATGCACCCTGATCCCGCTCATCCAGAGGCTCGCCCTGCCCGCAAACCGGGCTTTATCGCCCGTGTGCGCGGCAACTTTTTGGCGGGTCTGATTATTATCGCACCCATTGGTCTGACCCTTTGGCTGATCTGGACCGTGGTTGGCTGGATTGACGGATGGGTCTGGCCCTTTGTGCCTGACGCCTACCATCCCGAGGCCCTGATCAACCGCTTCTTTGGCAACCCCGAAGACCCGATTACCGTGAATGTGCGTGGCATCGGCGTCGTCATTTTCCTGATCTTTACGGTTCTGGTCGGCTGGATCGGCAAGGGTATCATGGGCCGCTCATTGCTGCGGTGGGGCGAGCATCTGGTCGAGCGGATGCCGGTTGTCCGGTCGATTTATAACGGCGTCAAACAGATCGCAGAGACCGTGTTTTCGCAGCGCGATACCTCTTTCGACAAGGCATGTCTGATCGAATACCCGCGCCGGGGCATCTGGGCGATTGCCTTCATCTCGATCAACGCGAAGGGCGAGGTGTACCAGAAGCTGTCCAATGGTGAGGACTTTGCGACGGTATTCCTGCCCACAACACCAAACCCGACGTCTGGGTTCTTGTTGTTCTTGCCGCGCGCGGACATCAAAGAGCTCGACATGACTGTCGAGGACGCGGCGAAACTCGTGATTTCGGCAGGGTTGGTCTATCCCAACACCGACGATCCGACCCAACCGCCTGCATGATCCTGACTGCCGCAACCGTCGGTTTTGCCACCGCTTTTGCCCTGATCCTTGCGATTGGGGCGCAAAACGCGTTTGTTTTGCGGCAGGGTTTGTTGAAAACCCATGTGTTTCCCTTGGCCCTGTTTTGCGCGTTATCCGATGCGATCTTGATCGTTGCAGGTGTGTGGGGCTTTGGCGCAATCGTCGAAACTTATCCCGGCTTTCCGCAGCTGATGGCCTACGCGGGCGCTGCGTTCTTGCTGAGCTACGGCATCGTGCGGCTTTGGGCCGCCTATAAGGGCGCTTACGAGATGCAACTGGCCGGCAAATCCGGTTCGCTTGGAAAGACAATCGCGACGGCTGCGGCCTTTACCTGGCTCAACCCGCACGTCTATCTGGACACATTGGGCCTGATTGGCGCGATCTCGACGCAATATGCGGGAACGGCCAAGGTGGCTTTTGGCATTGGTGCTGTGACCTCGTCTTTCGTGTTCTTCTTCAGTCTGGCTTACGGCGCGCGGCTGTTGGCACCGGTGATGCAATCGGCACGGGCGTGGCGTATTCTGGATGTGATCATCGCGTTGGTCATGTTCGCTTTGGCTGCCAAGCTGCTGTTTAGCTGAACATTTCTTTCAGATCGACAGAACTGCGCTTCCCGATGTCTACCTTGTGGTTGGCAAGGAAGGTCTCAGCGGCCTGTTGGCCTGCTTCTTTCAACCGGGCCAGGATGATCGGGGTTGGGATCGTCTTTGTCGCAACATTCAATTCGGTCATCAAAACGTCGTCACTGATCATATGGACCAGCACGTTTTTCATGGCACCCGCAGGCATGTGGTCTTCGGCAATCAGCCGCTTCACGAAATTGATCGCCCGCAACTCGCGCAGCAAAGACGAGTTAAAGCTGATCTCGTTGATCCGGTTCTGGATCGCTTGGCTTTCTGTCGGCAGCTCTTCGCGGTACAGCGGGTTGATGTTGATGATCAGGATATCATCCGGCAAATCACGCTCGAAGAAGGGAAACAGCGCCGGGTTGCCGGTATAACCACCGTCCCAGAAGGCCTCTTGTTTGCCGGTTTTGGGGTCGACGAATTCGACGGCCTGAAACAGGCTGGGCAGGCAGGCTGATGCCATCAGTGCCTCGGGCGTGACGTCGGCACCATGAAAGACACGGATCTTGCCAGAGCGTACATTCGTGGCACAGACGTTCAGTTGCGGCCCATCTGGACAACACACATCGTCAAAGTTCAAGTGACGCACGATACGTTCAAGCGGGTTCTTCATGGCCGCCCCATAGACGTAGGGTGACAACATCCGCGTCGTCATGTCGAACATCTGATAGGCGGGCGAATATTCCATCGCTTTGGCAACCAGATGCGCATTTGGCATCTGGCCTGCAATCCAGTCCTGCCAGCGGTCATCGGTAATCGCCCCCACCTGTTCCCAGAACCATTGCAAGTTTGCGCGGGCCCCTTCCCGGCCGCCCTGTTTGATCCCAGCCTTCAGGGCAGCACCATTCAGCGCACCTGCAGAGGTTCCCGAAATCGACGCGATCTCGATGTCGTCTTCCTGAAGCAAGCGGTCAAGCACACCCCATGTGAAGGCCCCATGCGCGCCGCCACCTTGCAAGGCCAGATTGATCTTCATCATTTGCTATCCCAATGGCCGCGCACGTCCATCACAACAGCGCCGTTGATCATCATGCCAGACAGCTTCGCATCGCTGATGGTGACGCGATGTGTTGCATGACCTGTCAAAGGCGCGGGATTTAGCCCATTCATAGCGCTGTCCAGCCGCCATCTACGCTGATGGTTGTCCCGGTGATTTGTGCTGCGGCGTCAGAGCATAAAAACGCGGCTGTTCCGCCAAGCTGCTCGGTGGTGGCGAACTCTTTGGACGGTTGGCGTTGCAGCAAGACCTCTTTGACGACGGTTTCGCGGTCCATACCGTATTCCTTCATTGTCTCGGGGATTTGCTTTTCCACCAGCGGTGTCAGGACGTAGCCCGGACAAATCGCATTTGCCGTGATCGGTTCCTGTGCTGTTTCCAAGGCGACGACCTTTGTCATGCCGACAATACCGTGTTTGGCTGCGACATAGGCTGACTTGTAAGGGGACGCCGTCAGCCCGTGGGCCGACGCGATATTGATCACCCTGCCCCAGCCCTTTGCGCGCATTACCGGCAAGGCGGCGGCGGTGGTGTGAAAGGCCGACGACATGTTGATCGCAATGATCGCGTCCCACTTTTCGGTTGGGAAATCCTGAATTGGGGCGACGTGCTGGATGCCGGCGTTGTTGATCAGGATATCGCAGGCGCCTGCATCCGCAATCAACCTGCGGCAGTCTTCGCCTTTGGACATGTCGGCGGACACGTATGTGGCCTTCACACCAAATGTATCGGCGATCTCGGCGGCCAGCGCGTGGTCTTCGTCGCGGTCGGTGAAAGAGTTCAGCACCACATGCGCGCCCTGCTTTGCGAGTTCGCGCGCGACCCCAAGGCCGATGCCAGAGTTGGATCCAGTGATGACGGCGGTCTTACCTTGAAGTGACATGGGGTCTCCTGCGATTGTCTTTGAGACGCTTATACATGCTGCACCTGCGAAGGACACAGACCTGTTGCGGGGGCGTGATCACAAAGATGAAATGGGGACTGCCAAAAAAAACGCCCGCACAAGGCGGGCGTAAGTCATTGAGGCAGGTTTCATACAGGCAAGAAACCTATCGAGCAGTGACCCCTTTATAAGCAATGACTTGCGGATGGCCAAGCTAAAAGTTTGAAGTTGCCCGGAACCCTGTTTACGCTAAGCGTCAACACACATTGGCCCCGGGGGATTGTCGCCAAAATGAGACCAGAGTTTTTCCGCTTACCGCGCGCGATTTTGACCAGCGCGGCCCTGATTCTTTCCGCAACGGCATCCTTCGCCGAGCCGCAGCATGGCATCGCTATGTATGGCGACCCTGCCTTGCCACCAGATTTCGTGGCACTGCCTTACGCAAACCCCGATGCCCCGACGGGTGGCAAACTGGTGACGGCGAACGTTGGTGGGTTTGATAGCCTCAATCCCTACATCCTCAAAGGCACCGTGCATTGGCAGATGCGCTACCTGATTGGCGAAAGCCTGATGGGCCGCTCGCTGGACGAGCCGTTCTCGCTTTATGGCGTTTTGGCCGAGACGATTGAAACCGGACCGAATCGCGAATGGGTTGAGTTCGTGCTTCGCCCCGAGGCCGCGTTCTCGGATGGGACACCTGTGACCGTCGATGACGTGATCTGGTCTTTTGAAACCCTTGGGACGGTCGGTCATCCACGCTATCACGGGTTCTACGGCAAGATCGAAAGCCTTGAACAAACAGGCGAGCGGTCGGTCCGGTTCACCTTCAACACCGAAGACCGCGAACTTGCCTTACTGGCTGGCCTGCGCCCGATTCTGTCGAAAGCGCAGTGGGAGGGTCTTGATTTCGCTGAAAGCGGCGTTGATGTGGTTCCGATCACCTCTGGCCCGTATGTCATCGATGACTTTGAGGCGGGCCGGTTTATCTCGCTCAAGCGCAACCCCGACTATTGGGGCCGTGATGTTGTGCCCTTCATGAATGGTATCCACAATCTCGACGAAGTCAGGCTGGAATTCTTCGGCGATGAAACCGCCGCCTTTGAGGCCTTCAAAGTCGGCGAGGTCAACGCCACCCGCGAGTTCAACGTGGTCCGCTGGGAACAGCAGTACAACTTTCCAGCAGTGCAAGACGGTGATGTCGTCAAAAGTATCCTGCCACACGAACGTCCATCCGGCATGACCGGTTTTGTGATGAACACCCGCAAAGAGATCTTTCAGGACTGGCGCGTGCGCGATGCGATGATGCATGCCTTCAATTTTGAGTTCATCAACGAAGCGATGACTGGTTCTGCCCAGCCCCGGATTTCGTCATACTGGTCAAATTCACCACTGAGCATGCAAGAAGGTCCGGCAACCGGTCGTGTCTTGGCGTTCCTTGAACCCTTTGCCGCAGACCTGATACCGGGGACACTCGAAGGGTACACCCTGCCCGTCTCGGATGGATCCGAACGCAACCGCGCCAACATCGGTGCTGCATTGGCGCAGATGGAGGCTGCAGGGTGGACCGTTCAGGATGGTGTCATGAAGAACGCCGCCGGAGAGCCGTTTCAATTCGAAATCCTGCTGCAAGTCGGTGCAACAGAGCCGCAGGCGATGATCGACATGTACGTGGAATCGCTTGGGCGACTTGGGATTTCACCGACGATCCAGACATCTGATGCCGCCCAGTTCAAAGAGGCGACCGACGCCTACGATTTTGACATGACATATTACCGTCGTGGCGTGTCGCTGTCTCCGGGCAACGAGCAATATGCCTACTATGGAATGGACTCGGTTGATACGGTTGGTGGCCGCAACCTGATGGGTGTCAGCTCGCCTGCGGTGGACGCGATGATCGACCGGCTTTTGACCTCAGACAGTCAGGATGATTTCCGGGCCGCGGTAAAAGCGCTGGATCGCGTGCTGACTGCAGGACGCTATGTCATCCCGATCTATCAATGGAACATCAGCCGGATTGCCCATGTCAAAGAGCTGCATCATCCCGACGAGATCCCGATTTTCGGGGATTGGCCCGGTTGGCAACCAGACGTCTGGTGGTACGAAGAATAACGCACTATCAGCCATTGACGGACACCGGCGGCACTGTCGCCGGTGCACTATTGAACAGGACATCACATGAAAAGACTACTTATCATCAGCCTTATGGCTGCGACACTTTCTGGCTGCGCTGTGGCCAAAACCGCTGGCAGTGCGGCGGTGACAACAGGTCAGGTGGCCTTGGGGGCTGCTGATTTGGTTCTGTAAGGCCCCGGCTGTCACAAAACTGAAACAGAGTCTCTTTACGGCAAAGCGCATGAATATTCTCGTCTTGTGTACGGGCAATTCAGCACGGTCTATCCTGCTGGAAAGCCTTCTGACCCATCGGTCCAACGGTCGTATCACGGCCTATTCCGCGGGCTCTCGTCCGTCTGGAAAGGTGCATCCGCAATCGTTGGTGTTGCTGGAACGTGAAGGGTTCCCGACCGCCGGATTATCCTCGCAAAGCTGGGATGACTATGCACAAAAGGATGCGCCCCAGATGCAGGCCGTGATCACCGTGTGCGGGTCAGCAGCAGGCGAAACCTGCCCCATTTGGCCCGGTGCACCAGTCCGGGCGCATTGGGGGGTCGAAGACCCGGCGGCAGCGGCACAGGCCGACTGGGAAGACGCATTTGACGTGGCCTACGCGCGTCTCAGTCATCGTGCAAAGGCTTTGCTGGACTTGCCCATCGAAAAACTGGGCCAAGAAGACCTTCAAACAGCCCTGAACGACATCGGCCAGCAGTTCTGATGCAAAAGGTACTGGCAGAGGGACTTGGGACCGCGATGCTGCTGATCAGCGTTGTCGGGTCGGGCATCATGGCGGACAACCTGACGGATGATATCGCACTGGCGCTCTTGGCGAATGCGATTGCGACGGGCTGTATGCTCTATCTGCTTATCACGGTCCTTGGTCCGATATCGGGGGCACATTTCAACCCAGCTGTGACGTTGGCCTTTTGGCTGCGCAAAGAGATCGGGACTATGGATGCGGGCAGATACGTTGTGGCTCAGGTCATTTGCGGCATTTTGGGGGTCTGGTTCACACATTTCATCTTTTCAGAGGCGATCTGGCAGTTTTCAATGACCAACCGGACGGGACCGGCGCAATGGGGATCTGAAATCTTCGCAACCTTTGGTCTGCTGTTTGTGATCTTTGGGGGCTTGCGATCAAAGCCGGATGCAGTGCCGACGCTTGTGGCGTTGTACATCACGGGGGCTTACTGGTTCACCTCATCCACCAGTTTTGCGAACCCGGCGGTGACACTTGCGCGGGCTTTCTCGGACACGTTTGCAGGGATCAATCCGACACATGTGGTCATGTTCATCGCAGCACAGATCGTCGGCGTTGCGATCGCGCAGGCCATTCTGCCATGGTTATTTGCCAAGACGGACTAGGACCTGCGAACTTTCACGCGGGGGCACTGGTGCCGCGTGAAAGTTGACAGGCCCACCCCCTTCTTTTGGTCAAAAGTACTTTCGCGCCGAAGGCGTCCCGCACTTGCAACAAACACAACACCTGCGTGACCAAATCAAAATATGTCTTGCGCGCGGAGCGCGCGCCTTTGGATCAAACCACGGTTGTTCATGACAGGGATGTCACCCAAAGGATCGTGGCATCCTCTGCTGACAGGGACACAACGTTGTGTCCCATCGCAGCGTCGTAATAGGCGCTATCCCCGCGTGACATATCCATCGGTTCATAGAATTCCGTATACAGCCGGACCTGACCGGTCAGAACAAACAAAAATTCTTCCCCATCATGGCGCACCCACCCATCAAAATCATCCATCGACCGGGCGCGAATGCGGGCGCGATACGGCAGCATCGCTTTCTGGGTCAGGGCCTCGCCTAGCAAATGATGTTCGTAAGTGGTTGTGATCTGGTGTGTGCCCTCGCCCGCCTTGGTCACAGCCATGCGTCCGTTCACCTGTCCCTTCGAGGGAGGGGTGAACAGTTGCGGCACCGTGATCTCGAGGCCCGTCGCCAGCTTCTTCAGCGCCTCATAGGTGGGTGACATCTGGCCGTTTTCGATCTTCGACAGGGTCGAGCGCGCAAGACCTGCCTGTCTGGCGGCCTGTTCCAACGTCCAGTTCCGGGCCTTGCGCAACTCGCGGACACGCGCGCCCAGGTCCAGCGGTTGGCCGATGTCTTCGGTTCCGTTTTCGCGGGCGATACGGATCAGGCTTTTAGGATCAAGGTCACTCATGCTGCTGGTTTTATCGTCAAGCTGGTCAGGCTTGCAACATCACCTGTGACAGATTAGCCGAAGAGGATGATGACCCACCCTTCTATTGCTCTCATCGGTGCGCCGCCCAACCCTTTCAACTTGGCCGATACGGTACTGCGCCACGTGAGCACGCAACCAGACAAAGTGGCCCTGCGTGTCATCGGCGGCGACGGACAAGACCAATGGACGTATGATGCGCTGGGACAGGCGGTGCGCAAGACGGCCCATGCCCTGACAGACCTTGGTCTGGTGGCTGGCGACCGCATCCTGCTTCGTCTGGGCAACACGCCTGACTTTCCGCTGACGTTTCTGGCGGCGATCTATGCAGGCTTGATCCCAATCCCAACCTCAACGCAGCTCACACTCCCAGAAATCACAGCCATAGCGACCCAGACCGCACCAAAACTGATTATCGCAACCAAGGGTATCGCACTGCCCGAAACACCGATCGACGTTGTTGCACCATCTGATTTGCATGCGATGCGCACTGGGGCCAGCTTGCCTGCAGTGATGGGCGATCCCAATCGGCCTGCCTATATCATCTATACATCTGGAACGTCAGGCAAACCGCGCCCGGTGGTCCATGCTCACCGGGCCATTTGGGCGCGGCGGATGATGTGGGATGGCTGGTATGGGCTGACACGCGATGACGTGATGTTGCACGCAGGGGCGTTCAACTGGACCTATACGTTGGGAACCGGCTTGCTTGACCCTTGGGCGGCCGGTGCCACCGCACTTATACCGCACGATGGGTCGGATGTCGGGGATCTGGCCGGTTTGATCGCCCAGCATGATGTAACGCTTTTTGCAGCAGCACCCGGCGTTTACCGACGCATGCTGCGTCAGGACATGCCGGACTTACCCGCACTCCGACATGGTCTGTCGGCGGGTGAAAAGCTGCCCGTTGTGACGGCGAACAAATGGGAAGCGGCGACCGGAACCCCGGTCTTTGAGGCTTATGGCATGTCAGAATGCTCGACCTTCATATCAACCTGTCCGGGGCGTCCCAGTCAGGCGCTGGGGTGGCCTCAGCCGGGCAGACAGGTTGCGTTGATCGGGGCGAACGGCCCTGTGGCTGAGGGCCAATCGGGTGTCATTGGCGTGCACAAAGATGATCCGGGGCTGATGCTGGGATACCTTGATGCGCCAGCCGAGACCGCCAGCCGCTTTCAGGGAGAGTGGTTTTTGACCGGTGACGTCGGCCGTGTCCTTGCCGACGGCGCGATCCAGTATGAAGGCCGTGTCGATGATATGATGAACGCGGGTGGCTACCGGGTCAGCCCGATCGAGGTCGAGAACGTGCTCAACCAGTTTCCGGGTCTGGCAGAGGCCGCCGTCTGCGAAATCACTGTGCAGGCAGACACCAGCATCATTGCGGCCTTTTATGTCAGCCCAGACATGTTAGATGAAACGCAGCTGACCGCTTTCGCAGCAGCGTCACTGGCCCGCTACAAAGTGCCCCGGCAGTTCATCCGGGTCGACAGCCTGCCACGCGGCGCCAACAACAAAATCCTTCGCCGCCAATTGCGGCAAACTCAGGAGCACCACAATGGTCAAACTTGATATCATTTCCGATCCAATTTGCCCGTGGTGCTATATCGGTAAGGCAAATCTGGACAAAGCTTTGCTGGAATTTCCGGATCACCCGTTCGACATCGAATGGCATCCCTTTCAGCTGAATCCGGACATGCCTGCAGGCGGGATGGACCGCCGGGCCTATCTGGAAGGCAAATTCGGCGGCAAAGAGGGGGCCGTGAAAGCCTATGCGCCCGTTGTTGCCCATGCCGAAAAGGCCGGCCTGACGATCAATCTGGATGCGATGCAAAAGACGCCAAACACAATTGATGCGCACCGCCTGATCCATTGGGCGGGGATCGAGGAGCGTCAGACTTTCGTCGTCGACCTGCTGTTCAAAGCCTATTTTGTCGACGGCCGCGATATTGGCGATCATGAGGTTTTGGCAGACATTGCCGACACAGCTGAAATGGACGCAGGCGTTGTGACCAAGCTGTTGGGGTCTGACAACGATGTCGCCGATATTCGCAAACGGGATACGCATTCACGCGAAATGGGTGTCAGCTCTGTCCCGACATTCATTGTGGCCAACCAACATGCTGTTCCGGGTGCACAGCCCGCAGAGGTTTGGGTGAACGTGATCAAGGACATTCAGACGCAGCTGGACGCCGCAGAGTGAGCGCAGACAAAAAACTGTCGCAAGGAGAATTTATCGCGCTGATGGGCATGGTCATGGCGACTGTGGCCTTTTCTATCGACGCCATGTTGCCTGCCCTGGCTGAAATCGGGACAGAGCTGTCACCCCAAGACCTGAACCGCGCGCAATTGATGATCACCAGCTTTGTGCTGGGCATGGGGCTGGGGACCTTCGTGACCGGGCCCTTGTCGGACGCCTTTGGGCGCAAAGCCGTGATGTTGATGGGGGCTGGCGTCTATCTTGTGGCAACGTTGGCTGCTTGGGTGGCCGACAGCCTGACGTGGATGTTGGCAGCGCGGGTTGTTATGGGCATGGGGGCGGCAGGGCCGCGTGTTGTGGCGATGGCGATGATCCGGGACCTTTATGCGGGTCGCGAAATGGCCAAAATCGTATCGTTTGTCCTGCTTGTGTTCTCGTTGATCCCGGCACTGGCCCCCACCTTGGGCTATTTCATCATGTCGGCATTTGGCTGGCGCGCAATTTTTCCGACTTTTGCGGTCTTTGTTATCGTGGTTTCGATCTGGCTGATGCTGCGGCAACCCGAGACTTTACAGCCTGAAAACCGCCGCCCGCTGAGCTTGCGTGCGATCAAGGATGCCACCGCAGAGATGTTTGCCCACCCCACAGCGCGGCTGTCGATCTTTGTGCAGACGTTGACATTGGGCATGCTGTTCACGGTGCTGTCAGTCACCCAACAGGTGTTTGACGTGACTTTCGATCAGGGCGCGCATTTTCATCTGTGGTTTGGCGGGATCGCGGTTTGTGCGGCCTCTGCCTCTTTTCTGAACGCCCGCATTGTGGTGCGGCTGGGGATGCGCGCCATTATCAGGGGTATTTATATCGCGCAGATCGCCATGACAGTGGCCATGATCCTGATCACCCTGATGCAGCCCCCTTACGTGATCGCCTTTGGGACATACGTGGTCTGGATCACCGGCAGTTTCTTTCAGGTTGGCTTGACAATTGGCAACCTGAACGCACTTGCGATGGAAGAGATGGGCCATATCGCGGGCCTTGCGGCTTCTGTGATCGCTGCAGTGTCCACAGTGGGGGCTGTCTTCTTGGCGGCACCGATTGCGATCATGTTTGATGGGACACCGTTGCCGATGGCCTTTGGGACCTTGGTGATGGCCAGCGCGGCCTTATGGCTGACCACCAAGATCAAACGGCCGGGTGAGGCGTAAGGGGCGGCGATTTTTCTAGAAAATTGGGGGTTGAACGCGGGTGTTGCGTCTGGCGATGCCATTGGGGGCCAGCCCCCAAACCCCCGGGATATGAGATCGAAACAAAGAAGCCTAAGCGGGTGCTTTCTTTTCGGCTTTGCGGGCGTCCGAAAGTTTTTGCGCCAGATCCCGCGCGATGTTGAAGCTGCCTTGAATTTTGTCGCGTTCCTTGGCCCAGTCCCGGCGTACAACGATTTTGTTGTCTTTGACTTTGGCCAAGCCGCGCTGGTCGTGGATGAAGTCGACCAGACCTTCGGGCGAGGCAAATTTGTCGTTGTGAAACTGGATCGTCGCCCCTTTTGGTCCTGCATCCAGTTTGGCGATGCCTGCCTTCTTGCACATCGCCTTAATCCGCACGACCAACATCAGCGTGTTCACCTCGCGGGGGAGCTTGCCAAACCGGTCGATCATTTCAGCCGCGAAACCTTCCAGTTCCACCTTCGTTGTCAGGTCCGACAGGCGGCGGTAAAGGCCAAGCCGCACATCAAGGTCCGGCACATAGGTTTCCGGGATCAGAACCGGCACGCCAAGGTTGATCTGCGGCGACCATTCGCCATCGTCCGCAAGGCCTTCGGCAGCACCGGACTTGATGGCACTGATCTGGTCCTCCAGCATTTGCTGATACAACTCGTAGCCGACTTCACGCATCTGCCCGGATTGTTCCTCGCCCAGCAGGTTCCCGGCTCCTCGGATATCAAGGTCCTGGCTGGCCAGCGTGAACCCTGCCCCAAGACTGTCGAGCGATCCCAGCACCCGCAGCCGTTTCTGCGCCGTATCCGTCAGTTTCTGACGTGGTTTGGTTGTCAGATAGGCGTAGGCGCGCGTTTTCGACCGGCCCACCCGCCCCCGGATCTGGTAGAGTTGTGACAGGCCGAACATATCCGAACGCCACACAATCATCGTGTTTGCCGTCGGGATATCAAGCCCGCTTTCCACAATGGTTGTCGCCAGCAGCACGTCGTACTTGCCGTCGTAGAAGGCGTTCATCCGGTCGTCCAGCTCGCCCGCTGCCATTTGGCCTGTGGCCGAGATATAGCTGACCTCGGGAACTTCGCGTTTCAGCCAGTCTTCCATTTCAGCCATATCTGCGATGCGGGGCACCACAACAAAGCTTTGCCCGCCTCGGTAATGTTCGCGCAACAAGGCTTCGCGGATGGTGATCGTGTCGAATTCGCTGACATAGGTGCGGATCGCCAGCCGGTCGATTGGGGGGGTGCCGATGATACTGAGGTCGCGGACCCCTGACAGCGACAATTGCAAGGTCCGTGGGATCGGCGTGGCCGTGAGGGTCAGTACGTGTACGTCTGTACGCAGCTGTTTTAAGCGCTCTTTGTGCTGGACCCCGAACTTTTGCTCTTCGTCGATGACCAGCAGACCAAGGTTCTTGAACTTGATCCCCTTTGCCAGCAAGGCGTGGGTGCCGACCACGATGTCGACCGTGCCCTTCGTGATTTCCTCGCGGGTGGTGTTCGCGTCGCCCGTTGATACGAAGCGCGACAGTGGTCGCACATTCACCGGAAAGCCCCGGAACCGTTCTGCAAAGCTTTGGTAATGTTGCCGGGCCAGCAACGTTGTGGGGGCAATAATCGCGACCTGCACACCGCTGAGTGCTGCCACGAAAGCCGCCCGGATCGCGACCTCGGTCTTGCCAAACCCCACATCGCCGCAGATCAGGCGATCCATCGGCTTGCCAGAGGCGATATCTTCCAGAACGTCGTCGATGGCCGACAGCTGATCGTCGGTTTCTGCATAAGGGAAACGTGCCAGAAACTGGTCCCACAACCCATCCGGCGGATCCAGCGCAGGTGCTGTTCGCAAGGCCCGTTCTGCGGCAACCCGGATCAGGCGTTCGGCAATCTGGCGGATGCGTTCTTTCAGGCGGGCTTTCTTGGCCTGCCATGCGCCGCCACCCAACCGATCCAGAAGGCCTTCTTCGTGTCCGTATTTCGACAGCAACTCGATGTTTTCGACGGGCAGATACAATTTGCTGTCGTCTGCGTATTCCAGCAGCAGGCATTCGTGGGCAGCGCCAAGGGCTGTGACCACTTCCATCCCCTTGAACCGACCGACACCGTGATCGACGTGGACCACCAGATCGCCGGGTGACAGGCTGTTGGCCTCTGACAGAAAGTTCTCGGCCCGCCGCTTGCGCTTGGTTTGCCGGATCAGGCGGTCGCCCAACACATCTTGTTCAGAGATCACAGTGACGTCCGGCGTCACAAACCCATGATCCAGTGGCCAGACCGCCAAATGCACCCCGGTTTTACCGACGCGGGCAAAATCGCTGACGGGGATCACCTCTGCGATGCCTTCATCCTCGATCAGACCGGTCAGGCGTTCGCGGGCCCCTTCCGAATAGCTGGCAATCACAACCGGCCCAAGGTCGACCTGCCTGCGGATGTGCACGGCCAAAGCCGAGAACAGGTTCGTGCTTTCCGATTGCCGCTCTGGTGCGAAATCGCGACCGATACGGCCCCCTGCATCAATGACACCCGGACCGGTGGCTTGCGGCAAAGCCGCAAATTGCAATTGCCGCTTTTGGTCCACAGCCGCAGCCCAAGCAGCATCATCCAGATACAACTGACCCGGCGGCGCTGGTTTATAGACCGTATCCATCCGCCCCTTCTGTGACAGGGCATGCATCCGAGCCTCGTATTGGTCGACGATGCTGTCCCACCGGGCGATCCGCGCAGGGGTCAGTTGGTCGTCCAACGTGATCGTGGCCCCGGCTGTATAATCAAAAAGGGTTTCAAGGTTGTCCTGAAAGAACCCTAGCCAATGCTCGATCCCCGCATGTTTGCGACCGGCGCTGACGGCCTCGTATAGCGGGTCATCCGTTCCAGCGGCCCCAAATTCGATCCGGTAGTTTTGGCGGAACCGGGTGATGGCAGCCTCGTCGAGAATGACCTCAGAGACGGGCGCCAACTCAATCTCGGTCAGCTTTTCTGTGGTGCGCTGGGTGGCCGGATCAAAGCGCCGCGCGCCGTCCAGCACGTCTCCAAACAGGTCTAGCCGGACAGGACCGCTTTGGCCCGGCGGAAAAATGTCGATGATACCGCCCCGGACGGCGTAATCACCCGGCTCCATCACTGTGGGACTTTGGGTGAACCCCATCCGAACCAGAAAGGCGCGCAAGCCCTTTTCGTCGATCCGCCCGCCGACACGCGCAGAAAAAGCAGCCTCGCGCAGCAAGGCACGCGGAGGGACGCGTTGGCTGGCCGCATTCAAAGAGGTCAGCAGAACATACCGATCCGGCATGCCATGGGTCAGTGCGGCCAAAGTTGCCATCCGTCCCGCCGAAATATCCGCATTGGGCGACACCCGATCATATGGCAGACAATCCCATGCCGGGAATGTGAAAACGGGCATGTCAGGGGCAAAAAACCGCAAGGCAGCCTGCATCGCGGCCAGCCGTTTGTCATCGCGGGCGATGTGGACAACGGGCTGACCGGATTTTGTAATCTCGGCAAGGATAAGCTGGGCGTCAAAGCCCTCGGGCGCGCCGGAAACTGTAACGGATGTCGGGGGTGATGCAGTCATGTGCCTGACCTACCGCGCAGGCCCCGCGTGTCAATGGCGAAGGGGCTAGAAGTTGGGCACTTCAAGGTTATGATACATGCCGTACATCGCTGTGATAAAGATCGCGATCATCCCGATAACCTGAGTCCACAGGCGATGGGTGGACAGCATCTTATACAGGACCTGTACGTCAGTGGCGTCACTTTCGATCTTGCGGGCGGTGTAGAAGCTTAGAATGCCAACACCGCAGACAGGGATCACCATCAATAATATCGCCTGAGCCAGCTCAATCCCATACAAAATACCAAGTAAAGAAAGTGATGTGATCGTAAAGCACACAATCGCCAAAAGCCAGGACCCGGCTGTCTGACCGATGCTCAGCACCCGGTTCACATTGACCCGGACCACATCAATCAAGTCCTGCTCGGCCTCGCCGCCTTTGCGTTTGGCGCGCATGATCAGATCAAACGGGACGCCCAAGACCCAATGTGACATCGATGACCACAGGACAATGATCGCAATCCAATACCATACATTGGAAAACGAGCGCATACTAATGGTGTCGAAAAGGGCCTCTGACCATTCCACGGGTGGCAGCCTCGCGTGCGTACTAATTCTTTCGCGGACCCTAGACGCAGCTTTGCCGGATGCCCAGACTTGTGAACCCCTTTGGTTCATGTCACCAAACACCTGTGACCAGAAAGGCCCGCATTATGATACCAACCGTTCCGCCCTTCCCCACAGCCCGCCTGCGCCGGATGCGCAAAACCCCGGCTTTGCGGGCGATGATGCGCGAAAACACGGTCACGCCTGATGATTTGATCTGGCCGGTTTTTGTCATGGCCGGCACGGATGATGAGACGCCGGTGGCTTCGATGCCGGGTGTGATGCGGCGCACGGTGGACCGGGTGGCAAAAGCAGCGGTCGAGGCGCAGGCGCTTGGCATTCCTGCGATCTGCATCTTTCCGTATACCGGCATGGACAGCCGCACAGAGGATTGCGCGGAAGCATGGTCGCCCGACAATCTGACCAATCAGGCCATCCGGGCCATCAAGGATGTCGCCCCCGACATTGCCGTCATGACCGACATCGCGCTTGATCCCTATAATATCAACGGCCACGACGGCTTTGTTGAAGACGGGAACATCGTGAACGACCGCACAGTCGCGGCTTTGGTCAAAATGGCACTGGCGCAAGCCGAGGCTGGCGCGGATATCCTGGGGCCTTCTGACATGATGGACGGGCGCATCGGGGCGATCCGCGCAGCTCTCGAATCCGAAGGCCATCAGGATGTCACCATCCTCAGCTACACGGCCAAATATGCCTCTGCGTTTTATGGCCCTTTTCGGGATGCGGTTGGCGCCTCTGACGCGCTCAAGGGCGACAAGAACACCTATCAGATGAACCCCGGCAACAGCGATGAAGCCCTGCGCCTTGTACAGCGCGATTTGTCTGAAGGGGCAGACATGGTCATGGTCAAGCCGGGCCTGCCCTATCTGGACATTTGCCGCCGCGTGAAAGACCAGTTCGGGGTTCCGACCTTCGCTTATCAAGTCTCGGGCGAATACGCGATGATGCAGGCGGCGGCACAAAACGGGTGGCTTGACGGCGACAAGGTCATGATGGAAGCCTTGATGGCCTTCAAGCGGGCGGGCTGTGACGGTGTCTTGACTTATTTCGCGCCGGCCGCTGCAAAGCTCATGCAAGACTAACCTCTCGCCCGCTTGCGAAGGGGGCACGACGCGGGTCACAAAGCACACCCTTTTTGATTTTTTTGTTTCTTTCTATATCCCCGCCGGAGGCTGCGCCGCGCTGCGCCTCATACGCGACGCATCGTGATCTCGCGGACTGGCTCGCTTCAAACCTCTAGCGTCCACCGCGCGCTCACCCGCCACATGTTGCGTTTGACCCGTGACAGCGGCCTGAAAATCTGCATAAGATGCGCCCAAGGGCCGATCAACGGCCCATCAAGAATGACAGAGGCGAGATATGAGCACTTTTTCCAGACGGCAATTTGGGTTGGCGGCACTTGCAGGCACGACGCTTGCAGCCTGTGGCAACGGGATCGGCAGCCCGGGCGCTGCGACCATCGATGCGCGCGTGGACAGCACATTGAATTTCATGCGCCAGACCTATCCGGGAACGCGCGACCTGGAAGCACGGGCAGCGGGCATGCTGGTCATGCCACTGATCACGGAAGTCGGGCTTGGCCTGGGTGGGTCTTTTGGCCGTGGCGCGTTGCGGGTTGGCCCGTCGACGGTTGACTATTATTCAACGGCTTCGGGATCTGCGGGCCTGCAGATCGGCGCACAACAGTTTAGCCACGTCTTGTTCTTCATGACAGAGGACGCGTTGCGCGATTTCCGCCAGTCACCCGGTTGGGCGGCTGGGGCGGATCTAGAGTATGTGATCAGCGCACAGGGCGAAACCTTGCGTGCCGAGACAACAACAACACTTGCGCCGGTCATCGCGGTTGTCTTTGGTCAGACCGGTTTGCGCGTCGGCGCCACGCTGGAAGGCACCAAATACACCCGTATCATCCCGTAAGTCTTTGATATGATATCTGTTCTGATCCTTGCAGCCGGTCAATCGCGCCGGATGCGAGGGCGGGACAAGCTGTTGGAAGACATTGATGGAACCCCGCTGCTGCACCTGCAGGCCCAGCGGGCAATAGCTGTGCAGCATCCGGTCTATGTGGCGGTCCCGTCGCTGGATCATCCACGTATGGCGCAAATTCAGGGTCTGGATGTGACCCCGATTACGGTGCCAGATGCTGCAGACGGCATCGGGGTCTCCATCCGAACGGCAATCGCCGCAATCCCGCCCTGCGATGCGATCTTGCTGTGCCTCGCCGATCTTGTCGCTATCGAGACGGCGGATTTGCAGGCGGTGATACAGGCCAAGACGCACTATCCTGACGCTCTTGTCTGGCGGGGTGCCACAGAAGATGGCAAACCGGGACATCCGATCTTGATCGACGCCTCCTTGCGACCTGCATTTCTGACATTGTCAGGCGATCAAGGCGGTGCTGCCATTCTCAAAGGTCACATCGACCAAACCCATCTTGTCGCGCTGCCGGGACACCGGGCCTTGCTTGATCTTGATACACCTGAAGATTGGGCCGCCTGGCGCAAGACCCGTCAAAAATGAAACAGGGGGCACCCCCGCACCCCCTGCTCCAGATCCGATGACAGGTCACCGGATCTCGCAACCCTTGGGTTGCATCCTAATCCAGCAGCAACTTTGCTTCGTGCTTTTTCAACGATTTGCGGGCTGACTGGTAATCCTCCAGGCCTGTGACGGTGGCAAGCTCTGGGAACAGTTCGAAAATCTCGTTTCGCTGGCTGTTGCCAATCCCTTTCAGGGAATAGTCACCGGGCTGGAAGCTTTCGGTCCAGGCCCCGTTTGACAAGACAACTTCGTGGCGTTCGAACATGAAGTGAATATAGGTCGTCTGCATGACGTCCACGGCCTGAATGCCATTGGCACCCACCATGTGCTTTGCGGCGGCCAACACTTCGTTTTCTTCGAAATACAATTGCGTTTTGTCACTGGCGACAAGCATCCGGTGGTTCGGGCTGACCATCATGTCACGCTCTGGCAGGCCTTGGCCCAACGATCCGCGTTTGATCAGGATCGGCTTGAGATGCGGGTTCTGGATCAATTGTGTGCCGGAAATCGGTTTGCGGCCCAGCCACGCGATTTCCTGAATGCCGTTGTCGCGGGTGATCACACGATCCCCAACCTGCAGGTCTTCGACGGGGCGTTCACCGCGTGGCGTTGCAATCAGCGTTCCGGGGGTGAAGCATGGGATCACATTCTCGATCTCAGAGAACGTCATCGTAGAGCCGTCATTGAAGAAGACGGTCCCCGCTTCCGGGTCGCCATCAATGTATTC
Source organism: uncultured Paracoccaceae bacterium (assembly GCA_938016515.1). Classification (GTDB taxonomy): domain Bacteria; phylum Pseudomonadota; class Alphaproteobacteria; order Rhodobacterales; family Rhodobacteraceae; genus Yoonia. The sequence goes on from CALILP010000198.1 coordinate 27,451, forward strand.
GATCCGGTCGACGTTGCTGTCTGTCAGATCAAGGACATCGACGTCTGTGCCGTCTGCATCTTCGCCACCCACAACAACGTCGCCACCGTTGCCACCGATGAACACATCCGAATCCTGACCGCCGAACAGCGCGTCACTGCCAGCGCCACCGGTGATTTCGTCAGCACCCGCCCCGCCTTCTGCCACGTCGTCACCGTCGCCGCCGGTGATGGTATCGTCACCGATCCCGCCCGCGATCACGTCATCGTCGTCGCCGCCGTCCAGCGTGTCGTTACCGGCGCCACCAAACAGCGTATCGTTATCCGCGCCGCCATCGATGCTGTCGTCGCCTTGACCACCTATGACCGTGTCATTGCCTGCGTCACCTGCGATGACGTCGTCATCGACGCCACCATCAAGAAGATCGTCACCGATCCCACCAAACAACGTATCGTCATCGTCCTGACCATAGATGGTGTCGTTTCCGGCACCCCCAAAGATCGTGTCGCCGTTGTTTTCCGGGACAAGGTCTTGAAAGCCATTGGCGTCCGGTTCGTCGTCTGGAAAGCTGACCAGATCGGCAAATGGGTCTTCCAGCCCGCCGTAGATTGTGTCGTCGCCAGCGCCGCCATCAATCTCGTCGTTGCCTTCGGAGCCTTCGATCAGGTCGTTCCCGGATCCGCCAAAAACGAGGTCGTCGTCAAAGCCCGCCGAAATCGTGTCGTTGCCCGAGTCGCCGTAGATCGTGTCGTCGTCGTCGCCGGTCCGAATAGTATCGTCGCCGGACCCGCCAGAGACGAAATCCTTGTCGTTGTCGGGATCCGTGTCTGCGTCATAGCCAGGGAAAGGGAACGGATTGCCGGAAGCCGGGTCAGGCGTCTGGAACGGATAACCCACATCGGGGGCTGCGCCGGTGTTTGGTATGGATGTGTCGATGACATCATTGCCTTCACCGCCATAAACATTGTCGCTGCCATCGCCACCGAACAAAGTGTCATTGCCCTGACCCCCATCCAGCAGATCGTCGCCTGTGCCGCCAAAGACGTCATCCTCGCCCAAGCCTGCAAAGACTGTATCGTCTCCACCCATGGCGTCGATGACGTCATTGTTTGTGCCTTCGTCGCCCGGCAGAATGCCGTCCAGACCGTCAACCGCGTCACCGTCCGCATCCACAAAGGGAATGTCCGGATTGATGATGTCGTCGCCAGCGGTCCCTTGAACGGTCCCGTCGTTCTTGCCAGTCACGGTAAACGTGATGTTGGCTGTATCCTCGGCGCCGTTTTCATCAACGATTGTGTAGCTGACCGACGTATCAATGCTTTCGCCTAGACCAAGGTCGTCAAATTCGCCGTTGGCGTTGAAATCAACGGTCCCGTCAGCATTGATGACAAACAGACCGCCTGCATCACCCGCAACCGACTGCCCTACGTTCGCGGGATCGCCCGCAACGGCGACAATGGTTAGCGCGTCGCCCTCGGGATCGCTGTCTGCGCCAAGACCAGTGTCGTCGGTGATTGCGTTGGCGTCTTCGTCGCCCGCGGCCTCGTCAGCAGAGACGACGTAGCTGCTGTCAACAGCGACAGGGCCATCGTTGCTGCCTGTTACTGTGATCGTCACTGTGGCGGTCGAGGTTGCACCGTCTGGATCGCTGACGGTGTACGTCACTGTGGTGTCGCGTGTTTCGCCGTCGCCAAGATCTTCAAACGCGTCGTTTGGATCAAAGGACAAGCTGCCGTCTGCGTTCAGCGTGACCAGCCCACCGTTTGATCCGGCGACAGCCTCGCCGACATTGGCGCTGTCGCCGTTCACCGCAGCAACGGTCAACGCATCGCCGTCTGGGTCGTTATCATTGCCAACCACGTTGCCAAGATCAGCTGGATCGTCTTCACCAGTTGTGAAAGCGTCGTCCGTCGCAGAGGGATCGCGGTTGATAGGATCATCACCGATGATGTTCTCAATCTCGCGGAATTCGATGACCTGACCCGTTGGATTGCCGTCTTCATCCACGAAGACAAGACAGCCGTCAAAGCCGTTGCCATTCCCATCCGGGATCGGGCTTCCTGTTCCATCAGGGCTGGTCAGAATGAAGGGGCCCTGCCCTGTCACATCCAATGTATCATTGTCGTCGCCACCAGAGCCGCCCAAGACCCAGCCGCTGCCGGTTGCGGTAATCGTATCGGCGTCAGCGCCGCCATAAACGATATCGAATCCAGTGCCTGTGGTGATCTGATCGTTACCAGAGCCGCCGTGGATGACATCATCCCCAGTGCCACCGTCAATGCTGTCATCGCCTTGACCGCCAAAGACCTTATCGTCGCCACTGCCGGCAATGATCGTGTCATCACCGCCATATCCATAAATCAGGTCATCATTTGGCGCAGCGCCGGGCAAAACGGCATCCTGCGCATCAACACGGTCCCCTTCAGGATCGCCGGTATAGTTGACGTCGATAACATCGTCGCCAGAGGTGCCTTCAACGGTGCCATCAGGGACAACAAAATCGTCAAAGACAAGGTTATCGACAGCGCCCGAACCGTTCAGCTGAACATCCATCCGGAACACGCCGTCGATATGGAAATCCGCAACCAATTGCCCATTGTCGTCAGTCACGACATGCCGTGTGGCGATCAAGTCGCCGGCTTCATTATAAAACCGAACAGCAGCGCCTTCTTCGATGTCAAAGAACGTCAGCGACTGAACCTTGGCCCCGTCCGCAAAATCAAAGCGCAAAAGGCCGCCGCGGGCGTTATCATCAGGATCGCAGTGGTCGCCGTCTTCTGAAATGATCAGGACGTTATCCAGATTGTCAGAGGCAAGATCAGTGTCACCGCCCGTAGGGCTGTTGGTATCAAAGATCATAGCGCGCCCGGAGACGCCGGCAGATGTCACCCCAGAGATTGTAACGCCCTGAGAACTATACTCGTTATCAACAACCGTCCCGCGTGAAAGATCGTTAAAATCAATCGTCTTCGACATCTATTACTCCTGCGGCCAACATGACCAAACACACACCTCGTTGCCCTTACAGCAACATCACAGCCGGAGACTGCCAGCCAATTCCATCGTCGCGTCACTCCGAATCGAAACGGCGCAAACAAGAATTGTTTTACACGTGTTGGCTAACGAAACCTGAACGCGCGGTGACCATCCCCAAAAGGCCACGCTGCAAAATGAAGCAGCCCACATGGATTACTGCGTCTTGGTCGGCTGAACAAAGTAAAAAATGCGCGAAAAATGGCGGAAATGACATGAAGTGGTGCCGTTCGCGGCAAAGTTGCGCCACGATATGCGGAATTCGCCGAGTGCACAGATCTGTGGGAATTCTGGCGGATCAAAAATCTGAAATCTTAAACAACTGATAATTCATCATTATTTTTGATATTTGCGCATACCGCAAAAGATGCATTCTTTTTTGCAGTAACCACTGCACAAAAATTGAGCCTCCCACGCAGGCCCAAATTTGATTGTGGCAGAAAAAAGGCAAGGCGGGCTGATTGTCGCCTGTGGTTGGTCAATTTTTCGCTGAGCGGTGTCAAAAGGGCTGCCGTAGAAACAATCAGAATTTCGACGGTCACATTCCGGCCTGATTCTAGGGGAAACCCGCCGATGCACGCTTTTAGGAAAATATTGGTACCGGTGGCCGGACTCGAACCGGCACAACATTGCTGTCGGGGGATTTTGAATCCCCTGCGTCTACCATTCCGCCACACCGGCGTACCAATGCGCCTCACTTAGGGCGTTCCGCAAGGCACGTCAATCGGGGTTTAAAGCTGTGGTGCAGAGAACGTGTCGCACATTGTCAGATCGCCACTTTCATACCCGCGCAGGAACCATCGCTGACGCTGTTCGCTTGTGCCGTGGGTAAAGGTATGCGGGCGCACAGCACGGCCTGCATTGCGCGCCAAGGTGTCATCCCCAATTTGACGAGCCGCGTTCATAGCTTCCTGAATATCGCCCCGCTCTAAAGAGCCGAACCGCTCTTGTGCCAGTCGCGCCCAGATGCCCGAGAAACAATCGGCCTGCAGTTCGACCCTGACGGACAAAGCATTTGACGTGGCCTCATCTGCTTGCTGGCGCATCCGGTTGACCTGCGGCAGGATATCCAGCTCGTTTTGGACATGATGGGCAATTTCGTGGGCAACAACATAAGCGGCGGCAAAATCGCCGCCGGCCCCCAACTGGCGTTCCATCGTGACAAAGAAATCCGTATCCAGAAACGCCTTGCGTTCAGGTGGACAATAAAACGGCCCCGTGGCCGCAGATGCGCCACCACAAGCCGATTGGGTCGCACCTTTGAACAGCACAAGTGTCGGCGGTGAATAGGGCGTGCCAACTTGCCGGTTAAAGATGTCAGCCCAAACCTCTTCCGTATCGGCCAATGTGACCGACACAAATTGTGCAGCACGTTCGTCGGCGGGGGTGATTTCAGCGGACTGGCTTGTCGTGGTGATACCACCACCCTGCGCACCGTTCAGTAATGGCGAGACGTCGATGCCAAGGAAATACCCGGCAACCAGAACCACAATCAGGCCAAGCCCACCGATCCGGCCACCACTTGCAGCGCGCTTTGATGGGCGCCTGCGCCGGTCCTCGATATTGCGGCTGCCCCGCCTGCCTTGCCATTTCATCGCGTTTTCCCCCCAGAACTGGTGAGATACGTTGACGCATTCCGATGTGCAGCGCAAGGTTGACCAAATCGCCGTCTCATGGCCTAAGGGCGCCACAGTTTTCGAAAGTTTGTTCTGCCATGTTACGCCGCCTTTACGACTGGACTTTGGCCCAGGCACAATCGCCCTACGCCCTATGGGTGCTTGCCGCTGTGGCCTTTGTTGAATCGTCGTTTTTTCCAATCCCACCAGATGTCCTGATGATTCCGATGATTATCGCGCGCCCTTCAAAGGCGTTCGTTATCGCAGGTGTTGCGACCATTGCGTCGGTCTTGGGCGGACTTTTCGGGTATTTCATCGGCTGGGGCTTTTTCGAGCTGATCGGCCAACCGATTTTTGACTTCTACGGCAAGGCGGACGCGGTAGAAGCCTTCCAAGAGCGTTTTAACAGCTATGGCGCCTGGGCTGTCCTGATCGCGGGGGTCACACCTTTCCCCTTCAAGGTCATCACGATCATGTCCGGGGTCACCGGCCTGTCCCTGCCCGTTTTCATCTTTTCGTCCATCATCGCACGGGCATTGCGGTTCTTCATCGTTGCGGGCCTTTTGTGGAAATTCGGAGAACCGATCCGGGATTTCATCGAAAAACGGCTTGGTCTGATGTTTATCTTGTTCTGCGTGCTGTTGATCGGCGGTTTCGCCTTTATCGGGGTGCTGTAAGTGCGGCGATCGCGGATCGTCATCGCGGCCAGCGTCTCTGTCCTGCTGCTGGGCGGGGCCTACATCTTTGAATATCTGGGCTATCCGCCCTGCACGATGTGCTACTGGCAACGCTGGCCGCATATGGCGGCGATTGGCATTGGTGTGCTGGCCCTGATTTTGCCTGCAAGGGTTCTGGGATATCTTGGTGCCTTGGCGGCCCTGACAACGGCGGCAATCGGGCTGTTTCACACCGGAGTAGAGCGTGACTGGTGGGAAGGCCCGACATCCTGCACGGGTGGTGGCGGTCTGAACGATCTGACGGGAACCGATTTGCTGGCAACAGACGGCCCCCGCCTTGTGATGTGCGATCAGGTCAGCTGGGAGCTGCTATCGCTGTCGATGGCCAGCTGGAACATGATCTTTTCGCTGATCGCCGTTTGGCTGTGGCTGGTGGCGGCACGGCGCTAACGACGCGTGCTCAGCAACAATGAGGTCTCGGACTTCGTGATCTCGCCCTGACGGCGAATATCGGTCAAGACACGGTCAAAGTCTTCCAGGGTCTCGGTCCCAACCTCTGCAATCAGATCCCACGCGCCATTGGTGGAATGTACAGCCTGCACCTGAGGGATCTGACGCAGCCACCGGGCAATCTTTTCGGTACCCCGGCCAGCAATCTCCAGCATCATCAGGCCTCGGACCGGATGGGTGGCGATATCGCTGCGGGTCAAAACGGTGAACCCAGCCACCTCTCCGCTTTGCTGCAACCGCTCCATCCGTTTGCGGACTGTGTTGCGGGCCAATCCCAAATCAGCAGAGATCCGGGCCAGACTGGCACGACCATCTTTGCGCAGATACCCAATCAGTCTTGTGTCCGTTTCGTCCATTCAGATGCACCATTTTGATCAATCACCAGACATATAGCGCAAATTGACCGCTTCAAATAGACCCATTTTGTACGGCATCACAGATGCATGTTAGATATCACACCCCAAAACTGCATCCTCATCGGTGCCCCTGTCGACTGCGGCAAGCGCCGTCAGGGATGTCTCATGGGCCCGGACGCCTACCGCACAGCGGGCATCAGCGAGGCCCTTTCGGGGCTGGGCCATACACTCACGGACTGGGGCAACCTTGCGCCCGCTGACGTCTCGGTACCTGACCCACGCAACGCGCTGGTCCACGATCTGGCCCGCACAGTTGGCTGGACCCACACGCTGGCGGATGCGGCAGAAAAAGCAGCCGCCGCAGGCATGCCGATCTTCCTCGGGGGGGATCATGCGCTGGCAGCAGGCACTGTCTCTGGCATGGCAAACCACTACGCCAAACAGAACCGGCCGTTCTTTGTTCTTTGGCTCGACGCGCACAGTGACATCCACAGCCCCGACACCACAGACAGTGGCAACCTGCACGGAACCCCGGTGGGCTATTTCACAGGCCGGCCCGGCTTTGAAGGCTTCCCAGCCTTGCAAACGCCAGTACCCACCGAAAACATCTGCATGATTGGGTTGCGATCCGTGGACCCCGCAGAGCGCGCACATCTCGCAGAGGGGCAGACAACCCTCGTCGACATGCGCATGATCGACGAGCAAGGCGTCAGCGGGCCGCTCGCCGCCTTCCTTGACCGGGTCGCAGCCGTAGACGGGGCGCTGCATGTCTCCCTTGACGTGGATTTCCTCGACCCCAGTGTCGCACCCGGCGTTGGCACAACAGTCCCCGGCGGGGCCACCGTGCGCGAGGCCCACCTGATCATGGAGATGCTCTGCGACAGCGGGCGCGTTGGGTCCCTCGACCTTGTCGAACTGAACCCCTTCCTTGATGACCGCGGCATGACCGCCAATCTGATGGTCGACCTGACCGCGTCCCTGATGGGCCGGCGCGTCTTTGATCGCCTGACCCGGAGCCGCACATGACCCAAGATCCATCGCACCTCGCGCTCGTGCCCTTCGTGTCCGTCGCCAACATGATGAAACTGGTGCATCACATTGGTCTTGAACGGTTTCTCACAGAACTGGCCACCGAGATCGAAGCCGATTTCAAACGCTGGCCCCAGTTCGAAAAGGCACCGCGCGTGCCGTCGCACTCTGACGTCGGGGTGATCGAACTGATGCCCACATCCGACGGCGAACTTTACGGGTTCAAATACGTGAACGGCCACCCCAAGAACATGAAGGAAGGCCTGCAAACCGTCACCGGGTTTGGCCTGCTGGCAGAAGTGAACACAGGCTATCCGGTGCTGTTTTCCGAGATGACAGTGCTGACAGCCCTCCGCACCGCCGCCATGTCTGCGGTCGCCACCAAACACCTCGCGCGAAAAGACGCCAAAACGCTGGCCATGATTGGCAACGGGGCGCAGTCAGAGTTTCAGACACTGGCCCTCAAGGCCGTCTGCGGCATCGACACCGTGCGCCTTTATGACATTGATCCGGCAGCGACGGAAAAATGCGCGGCCAACCTCGCGGGTCACGGCATCACCGTCGTCACATGCACGAGCCCGGAAGACGCCATCGAAGGCGCTGACGTCATTACCACAGCCACCGCAGACAAGAACATGCAGACAATCCTGACCGACAACATGATCGGCAGCGGCGTGCACATCAACGCCATCGGCGGGGATTGCCCCGGCAAGACAGAGTTGCACCAAGACATCGTGGCGCGCGCCGACATGTTCGTGGAATTCCCCGAGCAAACCCGCATCGAAGGCGAACTCCAGCAAATGCCGCTGGATCATCCCTTTACCGAGCTTTGGCAGGTCATGACCGGCGACGCAGCAGGCCGCACTTCAGCCGCGCAAATCACCCTTTTCGATGGTGTCGGCTTCGCGATCGAGGATTTTTCAGCGCTCCGCTACGTGCACAGCATCATCCGCGACACGCCATTCTTTACCGACCTCGACATGATCGCAGACCCCGATGACCCGCGCGACCTCTTCGGCATGGTCATGCGCGCTGGTTAACACCCCCAAACCGCCTTCCTTCTTTGATCAAAAATACTTTGGGGGGCGTGTGCAGCACGGTGGGAAAGCGCCCCGGTCTGACCCAGCCAAAACCACCACGCCTGCGTCCCACCGTCGGGCGGGGCTGCGACCCGCCGCCCCGAGCAGATAAAAGGCGTAACAAATTCAACAAGATACCATCGCCACATCTCCACGCACCGCCATCACCCCCATCAGCCATTGCACACAAGATCGCGTGTCTGATAGAGTGCTGCTAACCAAATATAGACGGCATCTCGGGGCGGGGCGATTAGCGTGAGCGACACACCAGAAACACCTGAAAACGAAGACGAAAATCCGGTTGCGCGCCCGGCCTACGACGGCCCCGCAGTCACCATCGAGCATGAGTTAAAAACCTCATACCTCGACTACGCGATGTCGGTCATCGTCAGCCGGGCCATTCCCGACCTGCGCGACGGGTTGAAACCCGTACATCGGCGCATCCTCTACGCGATGCACGAAACCAACAACACGCACGACAAGCCCTACCGCAAATCCTCGCGCCCCGTCGCTGAAACGATGGGGAAATACCACCCCCACGGCGACAGCGCGATCTACGACGCGCTGGTGCGGATGGCGCAGGATTTCTCGATGTCGCTGGTGCTGCTCGACGGCCAAGGCAACTTCGGGTCAATGGACGGCGACCGGGCGGCAGCCTATCGTTACACCGAAGTGCGCATGAAGAAAGTGGCGCTGTCGTTGCTTGATGACATCGACAAAGACACCGTCGATTTCCAACTCAACTACGACGGGAAAGACACGGAACCGACTGTTCTGCCAGCGAAATACCCCAACATGCTGGTCAACGGCGCAGGTGGTATCGCAGTGGGCATGGCCACCAACATCCCGCCGCATAACCTTGGCGAAGTCATCGACGCGACGCTTGCGCTGATCGACAGCCCCGACATGTCGTCGGAAGACCTGATCGAATACATCCCCGGCCCCGATTTCCCGACGGGTGGCATCATGCTTGGGCGCTCAGGCGCACGCAAAGCCTACCTTGAAGGGCGCGGTTCCGTGATCGTGCGGGCCAAAACCAAGGTCGAGGAAATCCGCAAGGATCGTTGGGCCATCGTAATCAACGAAATCCCCTATCAGGTGAACAAATCCGCGATGATCGACCGCATCGCCGAAGCCGCCCGCGACAAGAAGATCGAAGGCATCGCCCACGTGCAAGATGAAAGCGATCGCAATGGTGTACGGGTCGTTGTTGAACTGAAACGGGACGCCACGGCAGAGGTTGTTCTGAACCAATTGTTCCGCTTCACCCCGATGCAAACCTACTTCGGCTGCAACATGCTGGCACTCAACGGCGGCAAGCCCGAACAGCTGACTTTGCGGTCCTTCCTGACCAACTTCGTAGACTTCCGCGAAGACGTCGTCGCGCGTCGCACTGCATTTATGCTGCGCAAAGCGCGCGAACGCAGCCATATCCTTTGCGGTTTGGCGGTCGCGGTCACCAACATCGACGAAATCGTCGCGACCATCCGCCAGTCCGCTGATGCGGCTGAAGCCCGCGAAAAGCTGATGACACGTCGTTGGCCCGCCGAGTCGATCCTCGAATACATCGCGTTGATCGACGATCCGACCCACACAGCAAACGAAGATGGCACCTATCATCTGTCGGAAACCCACGCCCGTGCGATCCTTGAGCTACGCTTGCAGCGTCTCACCCAAATCGGCGTCAAAGAAGTCACCGATGAACTTCAAGAACTCGCAGCAAAGATCAGAGAATACTTGGAAATTCTCGGTTCCCGCGAACGGATCATGCAG
>CALILP010000199.1 GCA_938016515.1 uncultured Paracoccaceae bacterium
AAAAGGGTGAGGGCATCGAAGTTGTGGAAGAAGACTTCGCAGCTGAAGTGGCCAAGCTGAACGGCTAATTTTTACCGGATCAATGAAAAGGGCGTGCCAACCGGCGCGCCCTTCTTCTTTTGCGCTCACCCCAAGGGGACAAGCCGCGAACCAACACCGAAGACACACGCGGTGCCGCACCTATACGAGGGAATGTTTGATATGCGGACGGAGTTGTCATTCGCACATATGATCACAACGTCAGCAACTTGGTTTCCGATCAATCTCGATCCGGCTTGGAACAGGGGGGGAGAACTAGCGTCCAACGATCCTTCGCCATAATGACGCTTTCTGAGGCTTGATGTCCTTTTCAATTGGGCGGCCCTCAAAATTTGCAGCGGATACGGTGTCTAGAACTTCGACACAACGTAAGACGGATTCCGGCCTTGGTTCTTGGTCATACCGGAAGCCGAAAAAATGTTGGCCCAGCTGCGCTGGCAAATCGAAGAAATAGTCCACGTTGCTGCCGCCAAATGGTGCTACCGTCACCCCGAGATTGTCAGCTATGCTTTTTAGCTCATCCGGAACGGGGGTTTCTGAGGGTGCACGCACCGTTTGATTTCGCTGATTGTCAAATAGCTTATCACGGAGTTCGGCAAAAACCTGCGGTGGTTTTCCTGTTATCTTTAGGTGTTCAGGGCTGTCATCGCCATTGTGTATAACGCTCCAGCGCTTGGATGAAGACGTATACTTGGCGATGTTAGAACGCATGCAAAATTCAGCAATTGAAACTGCATAAGAACTCTCGCCAGGTGCACACGCAAGGTGAGGGTTGATTGTATGAAGTGTGAAGCTTTCTGGTGAGCCCACCCACCAGATTGACCACCCGTTTGATAGCTCCGCAATCCATTGCGGTCCATTATGCGGGATCTCAGCCAGTTCGGGTCCCAGATCTAGACGGTAAATCTGAGCAAGTTTTTCCATTGGCTGCCGACTTGCCAGATAGGAAATATTGAATCCCATTTACCTCAGCCCCGTCTTTCCATGACATTATTCTGATCTCACAGCCTTTCTAGCGAGATCGGCACTTTGATGAATGAAAGTGGACTTTCGTACAAGGCGCAGCATTCGACAAATTGGGCTCACTGCGGACATCTGACAGTTTCGATAGGACTTATATGCCTCATGGTCGGGCCAGATGAGGGATCTGCGGACAAACCGGACTTGTGCGGTTGCGTCTATTGCTGACGCAGAAAGCCTTTGCCGTCGCGGAAAAATCATCGCGGCGGTGCAGATCAGTCACCGAAGCGGTCATTGCCGATCCCTTGATATGCCCTTAGTTCAGAGGGGCTGGCACCTAGTAAGGGCGGCGACGCTCCTTACTAAAGGTCCGTTCTGCCGTGTGGGTTTACGTAAGAGGAGCGCCAAAGGATCGATTGGAAGACGCAGACGACGCCCGAAACTGCCTTAGGATTGCTGTGCAGTTCTGAATGCTCGTGGCGACAGCCCCGCTTGGCCTTCAAATGCACGGGTGAAGGCACTGCGGGATGCAAAACCGACCATCTCTGCGATACGTTTCACCGGCAGGTCTGTGTCGCGAAGTAGGACGCCAGCGCGGCGCATACGCAGCTCTCGTAGGAGCTCCATCGGGCCTGATCCATATGCGGCGGCAAAGCGCTTGGCAAAGGCAGATCGGCTCATCCTTACGCTATCTGCAAGGCTCTCGACGGTGTGCGGATCGCCCGGCGCGTCCAACATCAAGCGTAGGGCATTCCAGACTGACGGGTCCGCAAGGGCTGCCATCCATTGAAATGCAGCATCCTGTGATGCCAACCGTTCCCGCAGCATCGCGATCATGCATTGCATCAGCAAGGCTTTGACCATCGCGCGGCTTCCCAGCCCCGGATGGGACAGTTCCTGCAACAACATTTGTAAGGTTGGACGCATATTGTGGGTCGACGACACATGTTCCACCAACGGTTCCTTGATCAGGTCTATGATGTCGGTCACACCGCGCAACCCGACACCGACATGCGCGCAAAGCGCGGTCATCTGCCCGGCTTGCGTTTCGCAGGTTCCGGCCATCAGGCGCGACAGGTTCATCTCAGCAGGCTTGCAATCAGGGACAGGGTCGCCACCGGTGCCAAAGTTGTTCAGGCTGTGCTTTTGCAACGCCGGGATAAACACGAGCGAACCGCGTGCGACTTTCAGCGGCGGACGCGATCTAAACGTGATCTCTCCATCACCGGACAAGATATAATGCAGTGTCGCCGATGCATCCCGCCCCAGCCCAAGGCTGCACGCTCCGCTTAATTCGCACAGGGCAAACGGATCGGACTTAATCTCGAGCTCATCAAAGATGTGGTCGTATTTCATGCCTATTTTCTTAACCGTTTCTTGGACGCAAGGGCACTCAATTCGAAACAAGGGCACGGATCAAAGACGAAAAGGTACGTCGGGCACAATAGCTTGATCTCACACAAGCACTGAAAGGAATAGATTATGTGCCAATGCGATGATCCAAACCACAACCACGACCGAATGACACGTCGGGCCGCTTTGCGCGGCGGTGTAGCAACATCAGTTGCAGCCGCAGCCGCGGTCGCCACAACCACCGCAGCTCAAGCGCAAGCTGCGAACCCCTATGCCCCGCCTGCCGAACCTGCATTGCCTCCATCGACAATGAAGCTGGACCTCAGCCGCACCGCACTGGTTGTCACTGATCCACAGGTCGATTTCCTACACCCAGATGGTGTGACATGGGGCGTGATCGGTGCCAGCGTCGAGGAACACAACACGGTCGACAACATTGAGACCCTGTTTAAGTCCGCCAAGGCCGCTGATATGACAGTTGCCGTATCCCCGCACTATTACTATCCCACCGACCACGGTTGGAAGTTTGAAGGCGCGCTGGAAAAACTGATGCACAACATCGGTATGTTTGACCGCCCCGGCCCGCTGAACCTTGACGGGTTCGAAGGGTCAGGCGCCGATTGGATGCCGCAGTACAAGCAGTACATCAACGACGGCAAAACCATCGTTACATCGCCGCACAAGGTCTATGGCAACGACACGAATGACCTGTCGCTTCAATTGCGCAAGCAAGGTGTAGATCAGGTGATCCTTGCCGGGATGTCCGCAAACCTGTGCACTGAATCCCACATGCGTGAGTTGCTTGAGGACGGTTTCGAAGTGGCTGTTGTACGCGATGCGACCGCTGCTGCGATGCTCCCCGAAGGTGATGGTTACCTCGCCGCACTAATCAACTTCCGCTACATGGCAAACGCTGTTTGGTCCACGGAAGAAGCTGTCGCAAATATCAAAGCTGCGGCTTAACTGTTCCTCTGTTTGGGTCGTCCGATATCCATCGGGCGGTCCAGATCGGAGGCTCGATAATACCCAACGGGAGTAACCTTTATGAAACCCTTGCTAGTTCTTTCCAGCGTTCTTGCCATCGCGGCAAACACGGCCTTCGCCGATGACGGTGCGAAATCTGCCGTTCTTCAAGAAGAAAACAAAGTCTTTGAGAATGTGATGGGTCCGATCAATTTCGCAAACGCCTATGGCAGCCGCGAAACCGGGCCACATGGCACGTTTGGCCAGTTCCCTGCGAACTTTGAAACCCCCGAACACACGCATTCGCACAGCTACCGCGCGATTGTTCTGAAGGGCCAGATGACCAATCCGTTCAACGGTGAGGAAAATGCACCTGTGATGGGGCCGGGGTCTTACTGGGCTGTGGCTGCGGGTGAAGCGCATTCAACGGCTTGTGTGTCTGATACGCCTTGCGAATTCTTCATGTACTCCGACAGCGCGTTTGATTTCGCACCAACGGAATAGGCTGCATGGCTCGCCGGGGTCGCGTCGCCTTTGGCGAGCCGTTCCATTGGTCAGATGACTAAAGACGTTGGGTTAAAATCTGGACGGCACTGTCAAATAGCGCAGGGTTTTCTTCAACTCTTGCGGCAAGCTGGGCACCTTCCAAAAGTGGAAGCGCTGCTGCCGCTTCGACCGCCGGGTTCGCTACATGCGCGATACTTCCGTCTGTCTGCCCTGCTGCGAACACCGTTTCTGTCCAGGCAATGATCATTTCGCGGAAACGGCCAATTTGGGCGATAACCTCTTCCGGCAGGCTTTCGCGACTGGTGGAAAACGATACGCAAAGGCATAGGCTTTTTCCGCCTTCCAGCGCCGATCTGTAGCGGTCAATCAACGCGGTAAGCCGCGCGCCGCCTGTTTTGTGGCTGACGTCGATTTGGTCGCACACAGCCTTCAGATCATCATAGTACCGCTCCATCAAAGCGACAGACAGGGCGGCTTTGGTCGGGAAATGGTGGTGGATACTAGCCTTGCGAATGCCGACATCTGCCGAAAGGTCTGCATAGCTGAACCCGTCAAAACCGCGTGTACGCGCCGCGCGTTCAGCAGAATTCAGCAACGCCGTTTTTGTATCAGTTGCCATTGTGGCTGCTCATCTCGTTAACCTTGAGCAATGCTAATACGTTTTCCGCGGCTTCTAAAGCACCTTCAATGTAACCACCAAATTGCGGTGCAACCTCGGTCCCGCCAAAGTAAAGTGTGTCATCCCAAAGCCCGACCATCGCACGCGACAGACCATAGGTCGGGTGCGCATAAAGCGGGGCTTGATCCGCCGGTGTTGCGGTCTGCGGATCAAATGCCCAATCCTTGACATAGAGTTTGGTCGGCCCGGCTGCTTGTGGTCCAAACAACCGGCCCAACTGCGCAAGCAAGTGTTGGCGCAATACCTGTTCGTCAGCGCGTCCTTGTGGCGGCACACCGATAAAGCCGAACAATGCGTAGGGTCCGCCGTCAGCAGGGGAGGCATCATGGACTTCGACCATCGGGCCGGTCCTGCTTGTCGCGTCGCCGGAAAGGCCGTCTTCGCGCCAGAACGGGGTGTCGTACACGGCGACCGCCTTGGCCTGACCAGCCATCCATGTCGCAATGGATTTCATTGACGATATTGTTTCATCTGGCAGCGCAGGGGTAAATTTGATTTCTGCTCCGACCCTTGGGGGTAGGGCCAAAACGACCTGCTCCGCGCGGACCGTGTCGCCATTGGTCAATGTGGCCACAATCCCTGATGCGGTCTTTTCCAACGAGACAACTTGCGCATTCAGCCGCTTGCGCGCGTCGGGCAAGCGGTCCGCCAATGTCTGCGTCAGCGCGGCAAGCCCACCTTTCAAACGCCACGATCCTTGCATCGAGGCAAAGCCGCGTCCGCGTTCGACATTCCCGCGTTCGTCTTCAAATGTCAGCGTCCCTTCGGCGAATTGCTCAAATCTTTCCAGACCCAGTCGCTGGATCAAGGCCGCGATGCGCGGCTGACCCGGCCAAAACCAGGCGGGCCCCATGTCAAAATACCCTGCGCCGTGATGCTCTGTCATGATGCGTCCGCCAAAACGGTTGCGCGCCTCAAGCACGATGTAATCTTGCCCTGCGGTTTCCAGCATGTCGGCTAAGGCAAGGCCAGACAGACCGCCCCCGATGATCAATGTTGTCATGCGCTAGAAGCCCTCACTCGCCGGGCGCAAATCCAGCTCGTGCGTCCAGGTTGATTTGGGTTGTTGCGCTAATTGCCAATAGGCTTCGGCAATGTCCTCGGGCTTCATCATCTTGGCTGGATCAAGGCTGTGCAATTCGCGCGACCGCGGTGTGTCGATGATCCCGTCGAGAATGGCATGGCAGACATGAACGCCGACGGGCTGATATTCACGTGCAAGCGATTGGGTCAAACCGCGCAGCGCAAACTTTGCACTGGCGAAGGCCGAGAACTTTGCGCCACCGCGCAGCGAAGCCGTCGCGCCCGAAACGATGAACGTTCCACCGCCGCTGCGCACCATGGGATGCAACGTTGCTTGCGCCAACAGGACGGCTGTCTGCACCATGGACGTCCACGTGCGTTGGTAATCTGCCAGCGAGGTATCGGTAAGCGGCGCAATGACCAGTTCGGCGGTGTTATGAACGACGATGCTGGGCGGGCCGTGTTGTGCAATAATTCCAGAAATGACATCCGGCACGGCCCGATCATCCGCCAGATCCAGCGTATGAAACGCGCCAACGGTTGTCGCGGGCTGCGTGCGGCCAAGGCCGACGGGTGTGAACCCACCAGCCTCAAAACGCGCAAGAAGGGACTGACCAAGACCAGCCCCTGCGCCGGCGACAAGCGCCAGTTTTTTCTGCACTCCCATCAGGCGGCCGGTGGCTTTGCATATGGCAAGTGACCGGTTTTGACCCAGACCTTGGCACCATCGGCCCCGGCAACAGCGGACAGCGGCTGCCCTTCAGGCAGGCGCAACCAAGCACCTTTGGCAAGAGTTTCGCCGCCTTCAGTCAAGGACCCTGCGATCACCAGCATCTCAATCCCGCCGGTGTCCGACATGTTTAGGGCGGCCCCTGCGTCGATATGGCTGTAGCTTACAGTTTCACGATCATCGCTATGCAGCTGGGCGGTTGCGACCCCATCAACTGGCGAGGCAAGCTCGTCCGCCATGTTTTTGCGGAACTGATTGCGGTCCTCCATGTCAAACTGCCAAAGCTTCACAAAGATAGTACACCCCGGTTCAGACCCAGGTGTGTGGGAGGTTGTTGGTGGGTTGCGCACATAGGTTCCTTCGGGAAAGTCGCCATGTTCATCCTGAAACACACCATCAAGGACGATGAATTCTTCGCCACCCGAATGGGTATGGGCGGAGAATTTGCTGTTGGGCGCATAGCGCACGATGGTTGTCGCACGGGCGACTTCGCCACCGATACGATCAAGCATGCGCCGGTCAACGCCCGGCATAGGCGAGGCGCTCCACTCAAGCTGATCAGAGTGAACGACCACGCGTTGAGAAAAATCAGCGTTAAGTTCCATGGATTATCCTTTCGACTTGAGTGGAGGCAGCTTAGCCTGCGATGCTTGGACGCGCGGCAACTTTTGCACGCCATGCGTTGAGATTTGACAGACTTTCCGGGATTTCTACCTTGGCAAAGTCAGCAAAGGCCAGACCTGCAAAAGCCGTGATATCCGCGACAGAGAACTTGCCGCCAGCCATAAATTCGTTGTCGGCCAGAACTTCATCCAGATAGGCCATCGTTTGACCCGCAACTTCTTTCTGTTTGTTACCCCATTCGGCGCATTGGTACGTTTCCAGATCTGGGCCAAGGCCCGGTGTCGCGTGGTGGAAATAGGCACCCACTGCATTCAGCAGACCGTTTTCAGCACGAAGGTTCATCATCGACACTTGGGCACGCTCTTTCGCGGTCTCACCGGTCAGCGAAGGGCCTTCAAAATGGCTGTCGATATATTCGGTGATCGCGTTGCACTGGGAAATATGGGTGCCATCAGCCAGCTCGAGACAGGGAACAACCGCATCGGGGTTCTTCGCTTTGAACGCTTCTGTGCGATGCTCACCACCCATGACGTCTACTGCGACGAATTCTACGTTGTTTGTTGCACCTTTCTCAGCAAGCGCAATGCGCACACGTGCGGGGTTAGGGAAGCCTTCAGTGTCATAAATTTTCATGTGGTCGTCTCCATCCTAAGTTCGATAAATGCCTACCTAGTAGTAGGACGATTTCTAAGCAAGGAAATTCTCTTCAAGAGTTGAACGCTCACGGCTTCGTGAAGCGTTGCCTTGTGTTTGATCAATCCGAAACTCTTCAACGAAGCTTTCTTGTATGCGTGACCAACACGGCCGCGTCAGCGCAAACAGATATTGACCTTCTATCGAGACGCACAAGTTCAACGACTTATCTTCATTGCGATCTCAAGCTCGACGCCGAGGTATCGAACGGTGCTGTCGACCTTGGTGTAACCGAGCAGCAGTTGGACGTCGCCGAGATTGCCGTTTTTCGATAGACTTCCGCGGCCATCGTCCGGCGCAAAGAATGCGTGCCATACC
Organism: uncultured Paracoccaceae bacterium; assembly: GCA_938016515.1. Classification (GTDB taxonomy): domain Bacteria; phylum Pseudomonadota; class Alphaproteobacteria; order Rhodobacterales; family Rhodobacteraceae; genus Yoonia. The sequence continues at coordinate 7,890 of CALILP010000199.1, forward strand.
CACTTGATACTAACCCGATTACCGTGACCCAATCGCGGACAATTCAACCGTACTGTCGCGTCGAAATATGTGATCGGTCATGGAACCGACTTGGAAACATGAATCGGCAAGCAAACATCTCCGCTGCTATGATCCAAGTCAGGACAGTTTCGCGTGTGTTTTCCGCTGGTTCGAACTGAACAGGTCGGTTTGTCTTGTTTTGGATGACAGAAACCCGCTGGCGCGCGCGATTATCATTGACCAGATTTGACACCGCGAGTTTGACCAGGTCGCAGCCGCGCAAATTGCTGTCAATGGCGACATTGAACGAAGCGAGATCTCTTAGATTGCAAGCAAGTTCCAGCCATGCACGGATCGCCCAAACCTGTTTTGGCAACCAAATACGAGCACCAACGAACTCGCTACCGATCGCTAACTAAAGTCGTCGATGTCGCATCGGCTAGTCTATGATTTGAACATGTCAGCGGTCTGAACCCGTTGCATCTGCTGCCCAACTCCAGGTTAAAGGCGATTTTCGTTTTAAGGCACCGCTCAGGTGCTGCCGCATCCGGTAGGATGCATCCACGATGTTTCCGCGCTCCAGCAATGATAGAATTTCCAAATGTTCGGTGCATTGTTCCACCAACCGCTCGCGGTTGATCTCGGCGCGATACTCCATCAACCTGCGCATGCGGTTGACCCGTTGCAGGGCCATCAGGAAGAACGGATTTCCGGACAGTTTAATGATCTCTTCA
>CALILP010000200.1 GCA_938016515.1 uncultured Paracoccaceae bacterium
AGTGGCGCTGCTGTCGAGCGGTGCCTCAGACTAAACCACAACCTCCACCTTCTCCTGCTCCCCGACCCCGAACACCCGCTTGTACCGCGCGATCTCTGCCTCTGGCCCCATCGCTTTGTTCGGGTTGTCAGACAGTTTCACCGTCGCTTTCCCATCCGCCCCGACCGCTTTGCAGACCAGTGAGAAGGGCGCCAGCGCGTCTCCGTCTGCCAGCCCTTTGAAGTCGTTGGTCAGCATGGTTCCCCAGCCGAAGGACACCCGCACCCGGCCTGCGAATTGCGCTTGCAGCGTTGCGATCTTGTCCACGTCCAGACCGTCCGAGAAGATGACGAGTTTCTGGCGCGGGTCTTCCCCACGCTCCTCCCACCAGCGGATTGCTTTTTCCGCCCCGGTGGCCGGGTCCCCGCTGTCGATGCGCATGCCGGTCCAGCCCGCCAGCCAATCCGGTGCCCCTGTCAAAAACTGATCCGTCCCGTAGGTGTCGGGCAGGATGATGCGCAGGTTGCCGTCGTGTTCCGCGTGCCAGTCCGCCAGCACGTCGTAGGGCGATTGCCGGAGTGCCGCGTCGTCCTGCGCCAAGGCCGCGTAGACCATCGGCAGTTCGTGGGCGTTTGTCCCGATCGCCTCGATCTCGCGCATCATGGCGATGCGGCAGTTGGAGGTGCCGGTGAAACTGTCGCCCAGCCCCTCTTTCAGTGCCTGCACGCACCAGTCCTGCCAGAGGTAAGAGTGCCGCCTGCGCGTCCCGAAGTCCGCGAGGCGCAGGTCGGGGATGTCGCGGAGTTTCTCGACCTTTTCCCAGAGTTTGGTCATGGCGCGGGCGTAGAGGACCTGGAGTTCGAACTTGCCCATGTCCTTGAGGACGGCGCGGCCCCGCAGTTCCATGAGGGTGGAGAGGGCCGGGATTTCCCAGAGCATGACCTCGTGCCATTTGCCTTCGAAGGTGAGTTCGTATTGGCCGTCTCGTTTTTCGAGGTGGTAGGGCGGGAGTTGGTGGTTCTCAAACCATTCCATGAAGTCGGAGCGGAACATCTGGCGTTTGCCGTAGAAGGTGTTGCCGCGCAGCCAGGTGGATTCACCGCGCGAGAGGCGCAGCGAGCGGATGTGGTCGAGTTGTTCGCGCAATTCGCCTTCGTCCACCAGTTCCGCGAGGCGGATGTGTTTGGATCGGTTGATGAGCGAGAAGGTCACCTGTGTGTCCGGGTGGTTCCGGAAGATGGATTGGCACATCAGGAGTTTGTAGAAATCCGTGTCGATGAGCGACCGCACGATGGGGTCGATCTTCCATTTGTGGTTCCAGACGCGGGTGGCGATATCGACCATACTCAAGTTCCCTTTGGCTTAACGGGCGTTAGAGCAAGGCAGAACGGGGCTGGCAAGGGGTGCTGTCACGCCAGCACCCGATGAGCGGGTGCTGGCGTTGGTGTCTGTTTGGCTTAGAGGTCGGTCTTTGAGTTTTCAGAGTACAAGCCTACGACCCGGTTCATTTCAGCCATCGTCTTGTTGAGGCCAAGGAACAGGTCGGCGCGCGCCTGATCAGACAAGGCTTCGCCTGCATCGGTGGCGTCGATGTGAGATTTGACGGCCATCCAGTTCGCCATGACACCCTCAAGACCATCCGCGATTTCATCGTTGGCTGGCTTTTCAAGGCCAACAGCTGGCATACCGTTGCGCAGCGCATTCAGCGTTGTTTCGAAGACTTCCGCAGTCCCATTGGCGTTCTGGCGGGACGATGAAGCGTCGATGCCTGACATCACCTGACAGACCTCTTTGGACAACTTCTGGGTCAGCATCCGCTGACGGCCAGCGATATCAATGGCCAGCGCATCAGCCTGACGCATGGAGACGGGCAAAGAGTAAGAACCTGTGATTTCTGTTGTCAGCATCTTTGCCAGGTCCAGAAGCGTGCCGCTGGTTTGCGCCAAAGTCTGAATGTCTGCGGCGCTAGACGTTCCATCCAATGTGGCCGCCAAAATGGGTTCGATTTTTGCTTTCTCGCTGTGGATTTCTTGGATGATCCGCAACGTGCGCACACGCTCTTCAGGGCCATAGATGCCCATTTCGTCGTCACCATGCACCAATGCGGCCAAGATACGTTCGTATTCAGCAAGCGCGCCTTCCAGCACAGCACGGCTTTCATCAATGGCGATGCCTGCGTTCAAAGTACATGCCGCAGCGGGGATACGCTGGCTGAGCATGCGCAGTTTGCCCGCGTTGTTGATCCGCTGGCCGCCACCCGTATCTTCCACAAATTGGGCTTGCACGACTTCAGTGGATGGCCCCGCATTTTCGGACGTCGATTGCGCAAAGGCAGGGGACGTCAGGGATACTGTCAGGGCAGCGATACATGCAGTTGCGGTCCGAAAGGACATAAACTTGGTACTGGTCATTGTGGTCTCCGATAGGGGTCCAACGCAGATTGAAGGACATTTTATGGTCTTAAGATTTGCGAGCGGTCCTTTCGGAACAGCCGCTGTGATTAGCTGGCCGCGCGCAATGCGCCGGTCAGTGGGCAATAAGTTGGGTCTGATGTGATGGTGCCGTCGGGCAATGCGGTTGGGGTCATCATCATGACGCCGTCCGCCTCTAGATCTGCGGTCACCTGAGCCATCGAAGGGCAGGCAGCACCTTCGCAACTCATTCGTAATGCATAGATGTGCAGCTCACCAAGCGGGGTTCCGAGGACATAGATTGAGTCTTCGTAGCCCAACAATGTGCCCGTCATCGTGGTCGAGCCATCATAGGATTTCAATTGAACGTCGTCAGCAAAGGCGACTGTTGGCAGTGCAAGTGTAACGCCGAAGGTCATCGCTTTCGCAACACTGCGAATCGTAGATGTTTTAAATGTCAAAACGTGCTCCTACTCTTTAACAATGGGGCCATACACGATCGAAACGACCAACCCCGGCAATCCCGCACCGAACGAACTTGACGCGAGTAAAGGCGTCTTCCCGTCCCAATTTGACGAAAGTTTGGCAGAAATCGGCAGGACCTTACTTTAGGACAGGTTCAAACAAAAAAGTCTCATTTTTTAAACTTTTGCGTGTGACCAAAAATAGGGATCAATTTATTGGTGTAGAATTGGTGTTCATTCGCTCGACCGACATTAAGTTTCGGCGCATCAAGCGGGCGTGGCTGACAGGGCCACCACGTTATGTCCGGTGATTTATACTTCGGACCGGCCTATTCGCGGTCATTCGCTGACATTGCCAGATCGTGCAATTCCTTGCTGCGCGCCGCAGACACGCCAAGCAGCGATTCCAACTGATGCAGTAAGGCGTCCTCTGCCGGGACTTCGACGCCATCCGCGAAAACCACTTCCCAAAGGGCCAGTACCGTCTGTTCGCGCTCTTCATAGCTGATCGCGTCATGCAGGACCGCTGCCAGTTCCGCAGTATCCGGCATCATCAGTTCCAGCTTTTCGCATTCTGCTCGTAGTTTGGCGGCTTGCACCGGATTGAGCTGATAGCGATGTTCCAGCAGTTCATCGATATGTTCGATTTCTTCGAACAGATAGGCCTTGTCGACTTTGGCCGCGCGCACCAGCAATGCCCCAAGCGCATGCTGGGCGTCTGCCTGCGGCAAAGGGGTGACGTGGGCTTGGGGTTGGAACAGGGACAAAATTCTGTCGAACATGAGGGCGGCTCCGATAAATGTCGCGCGATGTTAGCGGGCCAGTGAAATGGGGGCCAGCCCCCAAACCCCCGAAGTATTTTAGACCAAAAGAAGGGGGCGTGCCGTTGACCTTTCCAAGGGCGCGCCTGATGGTCCCGTCCAAGAGGAGATCGGTGTGACCGGATCATTTCAATTGCGGATCGTGGCGATGGTTGTCGGTGCGATGACACTGATCGTGACCGGCGATGTTGCCGCCCGGATCCTGATCGCAAACGGATTCTCGCAGTTCTTTGCCGCCTGGGCACGGTTTGCACTGGCTGTGGTTGTGTTGGCCCCGGTTTGTGGCCTGCAACGCGGCGAGTTTCGATTGTTGTTAAGGCCTGCACTGATCTTGCGGGCGTGTCTGATTGCGACTGCGATTTCGTGCATCCTGACCGCCCTTAAGACAGAGGCGCTGGCAACCGTGTTCGGCGGCTTCTTTGTAGGCCCCGTGGTGTCTTTCTTTTTATCCGCCTTGGTGCTGCGCGAACGGGTGACATTTCTGCGGGCGCTGCTGCTTTTGGTTAGCTTTGGCGGCGTTCTGTTGGTCGTAAAGCCGGGGTTTGGGATGACCACAGGCGTCGCCTTTGCATTGCTGGCAGGCGCCTTACACGGCAGTTATCTGGTAACGACCCGCTGGTTGGCCGGCGACTATCGCCCCCGGTTCTTGTTGTTTTCCCAACTGCTGATCGGGACCGTGGTTCTGGCCCCTGCAGCGATTGGCCCGATCCCTGCGATCACCGTGTCTGCAGCTGGGTTGATTGCTGTAAGTGCTTTGGGCTCTGCGATTGGCAATCTTTTGTTGGTGCTGGCCAATCGGCAGGCCGAAGCCTCTGTCATTGCCCCATTGATCTATAGCCAGATTATCATCGCCACCGTTTTGGGTTTGCTTGTCTTTGGCGAATGGCCCGATGCCGTCGCCTTGATGGGTCTGGCGATCATTATTGTGGCAGGTGCCGGGTCGATCTGGGCGGCAGGCCGCCCCCGCTAACCAGATGGCGCAATTGTGAATTTACCCCGACGCGATTCTAAAGGAATGTCTGCGTTTTATGTTTCAGGAGTGCCCGATGCGGATGATCCTTGCCTTTTTCACGGCCTTTTGGGCCTTTGCTGCACAAGCTGACGGTCTGACCCCCCGCGATGGTTGGGTTGTGATGCCAAGTGAAAAGCCGTTCGATGTGCTGCTGGATGATCTAAAAACTGCCGTCAGAGCCAATAAGATGGGTGTTGTCACCCAGGCCGGTCCGACCGGTGCTGCCGCCAAGCGCGGGATTACCATCCCGAACAACCGCATTGTCGGCGTGTTCAACAACGTCTTTGCCGTGCGCATTCTGGGTCTGTCCCCTGCCGCCATGATCGAGGCACCCGTCCGGTTTTATCTGACCGAGGATGACGCTGGGGTAGCTACCTTATCTTACAAGACGCCGACTTTCGTGTTTTCCCCTTATATGGACGAGGCCGGTGATGATCTTGTCGCTGCAAGCGCCGAGCTTGATGCCATTTTTCTGGCGATTGCCGAGGCTGCCCGCTAAGACACCCCCAAACCTGCCCAAGGATACCTGATGACCGAGACCCTTCGCGCCGCCGATGTGCTTGCCCGCCGTTTGTATGAAGCAGGCTGCCGCCATGCCTTTGGGATGCCGGGTGGCGAGGTGCTGACCCTGATTGATGCTTTGGAAAAGGCCGGGATCGCGTTTCATTTGGCACGACACGAGAATGCGGCGGGCTTTATGGCCGAGGGTGTGCATCATATCGACAAGGCCCCTGCCATTTTGGTGGCCACTGTCGGGCCGGGTGCCATGAACGGCGTGAACGTGATTGCCAATGCCGAGCAGGACCGCGTCCCATTGATCGTGCTGACCGGTTGCGTCGATGCTCATGAGGCTGAGCGCTATACCCATCAGGTGCTGGATCATCGCAAGGTGTTTGAGCCGATCACGAAGGCCACGTTTACCCTTGATGCCAAGGCCGCTGGCGTGATTGCCGAAAAGGCCATTGGGATTGCGACCGAGGGTCGGTCTGGCCCCGTGCATATTGATGTGCCGATTTCTGTGGCGGATGCCCCTGCCCAGCCCATGACCGCCCGGCGCGCTGTTGCGACCGATACTGTTCCGACCGGTGGCGACATGAAAAAGGCCCGTGGCTGGCTGGCAGAGGCGCAGCGCCCGGTGATGATTGTGGGTTTGGATGTGATCAAGGACCAGTCTTGCGAGACGGTGCGTGCCTTTTCCGAAATCCACAACATACCGTTGATCACGACCTATAAGGCGAAGGGTGTGGTGCCGGAGAGCAATCCGCTTTGCCTTGGTGGTGCGGGGTTGTCGCCGCTGGCTGACAAGCACTTGGTCCCGTTTGTGCAAAGCGCTGATCTGGTGATTTGTGTGGGGTATGACCCGATTGAGATGCGGCCCGGTTGGCAGGATGTGTGGGACCCGGCGCAAGTCAATGTCATCGACATCACAGCCGAGCCAAACCACCATTTCATGCACCACACCACGCTAAGCTTTATTGCCGACACAGGCCGCACGATGTCTGCACTGTCAGAAGGCGTTGCCCCGCAAGCGACGTGGACCGGGGGTGAGGTTGCCGCGTTGAAGGCTGATCTTGCCAAAGCCTTCCCACAGGATGACGCATGGGGACCGGGTGCCGTGATTGCTGAGTGCCGTGCATTCTTGCCCGACGACGCCATTGCCACCGTCGATAGCGGGGCGCACCGGATTCTGCTGTCGCAGATGTGGGGCTGTGAAGAGCCGCGCACGCTGCTGCAGTCGTCGGGGCTGTGCACGATGGGTTGTGCTGTGCCTTTGGCGATTGGGGCGCATTTGGCCGCCCCAGATCGCAAAGTGGTCAGCTTTTCAGGCGATGCCGGGTTGCTGATGGTTGCGGGCGATCTGTCCACGGCTGCGGAACATGCCCAGAATACGGTGTTTGTAGTCTTTGTGGACGAGTCCCTTGCCTTGATCGAGTTGAAGCAACGGCAGCGGCAGTTGAACAATACGGGCGTGGATTTCCGGGGGCATGATTATGCGGCCATCGGCACGGCCTTTGGTGGTGACGGGTATACTGTGACGAACCGCGAAGAGTTGCGCGCCGCTTTGGAGGCGTCTGAGACGGCCGAGAATTTCGTGTTGATCGCTGCTGTCATTGACAAGAAATCTTACGACGGGCGGATTTGATGACACCCGGCGCTCTTGATGGTTTGCGCATTCTCGACCTGACTCGCATTCTGGCAGGGCCGACTTGTACGCAGTTGCTGGGTGATCTTGGCGCTGAGGTGATCAAGATCGAGAACCCAGTCACCGGCGGCGATGACACCCGGACATGGGGGCCTCCGTTTATCGAAGGGACGGATGGGCAACCGACCGACCTGAGTGCCTATTTCATGTGTGCCAACCGCAATAAGCTTTCGGTCGCTGTCGATATCACGACGCCCGAGGGTCAAGAGACCGTGAAGGCGATTGCGGCTGACTGCGATGTGGTGATTGAGAACTTCAAGCCGGGGGGGCTTGCGAAGTACGGCCTTGATGCTGCGACGATGTTGGCAGCTGATCCGGAGCTTGTGTATTGCTCTATCTCTGGGTTTGGGCAAACCGGGCCGAATGCCAGTAAGCCGGGCTATGATCTGATGGCCCAAGGCTATGGCGGGATCATGTCGCTAACCGGGGAGCCTGCGGGCGAGCCGATGAAGGTCGGCGTCGGCATCGCTGATGTGATGTGCGGCATGTATGCGACCGTTGGGATCTTGGCAGCGCTTCGCCATCGCGATCAGACCGGTGAGGGCCAACACATCGACGTGGCCTTGGTCGATAGTCAGATCGCATGGCTGATCAATGAAGGTGTGAACCATCTGACGACCGGCCAAAACCCAAAGCGGCGCGGGAACGGGCATCCGAATATCGTCCCGTATCAGGTTTTCCAGACAGCAGACGGCTATGCGATTGTGGCTGTGGGCAACGACAGTCAGTTTCAGCGGTTTTGTGACTTCCTGAAGGTGCCGGAACTGGCGAAAGACCCGCTTTATGCGACGAACCCGGCGCGGCTGGAAAATCGCGATGCTTTACTCGCCGTTCTGATACCTGCCTTGCAGGCAGTTCCGACTGAAGATTTGATCGCAGGGCTTGAGGCGCGCAAGGTGCCGGTGGGCCCGGTCCAGACCCTCGATCAGGTTTTTGGCAGCGAACAGGTGGCCGCGCGCGACATGATTGCGACGATTCCCTCAGGTGACGCAGCGGCAGGTGAGGTCCGCGTGATCGGGAATCCGCTGAAACTTTCGAAAACGCCTGTCACATATCGCGCCGCGCCGCCTCGTTTTGGGGCAGACACGAAACATGTCTTGAGCAAAATTCAGCCGAAACGCTGATTTAACAGGAACTTGTTAGCTCACAACGCGGTAACAGTCCCGTGACACACGGGTCTGTGAGATTTTTAATTCCCCGTGACGTTGTATGAGAAGTGAAACAAAAGCGCGGTTCACCTCGTGCTTGTTCTTATGTGATCGGATGGATGTATGACGCAGGATATTTTTGGCCAGACAACGACGTTACCGGCTGGCCCCGCTTTGGAGGCTTGGAACAAAACGCAAATGGCGTTCTTGGCCCATGGTGCTGCGACCCCCGGTCATTTGGGTGACGCCCTGACGGCCGCACCGGACTTTGCATTGGGTCACGCTGTTAAGGGGATGTTCTACACACTTCTGGGCCGCCGTGAATTGATGGAAACCGCACAAGACGCGTTGAAAGCTGCACAGGCGTCTGCCGCAGCCAACACTGTTAGCGAACGCGAGCAGCATTTCATTGATGCGTTGGCCGCTTGGGTCACTGGCCAGCCGCGTCGGGCCATTGTGCATTTTGAGGCGATCATTGCGAAAGCCCCCGACGATATTCTGGCCGTGAAGCTGGATCATGCGACACGTTTTGTACTGGGCGACAGCAAGGGCATGCGCCGCATGCTGGAAGCCGTGATGCCCGCATACGGCCCCGATCACCCCGGTCGCGGGTATCTGATGGGCTGCTATGCCTTCGCGTTGGAAGAAACTGGTGATTTTAGCCGCGCGAAGTCAGTTGGCCGTGAAGGCATGCTGATTTCCCCTGATGACGCTTGGGGCCTGCACGCTGTGGCCCACGTCCACGACATGACCGCCGATGCGGCTGGCGGCATCGCTTGGCTGACGGGCCGCGAAAGCGCTTGGGCTCATTGTAACAATTTCCGCTATCACGTGTGGTGGCATAAGGCCCTGATGCACCTTGATTTGGGTCAGCATGACGTTGTGTTGGACCTGTACGACCGTGAAATCCGACAGGATAAGACGGATGATTATCGTGATATCTCGAATGCCACGTCTTTGTTGTCCCGCTTGGAGCTGGACGGCGTGAATGTCGGCGACCGTTGGGAAGAACTGGCTGATCTGTCTGCAAACCGCACAGAAGACGGCTGTCTGATCTTTGCGGATCTGCATTACATGCTGGCCTTGGTCGGCGATAACCGCGAGGCCGAGATCACAACGTTGATGGGTCGTCTGCACCGCGACGCCAAATCCAGCATGAACGACATGCAAAAGGCGATGGCCTCCCCCGGTCTGGCTGCGGCTGCCGGGCTTGAGGCCTTTGGCGAAGCTGAGTTCGACAAAGCTTTTGTGAACCTTGCTCGTGCCCGCAAGACGATCCAAGACGCTGGCGGCTCTCATGCCCAGCGCGACGTGTTTGAACGCCTGACCATCGACAGCGGTATCCGCGCCGGTTTCCTTGACGAGGCCGAAGACATTCTGGCCGCGCGGTCAATCAGGCGTGGCGGTCACGAAGACGGCTATGCCGCCGCGCGCCGGTCGTTGATTTCAGAAGGGCGCGCCGCTGCTGGTGTCGCGGCCCGGTTCCCGGCGCAGTAAGCGACAGGAACACACGCAAGATGAAGATGGCTGCTGCCACACCTGCTGACGCGATCCCTGTTGGGGGACGTATCCGTGATCCACGGCTCGATTTCTATCGCGGAATCGCGATGCTGATTATCTTCACATCGCATGCGCCCAATAACTATTGGGGTGACTGGATTCCGGGGCGGTTTGGCTTTTCGGATGCGACCGAGATTTTTGTATTTTGTTCAGGCATGGCCTCTGCCATCGCGTTCGGGACGAGTTACGACCGGCGCGGTTGGGTTATGGGCACGGCCCGCGTGCTGTTCCGCTGCTGGCAGGTCTATTGGGCGCATATCTGTTTGTTCTTCGCGCTGCTGTTCATGCTGATCGCCTTGGACAGCTTCGATTTTGAGAAAGTCTATGTGAACAGCCTTGCCCTGCAAGTGTTCCTCAACAACACCTCAGAAGCTTTGTTTGGGTTGCTGACCCTGACCTATGTGCCGAATTATTTCGACATTCTGCCAATGTATATCGCCATCCTGCTGATGATGCCGCTGATCATGGCCTTATCGTATGTGCGGATCGAACTGGTGTTCGTATTCATGGGCCTTGTCTGGTTCATGGGACAAACACGCATCTTGCAAGCACTGGGATGGGACCAATTCATCATCGGCCTGCCAGCCTCTTTCACCAACGACCGGCAGTGGTTCTTTAATCCTTTCGCATGGCAACTGGTGTTCTTTACCGGCTTTGCACTGGTCCGGGGCTGGATCCCGACACCGCCGGTGAACAAGGTGCTGGTGACGCTGGCCGCCGTAATCACGCTGGGCTTTATGAGCCTGAGCCACGTCGCGATCCGCGAGTGGGGCTTTTCGTGGGCGCAGGATTGGCGCGTTGCAAATACGATGTTCATCTCGAAGACGGATATCGGGATCGTCCGGTTCATTCACTTCATCGTCTTGGCCTATCTGGCCTATGCGATTGCCGGTGAAGGGGGCCGCCGGTTGATCATCGAAGGCAAGACCGCCCTTTCAAGAACTGCCAAATTTCTGGTCACGATCCTGACCAAAGTCGGCCAACAATCGCTGGCCGTTTTCATTGTCTCTATGATCCTGTCGATCTTTGTGGGCTTTGTCTTAGATCAAACCGGAGATGGCGCTATCCCCGTGGCACTGAGCAATCTTTTGGGCTGGGCCTTTTTGATCGGAATAGCCTACACCGCCGCATGGTTCAAAAGCCAACCCTGGAGAAAGTCTGCAACCGGATGATTTCACGTCGTGCATTACTGGCCTCTATGGCCGCCTTTACTGCTGCCCCTGCGTGGGCAAAACCAGAGCTTGTGATCGCCGAGGCACCTTTCAGCGTGGAGATGATCCACGAGAAAGCCCGCGACCTTGCCAGCCGTGAATACGCGGCCCGTGATATGATCCCGCAAGAATGGCTGGACCTGACTTACGACGAGTTTTCCCACATCTGGTTTGATCCGCGCAACGGCATCTGGATCGACGAAGATCGCCCCATGAAGATGGACCTGTTTAACGCAGGTCTGTATGTCCCCCGTCCGACGCAGGTCAATCTGGTCGAAGGTGGCGTGGCCAAGACCCTTGGCTTTGACATCAACCTATTTGCAACCACCGATGAATTCCCTGATTTGCCCGTCGATGAGACGATGGGCTATTCCGGGTTCCGCCTGCGCGCCGACCTTGAAAAGAACGGCTTGTTTAACGAATTTTTCGTCTTCCAGGGCGCGTCCTATTTCCGCGGCATTGCCAATGGTCAGAACTATGGCTTGTCCGCCCGTGGCCTTGCCCTGCGCACCGGCGATCCAAACGGCGAGGAATTCCCGGACTTCACTGATTTTTGGGTCGAGGCCTCGAACCCTGGCGATACCACGTTTGTCGTGCATGCTTTGCTGGACGGGCCGTCCACGACCGGCGTTTATACCTTCCGCATCAGCCACGGCGATGTGGGCGAACCCACAATGGTTGACGTTGAAGGCACGCTTTATCCCCGTGTGGACCTGACCCATGTGGGTCTTGGATCGCTGACCTCGATGTTCTTCTTTGATGAGACGAACCGGAACCGTTTCGACGATTTCCGCCCTGCCGTGCATGACAGCGAAGGTCTGATGGTCTGGAACGGCAATGGCGAAAAGCTGTGGCGGCCTTTGGCGAACCCGACGCGGGTGCAAATCAGCTCTTTCGTGGATGAGAACCCGAAGGGCTTTGGCCTGATGCAACGCAACCGGACGGCCGATGATTATGCCGATTTGGAAGCCCACTATGAAAACCGGCCGTCTTTGTGGATCACGCCAAATGGCGACTGGGGCAAAGGCATGGTCGAGCTGGTGGAAATTCCGGCTGACAAGGAAATCTACGATAACATCGTCGCCTATTGGCGCCCGAAAACGCCCATTGCTGCTGGGTCCGCATACCAGTTCAGCTATGGCATGGCATGGGGCGACGAGCCTGCCGATGTGCCGCAAGTCGCGCGTGTGACGAACACCCGGATCGGCAAGGGGTTTGATCAGGTCAAAAACGTCGTTGCGATCGATTTCACCGATCACCCGGATCTGCCAGAAGACCTGAGCGAAGTGTCCTTGACGGTCCGTTCGAATACTGGCGAAATTTCACCCGGAATTTTGCAACGCAATCCCGGAACCGGTGGCGTGCGACTTGCGTTCTCTTTCCTGCCAGGTGACGCGCAAGCCGTTGAGATGCGGGCGCAAATGCACCTGAATTCTGTACCGATCAGTGAGGTTTGGCTTTATAGATGGACGATCTAAGAACAGACATACAGCCCAGCTGGATGCCCCCTGTGGCACCTGCTGCGATGCCTGTTCAAGCCTTGGATCAGGCGTACCGCGATGATGCCGCACCGGGTGCGCGGTCGCAGGCCCGTACCAATTTCTGGCGTATCGCGACGTTTCTGCCTGCCATTGCTGCAACCATCGCATTGATTGCTGCGTTCACCGATTGGTTCGCGATGGATGGGTTTTCGGCCTTCGAAGGCGTTGTGATCGGCCTGATTGCCTTTACCTTCTTTTGGATTGCGATGTCTGTCAGCACCTCGTTGCTGGGTGTCACGATGCTGTGCCTGTCACGGCCCAAGGTCGTGCGAACCGGACCAATCCAGTCGCAGTCCGTCGCCTTACTGGTCCCGATTTTCAACGAAGATACCGCAGATGTCTTTGGCAATGCTGCCGCGATGCTGGCGGCGTTGGACGAACAACAGCACGTCCATTCCTATGATCTATTCATTCTGTCTGACACCCGCGACCCCGTTATCGCAGACCAAGAAGAGCGGGCGTTCATGGCGCTGCGCACTCAATTCGCGTTGGGGTCCAACGTGTACTACAGGCGCCGCGAAACGAACACGGACCGCAAAGTCGGCAACCTATCCGACTGGGTCGCGAAGTGGAGCGGCGCTTATGCCGCGATGCTGGTTCTGGACGCGGACAGCCTGATGAGCGGAGAGGCCATTATCGGCCTGACTGACGCTATGGCGATGGATGATGCCGCCGGGCTGATCCAGTCGTTCCCCACGTTATTTGGCGCTCAGACGTTGTTTGGCCGCGTGCAGCAATTCTCTAACCGGGTCTATGGCGCGGCCTTGGCCGAGGGATTGGCCAAGTGGACAGACCGCGAGGGCAACTATTGGGGCCACAACGCAATCATTCGCACGGCTGCGTTTGCCTCTTGCGCGGGCCTGCCAAAGGTCAAAGGCTGGCGTGGTCAGGGCAAACTGATCCTGAGCCACGATTTCATCGAGGCCGGATTGCTACGCCGCGCGGGCTGGTCGGTGCGGTTCCTGCCCCGGATCGGCGGGTCTTACGAAGAAGTTCCCGCGACCCTGATCGACTATGTTTTGCGCGACCGCCGCTGGTGTCAGGGTAACTTGCAACACCTTGGCCTGCTGGCGTCGCGCGGGTTCCATGCTGTGTCTCGGTTCCATCTTGTCAGCGGTGCGATGGGCTATCTGATGTCGCCTGCTTGGTTTGCTTTGCTGCTGGTCTGGGCGTTGATCGGGAACGGTCAGGAAACCAGCGCGATCACCTATTTCTCTGGTTTTGATCCGCAAGTCAGCTGGCCAAAAATGACAACTGGCAATGCTATTGCGATCCTTGCCTTTATGTACGGCATGCTGCTTGCCCCCAAGATCATGGGGGCCGCCGCCGCCCGGCGCGCGGGCATTCGGATGCAGGACATGGGTGGCTTTTTTCAGTTTATTGGATCGCTGATTGCGGAAATTCTGCTGTCGATCCTCTATGCCCCAATCATGATGGTGCAACAGACCATCGCGGTCTTGCGCACCACCGTCGGTTATCAAGAACGCTGGACACCACAACAGCGTCGCGGCGGGCGGTATTCGCTGGGTGTGATGCTGAAATTCCATATCGTCGAGACGATTATGGGCTGGTTGCTGATTGCAGGCATGGTCGAGGGTTTGGTGACATACTGGTTGCTGCCAATCGCAGTGAGCCTTGCCGGTGCTGTGGTTTTGTCAGCGCTTAGTGGTCTGCATCTTGGTGCCAAAGGCTG
>CALILP010000201.1 GCA_938016515.1 uncultured Paracoccaceae bacterium
GTCGCGGAAACCATCCGGGTCCATGAAGACACAACCAAGGCAGAGGCGCTGACCCGGGCCGCCCAAACCCTCGAACGGGTCGGCCTGCCCAACGCCGAGGTCCCGCTTAACCGCTACCCTCACGAGCTTTCTGGCGGGCAACGCCAGCGGGTCGTCATCGCGATGGCCATCGCCCTGCGGCCCAAACTGCTGATCGCGGATGAACCGACACCGGCGCTCGACGTCACCACCCAGGCCACCATCCTCGACCTACTCCGCGACCTCGTTGATGACTTCGGCATGGGCCTCCTGATGATCACCCACGATTTGGCGGTTGTGGCCAACATGGCCGACCGCATCGTGGTCATGCAGCAAGGCAGGCTGGTAGAACAGGGGGCAACAAACGACCTTTTGCACACCATGCAGCACCCCTACACCAAAGCGCTCTTCGCAGCCTCAGGCCACCAAGTCACTCTCCCCGAACGTCCAAAACCAACGCCCCTGCTCCAAGTTCAAAACGTCACGCGAGACTACAAAACCCGGCGGAAATCCCTCTTCGGTGCACCGGGCACCTTCCGGGCCGTCGACACCGTCAGCTTCACCCTCCAACGCGGAGATCGTCTCGGCCTCGTCGGTGAAAGCGGCTGCGGCAAATCCACCCTCACACGGGCGATCCTCGGCCTCGATCAAATTCAATCCGGCACCATCACCCTCGACGGTGCCGCCGTCTTCACAAACAATCACCCCAACCTCGCGGTGCGTCGTAAAATGCAGGTCGTCTTCCAGGACCCCTACGGCTCCTTCAACCCGCGCCACCGGGTCGACCGCCTCATCACAGAACCCTTCCACCTGCTTGCCACCCCCCCAACAGGCCAAGCCAGACAAGAGGCCATCGCCAAAGCCCTCACCGATGTGGGCCTCTCGCCGTCAGACGCCGCCAAATACATCCACGAATTCTCGGGCGGGCAACGGCAACGTATCGCTATTGCGCGGGCGCTGATCAACGAACCAGAGCTGATCATCTTCGACGAGGCGGTCTCGGCCCTCGACGTCTCGGTCCGGGCGCAAGTCCTCGACCTTCTCGCAGACCTCTGCACCAAACGGCCGCTATCCTACCTCTTCATCTCGCACGATCTTTCCGTCGTGCGCACAATCACAGACACAGTTCTTGTGATGCAGGCGGGCAAAATCGTGGAACATGGTGCCACCGAACAGGTCTTTCAAAACCCGCAACACCCCTACACAAAAACCCTCCTTGCAGCGGCGCCAACTTTACCCGACCTTGAAAAGGCACATTAACCTTCGGCTTCTTTGTTTTCCTCTATATCCCCGCCGGAGGCTCCCGCATTCACCCCACGCACCACCACCTGCGTGACCAAACTAATCAAAGGACTCCGCGCGTAGCGCGGTCAATTGGATCAAACCATGCAAACCGGCACCCGCAATCTGATCACCGATGTCCCCGGCCTCAAGGTTGGAAACGCGCAAGACGACACGATAAAAACCGGCACCACGGTTCTCACAGCGGATCAACCCTTCACGGCATCGGTGCACGTCATGGGCGGGGCACCAGGGACACGAGAGACTGATCTACTTGCCCCCGACAAGCTTGTCGCCTCGGTTGATGCAGTGGTTCTGTCGGGCGGGTCCGGGTTTGGCCTGGATGCAGGATCGGGGGTCATGCAAGCGCTTCGCAATGCGGGGCGCGGGTTCCCGGTGGGGTCGCAGAAAGTGCCGATCGTACCCGGCGCAATTCTGTTTGACCTGATCAATGGCGGCAAGAAAGACTGGACTGAAAGCCCCTACAAAGCGCTGGGAATGGCGGCTTACGACGCCGCAGGCCCGGACTTCGCACTGGGCAGCCAAGGGGCAGGCACCGGCGCGTTGTCGATGATGCACAAGGGTGGGCTTGGGTCTGCCTCTGCGCTTTTGCCCAGCGGCTTTGTTGTTGGCGCTTTGGTTGCGGCAAACCCAATCGGGGCGGTGACGGTTCCGGGAACCCAGCACTTCTGGGCGGCCCCCTTTGAAGTCGGCACAGAATTTGGCGGTCTTGGTGTGTCGGACCAGAGTGATCTGGGCGGGTTGGGTCCCAGCCCTCGTTCGCAGGCCGTGCATGCAAACACCACCATCGCAATCGTGGCCACCAACGCACCTCTGACCAAAGCGCAATGCCAGCGCGTCGCGGTGGCCGCACACGACGGCATGGCGCGGGCGATTGTGCCGTCCCATACGCCCTTTGACGGAGATCTGGTCTTTGCGCTTTCAACAGGCAATGCCTGCGCGCCGGTGGATGACACCGCACTGCTAGAGATCGGACATGCAGCCGCCATCTGCCTTGCGCGGGCGATTGCGCGCGGGATCTATCACGCCACACCTGCACAAAATGATCTGCTGCCCTGCTGGTCACAACAGGGCTAGTCAGGTACCCAAAGTCTACGTCGCGTACCTGTACCAAGATTTTCCAAAGGACCCATTGATGACCATTCAAACCGTCAAGACCAGCCCGATTGCAGGCCAAAAGCCCGGAACCTCGGGATTGCGCAAAAAGTGTCGGGTCTTCATGGAGCCGCATTACCTTGAAAACTTCGTGCAAGCGATCTTTGACGGGATCGGTGGCGTTGCTGGCAAAACCCTCGTGATCGGTGGGGACGGCAGGTTTCACAACGATGTCGCAGTCCGGACAATCTTGCGCATGGCAGCAGCGAACGGTGCGGCGAAGGCCATCGTCGGACAGGGCGGTCTGCTGTCAACGCCAGCGGCCTCACACCTGATCCGGCTGAACCAAACGGATGGGGGGATCATCTTGTCGGCGAGCCATAATCCGGGCGGGATCGACGAAGACTTTGGCATCAAATTCAACACCCCCAACGGTGGCCCAGCCCCCGAAAGCGTGACTGACGCAATCTTTGCCGGCACGAAAACCATCGACAGCTACAAGATCTGGCAAGGTGACGCACCGGACATCGACACCATCGGGAACACGACACTTGGCGACATGGCCGTTGTGATCGTGGATCCGGTCGCGGATTACGCGGACCTGATGGAAACGCTGTTCGATTTCGGGGCGATCAAGGCCTTGTTTGCGGACAATTTCACCATGCAGTTTGACGCGATGTGCGCGATCACCGGGCCCTATGCGACCGAGATATTGGAAAAACGTCTGGGCGCCCCTGCGGGAACGGTCGTGCACGGAACACCGTTGCCCGACTTCGGAGGCATGCACCCCGACCCAAACCCCACCTGGGCACACGAGCTGATGGACGTCATGTTTGCGCAAGACGGTCCAGACTTTGGGGCCGCGTCTGACGGGGACGGGGACCGCAATATGATCGTTGGTCATCAATGCTATGTCAGCCCCTCGGACAGTCTGGCGCTGATCGCGGCCCACGCCCAAAACGCGCCCGGCTACAAAGGCGGCCTGAGCGGCGTGGCGCGGTCAATGCCGACATCCGCGGCAGTAGATCGGGTGGCAGCGGCTTTGGGCCTGCCCTGCTTTGAGACCCCGACTGGCTGGAAGTTCTTTGGCAACCTGATGGATGACGGACAAGTGGCGCTGTGCGGCGAAGAAAGCTTTGGCACTGGATCGGATCATGTCCGTGAAAAGGACGGTTTGTGGGCCGTCTTGATGTGGCTGAATATCATTGCGGCGACAGGGCAGGGTGTCGCGGAACTGCTGAAAGATCATTGGCAGACCTATGGGCGCAATTACTATTCCCGTCACGACTTTGAAGCCGTACCGACAGAACAGGCCGATGTGGCCTTCGACGGGTTGATTGCCAGGCTTTCTGAACTTGTGGGGCAAAGTTACGGCAGCCTGACGGTCTCTGCGGCGGATGAGTTCAGCTATACCGATCCGGTTGACGGGTCAGTTTCGCACCATCAAGGCATTCGCGTCATGTTTGGGGACGATGGCCGCTTTGTGCTGCGCAAGTCTGGCACCGGGACAACAGGAGCCACATTGCGCTTGTATCTGGAAGCCTTAGAGCAAGACCCCGCAAAGCTGGATCAGGATCCGCAGGACGCTTTGGCTGATATCATCACTGCAGCCCATGCAATCATCGGGCTTGCAGCGGCGACGGGACGCACCAAACCTGACGTTGTGACCTGACCCATCGGTTTGATCCAAAGGCGCGCGCAAGCGCGCACGACATGATTGTTTGGTCACGCAATGTCAGTGCCATATGGCCGCCTGGGATGCCTCCGGCGGCCATATGATTGGATCAAAGAAACCGCAGGTCAGCCGATTTCCGAAAGGCGTTTGAGCAAAGATGACGTGTCCCACCGATTGCCACCCATCTTTTGCACATCTTTATAGAATTGATCGACAAGGGCTGTGACAGGCAAGCTGGCCCCATTCTCGTCCGCGGTTTTCAAACAGATCGCCAGATCCTTGCGCATCCAATCCACGGCAAACCCATGATCATACGCATCTGCAAGCATGGTCTTGTATCGGTTCGCCATTTGCCAGCTGCCCGCTGCCCCCTGGCTGATCACTTCGACCACGGCTTCGCCATCAAGGCCCGCCTTTTGGGCGAAATGCAAAGCTTCTGACAGGCCTTGTACAAGGCCTGCGATGGCAATCTGGTTGCACATCTTGGTCATTTGTCCCGCACCGCTGTCCCCAATGCGCCGACACAGTTTTGCGTAGGTCGTGATGATCTTTTCGGCAGCATCATAATGCGTCTGCTGGCCCCCGCACATGATCGACAACTGGCCATTTTCGGCGCCCGCCTGGCCGCCAGACACCGGCGCGTCGACGAAACCGATGCCCTTTTCGGCGGCAACTGCAAACAGCTCTTGGGTGACGGCGTCTGATACCGTCGTGTGGTCAACGAAAATGCTGCCGTCCGCCATGCTGGCAAACGCACCGTCCGGCCCCACACAGACAGAACGCAGATCGTCGTCGTTTCCGACACAGGCCATCACCATATCAGCGCCTGCCGCCGCGTCGCGTGGTGTTGCTGCAAACGCGCCACCATGCTTTTCCACCCAAGCGCGCGCCTTGGCGGCGGTGCGGTTATAGACAGTGACGTCGTGTCCTGCAGAGGCCAAATGGCCAGCCATCGGTCCGCCCATTACCCCCAGACCCAGGAATGCCAGTTTTGCCATGAGATGATCCTTTGCTTTAAGATGCCTGTGTTGCAGGCAGCATGATCATAATCCCAAAAGCCGCAAGGTCTTGGTTCAGGCAGGTGGTAACAAATCGCAGATTTGATCAGCCGGAATGGGGCGACACAGGCCATAGCCTTGCAGAAAGTCGCATCCAAGGTCTTGCAGGACGGCGATATGGGCTGGTGTCTCAACCCCTTCTGCAACAACCGCCATCCCCATGACGCGGCCGATCTTAATGATCGCACCGATAAGATCGCGCTGTTCCGCATCTTCGGGGGTTTGCAGAACCAGACCCTTGTCGATCTTCAGGCGATCTGGCCGCAGGGCCCGCAAGCTGAGGATAGACGCGTGACCCGAGCCAAAATCGTCAACGTCGATCGCAATACCGAGGCTGCGCAAACAGGCCAGGTTCCCATCGAGGTTTGGGTCGGTTTGATCCAGAAACACCGTTTCAAGCAATTCAAACCCCAGCGGGATCTCACATCCGCGCAGAAAAGCGATGCGATCTGGAAGCAGTGGATCCAAGAGGCGCCGCCCAGAGATGTTCACAAAAACACGGGGAATGGTGCGGCCTGCGGCCTGCCAGCGTCGGGCGTCGCGCAACGCAGCTTTGAGGACCAGGTCGTCAATATCAGCGATCACGCCAAGCTCGTCGGCGAGGTTGAGAAACCTATCCGGGGTCAGGACGCCATGCACCGGGTGCTGCCAGCGCACAAGCGCTTCGATCCCGGTGATTGTTTTGCCAGTCGCATCATATTGCGGCTGATAATAACAAAAGAACTGCTTTTCTTCCAATGCGGTCAGGATGTCGTCGCTGTTTTGGCGTTTGATCTTTGCCGCGATTTTGAGAGAGTTATTATAGTAGCGCATGACCCCGCGCCCCGCACCCTTTGCCTCGTATAGAGCCAGGTCAGCGCGGGAAAAGAGCGTATCAATCGTGTCTTTACGGTAGGGGCCGGTGGCGATGCCGATGCTGATATTGAACCGAAAGCGATGGCCTTGGTATTCAAGCGTTTCCTGCGCTTGCCGGATCAATTCGCTGGCCCAAAAACCAACCATCGCGTTGTGGGGCGCATCTGGAATGACAACGGCAAATTCATCGCCGCCGACGCGGGCGACAACGGCATTTGGCGGTGCTGCGTCCCTTAATATGTCAGCCACACGCTTGAGAACGATATCACCTGCGGCGTGACCCAACGTATCGTTGATGGATTTGAACCGATCCAGATCAATTTGCAGGACAGCGCAGTTATTGACGTCAGGCCCGCCCTTTCGGATCAGCGCCTCTTGGAACTGGTCAAGCCCACGCCTGTTGGCCAGCCCGGTCAGCGCGTCGTGGCTGGAGCGATGCTCCATCTCGGCATAAGCCTCTTCAAGGGCCTCATTGCGCTGTTGGATCAGATCGTAGGCTGCGGCGATTTCCGCGGCTTGCTCTGCCTCCATGGTAATGTCCCATGTCACACCCAGGATCGTCGTCTTGCCCCGCGCGTCGGTCACATGTGTCGCGCGCGACCGCAGGTGCCGGACAGCACCATTGGGCTGAACGATCCGGAACCGCAGATTGTAATCATCGCGGGTTTCCAGAGCCCGCGTCGTAATGCGCAGGACTTCGCCCTTATCTTCTGGATGAAGAAATGTCTCCCATATGGCGCCGGGCCAGCGGGCTTGTTCGTCGTGCAGACCATACAGGTCGCGGGTGCGTTGATCCCAGGTGACTTCACCAGCATCTACGTCGTATTCCCAAACCCCAATGTTGGAAGCGCTGACCGTGAGTTGCAAACGACTGCTGAGGTCTTCGTCCGGCGCATAGTTCAGTTTAAGGTGACTGATGTTGGTGTCGGTGCCGATGATACGTGTCGGCAAGCCTTGCGCATCGCGGCTGACAACGGTGCCCCTGCTCATGATCCAGATCCAATGGCCATCAGCATGACGTTCGCGGTATTCGTCGAACAGTTCGCTGGTTTCAGAGGACCGGATCGCTTCGCGGCGTTTCAACACGCCTTCAAGGTCATTTGGGTGAATCCGGCTAGACCAGTCATCATGGTCGCCGCTGGGCATATTATCAGGCCCGAAACCGCGCAGTTGCGACCAGCCTTTTGAGAAGTATCGCGTGCCTGTCACAAAATCGATGTCCCAGACACCAAGTGTGGTGCCTTCAAAGACGGTCTGCCAGCGGACCCCAAAGTCGTTGGTCACAGGGTGGCTGGAATGATCAAACAAGACGCACAGAACGCCGCGAATCCAACGTTCTTTGCCGACAAATCGGGTGAGAACCAACTGTGACAGATCAGATCCGGACAGCAATCGAAAGGTTTCAGACGGCGCAGCACTGTTGAAGAATTCGTTGAACCGGTTCCGATCGTCGGGGTGGACGAGGGCGGCGACATCGTCGACTTGCTTGGGGTGCAAATCACACTTTTTTGCCCATGCATCGTTAAGAAAGCTGACTTTACCCGCCTCACTGACAAAAATAGCAGGAACCTGCAGCGGATCTGTGATCATCGCAGCAAACAAAGCCAGCGGTGTGTCGCGTTCGGCTTTCAAGGTATTCGGCTCCAGAGTCACGAGACAACTGGTTTGTGGGAAAAAAATTGATTTGTTCTTAAGATGTCCGGCCCTCTGTCGTAGATGTGACGATCCGTGCCTTGCATAAGAACGGCTGACAGATTAGCGGTCAAGCAGATCAATCAGGTAGGGAAATTCTTAATGCGCACCATCTCTTTGCTGGCGACTTTGCTGATTGCGCCGTCGCTTGGGTTTGCACAAGAATACAAAGTCGGCGACCTTGTGGTGGATCAGCCCGTCGCCAAAACAACACCGGCGACTGCGATGGCGGGTGCAGGGTATGTGTCGATCATGAATATGGGCGACACGGCTGACCGTCTTATCGCCGTGGAGGCCGCGTTTCCGCGTGTGATGATCCACGACACAAAAGTGGAAAACGATGTGGCGACGATGTTTCATGTGGATGCAGTCGAGATTGGCCCCGGTGAGACAGTCTCTATGATGCCCGGCGGCAAGCACATCATGTTCATGGGCCTTGACGGTGATCCGTTTGAAGAGGGCGAAGAGATCCCAGCGACGCTGATCTTTGAGAACGCTGGTCGGCTTGAGGTTATGTTCAACGTCGAAACGTTAGAACAGATCACCGGAAGCGCTGACGCAAAAGAAGAAGATCACAGCAACCACTAGCAGCTATGCCAATGGCTTATTCGTTCGCGCCAGGATCGCGGGCGAGTAGGCCGAACTTGCGCAGCTTCACGTAAAGCGACTGTCGCGACAGGCCCAGCATCTCGGCGGCGGCGACGCGATTGTTCATTGTCAGTGTCACAGCTGTCTCAATGCACATTTTCTCGACCACATTGGTGGTTTCGGAAACGATATCTTTCAGGGTGGCCTGGCCCACCAACTCTTTGACGGAGCGCATGGTGTCTTCGGACGACGAGCTGCTGATGTCGCGTGCCGTATCACTGCTGCCACTTTCACGCATCACGAACGCGAAGATATTGTTGGTTCCGGCGTCCAGTCGTGTGACCGAAATTTCGATCGGGCGGGGGCTGCCGTAGTCCCCTGCGATGCGCGTCGCGTACATCCGCATTCGACCGGACCGCGTCGCATTTTCGATCATGACTTTCACATCGACGCTGCCGCGTTGCAAATAGTCGGCCAGATTGGCGCCGCGCACGCTGATGTCGTGGGCCGTATCGATCAGGTTCAGGAACCCGTCATTTGCCGAAAGGATCGCGCCTTCTTCGGTAGCAAAAAGGATCGCATCGGTTGCAGCGTGGTAAAGCCCCTTCAAGTTCTGCGACAGATCGGTCGGACGGGCGTCTTGTGGCGCACGCGGAGCGATCCGGCAAAGAATAAGGCGCTCACCCGCGGCCCGAAACAGCGTTGGTGTGATTGCCAGCTCTATTTCGGCATTGCGCAGGGTGGTCATCACCGGCGTATCGCTTTTGGCAATCGCCTCTGTTGTCAGGTCTCCGATCAAATCGCCGGCTTTGCGGTTTTGGAAAATATCGCCGAAACGGGACTCCATCAGGTCAGCATGTGATTTGCCAAGGAGGTCAACGGCCGCACCATTTGCTTCGCTAATCTGGCCGGTCTCTGCGGACAAAAACACCATTGCTTCGCTTGTGGCATCCATCAAGACCCGAAACCGAGTGTTGTTTTCGCGTTGGACTTCGTAATCTTGCTCTAATGCAACCTGAGCTTTAACAAGCTGCTGCTGCATCTCAGCGACAGGGCGTAAGTCACGGCCCAGCATCAGGATCGCGCCATCAGGGCCAATGCGATGCAAGCTGTAGCGGACAGGAAACTCCCAGGACCCAACAGTGTCAGAATGGTTTAGCTCAACCGGGCGAATTTGGGCGTT
The DNA here is from genome assembly GCA_938016515.1 of uncultured Paracoccaceae bacterium. Lineage (GTDB taxonomy): Bacteria > Pseudomonadota > Alphaproteobacteria > Rhodobacterales > Rhodobacteraceae > Yoonia. The sequence continues at coordinate 9,467 of CALILP010000201.1, forward strand.
GCCAGCCAGAAACTCTGCCAGTCTGCTTTCAAACTTTGGAATACTTTCGGAGGTCAGGGCGCTGCGGATATCGCGACTTTCCCACCGTTCAAGTGCGCGAAAACTATCATAAAGTGGGTTCACTAAGACAGATAACACTTGGCCGCCGTCTGAAATGACGATGCCAAGGTCTGCAACCTCTGCGATGATATTCCCAAGGATTTCAGGAGCGATCAAAGGGATCGCACCAGAGTCCCAGTATTTTGTTCCGCGCGATGTCATCTTGGACCGGCTTTTGGTGTCTGTGCCACCATCATCTAAGCCTTCGGCTCGTTGGTCGTGCACATGCTGTGCGTTTGAAGAAGTCCGCAATACTCTATCGCCTCGTCGATGTTTGACGTTGCAATACCGGCACCAACGATCGGCGCGATATTATCGTAGACGCCCAGTATGCCACCACCCACGGCGATGGGCATGGGCATCGAAGATGTCTCGCGTAGAAATTCTATCATTTGGCGAATTTTTTCAAGGCTTTCGCTTTGTGATGCGGAAATGAATATCGCATCAAAGCGCATTTTGGATCTCAGGTGCGCCAATTTGTCATAGGTGGCGTCCAGCGCCATGCGTACGGAAAAGCCACGACGCCGCAGTTGGCCTGCAAGAATGACAGAGCCTAAGGTGTGCTGGGCATCGCGTGTTGTAATCAGCAAGACTGACGGTGCATGAGCATCCGCCTCTTGATCGGCATGCCACTCGGGGCCCAAGTCGCGCAGCAAAGCTTGCAGGCGCGCGACACCGATTGTGACTTCGGCAAAGCCCATCGTATCTGCACACCACATATCACCCATCTGGCGCGATACGGCAGGGACATAAGTGTCGGCGAGCGTCGCTTCGTCTATGCCACGCGCAATGGCCTTAGCGATTACAGTGCGGCAGGCAGATTGATCCGGGCTCATCGCTGCATCAAACAAGGCCTGATAGATCTCGTTATCAAGATCACATGCATGTGGACTGATTGCGCGCACTTGATCGTCGTCCACACCTTCGGCATCCGAGAAATACTCGGTTCGGGCATCGAAGGTCCGGTCCTCTATCATAAGTGCGTCCTCGCCCCGCAGGGCCGTTCTGAGTGAGAATCCTCATTCAAGCGTCGCATAGCTATATTAAAGGCATTGTCTGCCTAGTCCGCATGGTTGTCAAAGGTAATTGACAGATTCAACTCTGCAAATCTGCGTTACTCTATTACACCCATGTAAAACAAGAAGAATTTATCTGATTGGCAGCATTCTGAGGCTGACACAATTGGAACGTAAAGGTGTAAGTTTAAGTTGACACTCGTCATAATGCCGCCCTAGTCTGACACAAGACACTGTCAGGGAAATCTTACATGGCCACCCAAAGCCTCGGTCAGACGCGTCCGACGCAGGCAGCGCAACCCGCTGCTGCTGTGCTTTATACGCCGGCCCAAAGGGCGCGGCGCGACGCCACCCGCTGGACGCTTGTGCAAGGCGTGTTGGCCCCTGTCCAATTCGTCGTTTTCTTGATCTCTTTGGGGCTGGTTTTGCGTTACCTTGCCACCGGTACCGGCTATGAGGTTGCGACCCTTTCGATCATCGCCAAAACGGCCATTTTGCTCGTGATCATGGTGACCGGCGCGATCTGGGAGAAAGTCGTGTTTGGGCAGTACCTTTTCGCCCCTGCATTCTTCTGGGAAGACGTCTTTAGCTTTGCGGTTATCGCATTGCATTTATTGTATGTTTTCGCCCTGATGTCTGGGGACTACATGCCTCAGACGCTGATGTTGATCGCCCTCGCAGCCTACGCGACTTATGTCGTCAACGCAGGCCAGTTTGTCTGGAAATTGCGGCAGGCCCGCCTTGGTGCACAGGTGCCCGCATGAACCTGCCTTTACCCCCCACAAACGGCGGTTGCCGGACAGCCCCTGTTCTCAAAGAACGCGGCCAGCGCGAAGTCTTTTGCGGCCTCACCGGAATCATCTGGTTGCACCGCAAAATGCAGGACGCATTCTTCCTCGTGGTCGGCTCGCGGACCTGCGCGCACCTGCTGCAATCGGCGGCTGGTGTGATGATCTTTGCCGAGCCGCGATTCGGGACAGCGATTCTTGAAGAAACCGATCTGGCGGGCATGGCCGATGCACACCAAGAATTGGACCGTGAAGTCGCGCGCCTGCTGGAGCGTCGCCCGGATATCCGGCAATTGTTCCTCGTGGGCTCTTGCCCGTCCGAGGTCATCAAGATCGACCTCGCCCGCGCCGCCGAACGTCTGACGCAGGTCCACGCGCCCCACGTCCGGGTGCTGAACTACTCTGGCTCTGGGATTGAGACGACGTTCACCCAAGGCGAAGACGCCTGCCTCGCCTCGATGGTGCCTGTGTTGAAGGACACCACAGCGCGCGAACTTCTTCTCGTCGGCGCTCTGCCTGACGTGGTCGAAGATCAGATGATCGACCTGCTTACAAAGATGGGCATCGACAACATCCGCCTGCTGCCTGCCCGCCGCATCGACGATACAACAGCCGTCGGGCCGAACACTGTCTTCGCGCTGACACAGCCATTCCTTGGTGACACCCACGCAGAACTCGAACGGCGCGGTGCGCGCCACCTCGCAGCCCCGTTCCCGTTCGGTGATGAAGGCACGACAGCATGGCTGCGCACCATTGCGCATGAATTTGGCGTCTCGGAAGAGGTGTTTGAACAAGTCACGACAGCCCCTCGCGCCCGCGCCCGCAAGGCCATCGCGCAGGCGGCAGAAGCGCTCAACGGTAAGTCGGTCTTCTTCTTCCCCGACAGCCAGCTTGAAATCCCCCTCGCGCGCTTCCTGACCCGCGAATGCGGCATGACCGCTATCGAAGTCGGCTCGCCTTACATCCATGACGCCTTGCATGGCCCGGACCTCGACCTGCTGCCAGCCGGCCCGCAGATCTCTGAAGGCCAAGACGTTGACAAGCAGCTTGCCCGCGCCCGCGCCGCACGCCCTGACCTGACGGTCTGCGGCCTCGGCCTCGCGAACCCCTTGGAGGCAGAAGGCCTGTCCACCAAATGGGCCATCGAACTCGTTTTCACTCCGGTCCACTTCTACGAACAGGCAGGTGACCTCGCAGGCCTCTTCTCGCGCCCGCTGCGGCGCAAACAGGCGCTCCAGCTGGAGGCTGCAGAATGACGGTGCAATCCCTCTTCATTTTGCCAAAACACCTCTCGGGGGTCCGGGGGCAGACAGCCCCCGGCGGTCAGCCATGAAGCTCACCGTCTGGACATACGAGGGCCCTACCCACGTTGGTGCCATGCGCGTCGCCACTGCCATGAAGGGCCTGCACTACGTCCTGCATGCCCCGCAGGGTGACACCTACGCGGACCTGCTGTTTACCATGATCGAGCGGCGCAATCACCGCCCGCCTGTGACTTATACGACGTTTCAGGCCCGCGACCTCGGCTCTGACACAGCGTCGCTGTTCAAGTCGGCCGCCCAAGACGCGGTCGAGCGGTTCAACCCCGAAGCGATCATCGTCGGGGCCTCCTGCACGGCAGAACTCATTCAAGATGACCCGGCGGGCCTTGCGGAAACTATGGGCCTCGACATCCCGGTGATCCCACTGGAACTGCCCAGCTACTCGCGCAAAGAAAACTTCGGGGCGGACGAGACCTTCTATCAAATCGTGCGCACCCTCGCGAAAGCGCAAGAGCGGACGAAACACGTCACCTGCAACATCCTCGGCCCAACAGCTTTGGGGTTCCGCGCCCGCGACAATATCGAAGAAATCACAGGCCTCCTCGAAGACCTCGGCATCTCCATCAACGTCGTGGCCCCTTTTGACGCCACCCCAACGGACATCGCCAATATCCCGGCAGCGCACTTTAACGTTCTGCTGACCCCGGAAACCGGGGAGGCGGCCTGCCGGTGGTTGGAGAAGACGCACAACCAGCCCTTCACCAAGGTGGTTCCTATCGGTGTCGGCGCGACCCGCGATTTCATCGCAGAGGTGGCCCAGATCACCGGCCTGCCTTGTAAACCTGATGAGTCCCGCCTGCGCATGCCGTGGTGGTCCAAATCCGTCGACAGTACCTATCTCACTGGCAAGCGCGTCTTTATCTTCGGCGATGGCACCCATGTTGCAGCACACGCACGCATCGCCCGTGATGAGATGGGTTTCGAGGTGGTGGGAATTGGCTGCTACAACCGCGAAATGGCGCGGCCTATTCGGGCGCTGGCCAAGGACTATGGGTTAGAAGCCCTGATCACTGACGACTACCTCGCGGTCGAAGATGCGATCCAGCAAGCGGCCCCCGAAATGATCCTTGGCACGCAGATGGAGCGCCATATCGGCAAACGCCTTGGCATCCCCTGTGCTGTGATTTCCGCCCCTGTGCATGTGCAAGATTTTCCTGCCCGGTACTCGCCGCAGGTTGGGTTTGAAGGTGCCAACGTCATCTTTGACACGCTGATCCACCCGCTTGTGATGGGGCTTGAGGAACATCTGCTGACGATGTTCCGGGACGACTTTGAATTCCACGATGCAGCTGGTCCGTCTCATCACGGGGGTCACAGCCCGAAGCCAGCCGAAGAGGTGAGTTGTTCTGGCGAAATGAAGGAGGAGGTTGCGCCTTCTCTCGATAATGTTGTCTGGCTCACGGATGCCGAAAAAGAGTTGAAGAAAATCCCGTTCTTTGTGCGTGGTAAGGCCCGCCGGAACACAGAGGCTTTTGCGGCTGAACGTGGCCTTGCTGAAATCTCTCTCGACACGCTGTATGAGGCAAAGGCCCATTATGCGCGATGAGATGATGCATAAACCTTACCGCGTGGTGATCGTCACGCTGGACAGCCACGCGGCTGGCCCGGCGTGTCGTGTGGCCCCGCAATTGCAGGCCGATTTCCCCGGTCTGGACGTCGCTGTTCATGCCGCCGCCGAATGGTCGGAGTGCCCGCGCGCCTTGCAAGATGCCAAAGCCGCGATTGCCAGTGCCGATATCATCATCGCCAACATGCTGTTCCTCGAAGAACACGTGCGTGCCGTGATGCCCGACCTGCAGGCCCGCCGTGACGATTGTGATGCGATGGTTGCCATGATCGCTGACAGCGACGTGGTAAAGCTGACCCGTATGGGTGATCTCGACATGGCCAAACCGGCCAGTGGCGCGATGGCTTTGCTGAAGAAACTGCGCGGGACCGGCAAGGCCAACGCAAGTTCAGGTGCCAAGCAAATGAAAGTGCTGCGCCGCCTGCCCAAGATCTTGCGCCTGATCCCCGGCAAAGCACAGGACCTGCGAGCCTGGTTCCTGTCGATGCAATATTGGCTGGGCGGGTCTGACGACAACGTCGAAGGCCTGATCCGTTTCCTGATCAACCGCTACGCCGACCGCCCCGACTGGCAGATCGCTGAGGCCGCAGCCCCGGTTGATTACCCCGAAGTGGGCCTTTACCATCCCGACCTGCCTGACCACCACATTACCACCGACATCGCCGCGTTACCCGGCCCTCAGCAGCCCGTCGCGACCATCGGCATTTTGATGATGCGGTCCTACATTCTGTCGTCGGATACTGCGCATTACGACGCGGTGATCCGCTCGTTTGAGGCGCAGGGCATGCGGGTCATTCCTGCCTTTGCAGGTGGCCTTGATGGGACGCCTGCCATTGAAACCTACATGACCGGTGCGGTTGACGCGCTTGTTTCGCTGACCGGTTTCTCGCTTGTTGGCGGGCCCGCTTATAACGACAGCGATGCCGCTGTGGCGCTGCTGCAAAAGCTGGATGTACCTTACATCGCCGCCCAACCGCTGGAATTCCAAACGTTGGAGCAGTGGGAGGCCAGCCCTCAGGGCCTTGGCCCCATCGAGACGACAATGCTTGTGGCCTTGCCAGAGATTGACGGGGCCACGAACCCGACCGTTTTCGCGGGCCGTCATGATGTGGATCACGCGACGTCCGATTGTAAGGCGATGGCACCCTGTGACGAACGGATTGCCAGCCTGACAGAGAAGACCAGACGCCTTGCCGTCCTGCGCCGCAAGCGGAATGCACAGAAGAAAGTGGGCATCGTTCTGTTCGGCTTCCCGCCGAATGCCGGGGCCGTTGGGACCGCTGCCTATCTCAGTGTCTTTGAGAGCCTTTTCAATACGTTGACCCAGATGAAACAGGATGGTTATGCGCTGGATGTTCCTGCGACGGTTGACGATCTTCGGGCGACGATCCTGAACGGCAATGCCGCACAATACGGTCAAGAGGCTAATGTTGCCGCCCACGTGGATGCGGACACGATGGTGCGTGAGACGACCCATCTGGCCGAGGTTGAAGCCGTGTGGGGCCCAGCCCCCGGCAAGCATCAGTCTGATGGACGCGGTGTGTTCGTGCTGGGCCATCAGTTTGGCAACGTTTTTGTCGGCGTCCAGCCTGCCTTTGGCTATGAAGGCGACCCAATGCGCCTGCTCTTTGAACGTGGCTTTGCGCCGACCCACGCCTTTGTGCAGTTCTATGCGTGGTTGCGGAATACTTTTGCCGCCGATGTTTTGTTGCATTTTGGGATGCATGGCGCGTTGGAATTTATGCCCGGCAAGCAAGCGGGCCTGAGTGGTGCTGATTGGCCGGATCGGCTCATTGGTGAGCTGCCCAATGTGTATCTCTATGCTGCGAACAACCCGTCCGAAGCGACACTGGCGAAGCGCCGCGCGAATGCGATCACGATTACACATCTGACGCCGCCTTTGGCGCAAGCGGGGCTTTATAAAGGGTTCGTCGAACTCAAGGAAAGCCTGACGCGCTGGCGGGGGATGGACCCGAGCGATGATGCGCGGGCGGACCTTGAGAAATTGATCCGGGATCAGGCGAATGCGGTTGATCTGAATGCACGCGATCTGGACGGGCTGTGGCTCAAGGTGCTGGAAACGGAAGGGTCCTTGATCCCTGAAGGGCTGCATATTGTGGGCCAGCCGATGTCTGCCGCAGCACGGGCCGATATGGTGCGTTTGATGGGCGATACAGGGGCCGCACGAGAGGCCGCAGCCTTGATGGCGGAAGACCACGAATTGCCCGCGCTGATGCGGGCCTTGTCCGGTCACTTTATTGCGCCTGTGCCGGGTGGCGATTTGATCCGGTCGCCTGAGATCATGCCGACGGGTCGGAATATCCACGCGTTTGATCCGTTCCGGATGCCCACGGCTTTTGCGATTGCGGAAGGGGTGAAGCAGGCTGATTTGCTTTTGGAAACCCATGCCACGCTGCCGCGCA
>CALILP010000202.1 GCA_938016515.1 uncultured Paracoccaceae bacterium
GAAACGCGGCGCTTGGCGCTGTCGATTTCCAGAACCATGACTTCGACTTCTTGCGACGTCGACACGATCTTGCCCGGGTGGACGTTCTTCTTTGTCCAAGACATTTCGGAAACGTGCACCAGACCTTCAACGCCCGGCTCCAGCTCAACAAATGCACCGTAGTCGGTGATGTTGGTCACGCGGCCGGTGTGGTTGGAATCAAGTGTGTACTTGGCTTCAACGGCATCCCAAGGATCGGCCTGCAGCTGCTTCATGCCAAGGCTGATACGGTGGGTTTCTTTGTTGATCTTGATCACCTGCACCTTGATCGTCTCGCCGATGGCGAGGATCTCGGATGGGTGGTTCACACGGCGCCATGCCATGTCTGTGACGTGCAACAGACCGTCAACACCGCCGAGGTCAACAAACGCACCGTATTCGGTGATGTTCTTAACCACGCCGTCAACTTCCTGGCCTTCGGTCAGGTTGCCGATGACTTCAGCACGCTGTTCAGCACGTGATTCTTCGAGAATCGCACGACGGGACACAACGATGTTGCCACGGCGACGGTCCATTTTCAGGATCTGGAACGGCTGCTTGAGACCCATCAATGGGCCAGCGTCACGCACGGGGCGGACGTCAACCTGAGAGCCGGGAAGGAACGCAACCGCGCCGCCCAAGTCTACAGTGAAGCCACCTTTGACGCGGCCAAAGATTGCGCCATCGACGCGCTCTTCGTCAGCATAGGCTTTTTCCAGACGATCCCAGGCTTCTTCGCGGCGGGCCATCTCGCGCGAGATAACAGCTTCACCGCGGGCGTTTTCGACCTGACGCAGGAACACTTCAACAGTGTCACCTGGGGCCAATTCCGCTTCTTCACCGGGATTTGCGAATTCTTTGATATCAACGCGGCCTTCCATCTTGTAGCCGACATCGATGATGGCTTGGCCCGCTTCGATTGCGATGACCTTGCCTTTGACAACGGACCCCTCAGAGGGTGTGTCCATTTCGAAGCTTTCGTTTAAGAGTGCTTCAAACTCTTCCATAGTGTTAGCCATGTGGCGTCGTTTTCCTAACGTTTGGTTTTATACGGGCCGTGCGGTTGTCTCCGCCGGTCTTTTGGGTTTCAGGTTGGCCAAAGCTACGATGCGAACATAAAGAGACAGGGTTGGTACATGCCCAACCCTGCTCGAAGTCTCATGCCCGCGCCTGTCTCGACGCTTCGACAGGGCGGCGTATAAGGTGGTAACGCCCAAAGTTCAAGCGCCCCGTTGCCAGATAGAGGAATCCCCCTAAGCAACGCCGACTTGCCGCTAGTTCAGCGCCTCAAGGGCCGCTTGGCTGAGTGGTGCCTTTGTCGTCGTGGAACTTGACGAAGAGCAGGCCGCGAGGCCAAGGATCATTACGATGCAGAGCGTTCTCATGTGATTTATCCAGTCGATTGATGTGTCTTCAGAAGATTAAACCCTAGGGTGCATCGCAAGGACACGTCAAACCGAACAGCATCAGCGGACCACAAGCGCAAAGAACCGCTGATTGCAGACCCCAATAGGCAAGTGCCGGGGGAAGTCCGCACAAATGTTCATCACTTGAGCCTTGTGTCAGCAAAACGACTGAGTGGCCGCCAGTAACAAGACACTGGCGACTGTTATCTTATGTTCCGGCCTGAATTGAGATCAGGACCCGCCGGTAGAGGTGATTGTTGTGACCGACACGCTGGTCGTCACGACATCCGTCACAATATCGGCGATGATGTCGATGGGGTCTTCTTCCTCATCCGGAACGACTGGATTTTCTTCCTCGTCACCCGGATCGATGATCTGTTCTGGTCCTTCTTCCACGTCGGAACCGCCAGACCCGCCGCCCATACAACCGGCCACTAAAAACACAGACGCGAAACACAGGCCGCGAAACCACCACTTACCATTTTCCGTTGATGTCACGACATCATCCTTTTCTGATTCACTGCATCGATTAGGTATAAGGTGGGTGTAAACAAAGCCTCAAAACTGGAAGGAAGCGCGTGACTGTATTGTTCAAATTGCACAGATCAGGCTGCGCCCTGTCGTGACTGCTGTTTCCGCGGCCATAGCAATTGTGTGGGTCTTAGGGTTTTGGGCGATGAGCAGGGATCGGTCTGACACGGTGCAGATCACGCTGATTGGTGCGCTTGCCAGTATGATTGCGGTTGGGTTGGCAACTGCTGGAATTTGGCCACAGATGCAGGCGGGATATCCACAAGACAGCTATTGGACGCTGGGCTGGTCCGGGCGTGCAGGCGTCGCTGCTATCAGTGCATGTGGTATCGCGGGGTTCTTCCTTGTGATGGCCCGAAAGACCCGGATCATTCTGAACTGGAAGCGTCAGGCGACCAGCACCGCTTGGGCGTTGATCGACGTCGCGGTCGGTTTGCTTATGTTCGCAGTGCTGTATTCAACTTCGCCACAGGTCTTTTACAGCTTTTATCGCCTGATCTTTCCCGATTTGCCCCAACAATGGGTGATTGATGGTCTTCTGGATACAGCGCGCCTAAAAATGATCGCCGAAATGAACCCGGCTGGCAGCCTCTCTGATCATCTGGCTGGCATCACGCTCTGGGCGATCTTGCCATTCACGGCGTGGCTGCATTTGCGGTTCTGGTGGCGTGGTGGATCGGAACGGGGTCAGATCACTGAGCGATAAACCGGTACACATCAGATGTCCTCTCCCTTGTCGAGCAGGCGTTCGAGAAGCTGTGCTTGCAAGCCAGAACTGTCGCCAGCCCCAAACTGTGCAGCGCCAGAGGTGTACAAACCGCCATAGGTCTGCGCGACATTGACGGTCTGGGCGATGCCGGAAATCAGCTGATCACGCTCCAGCTCTTTCAAGGGATGGATGAACACGCCCCATAAACGACCCCGTGCAATCGCGTAACGGGCATCAAGCGCACTATCGAAATTCGCCTGCATGGCCCGCAGCAACTCTTCCGGTGTCAGGCTGTCAGTAGACGCAATTGGCACCATCGCCCGCATTCTGTTCGCACGAACATCCGCGACAATCAGAACAGGAACATCGTCGATAATGAATTCGAACCCATTGCCGTTGATCTGGGCGTCTTCATCCAAGGCCTGCACAATCTCGGCCATGCGATCCATCGTCATATGCGGCTCTGCGTCCTGGGCCGACAGTGGCTGAGCGGCAATGGCGGCGGCAAAAATCAGGGCACGAAACATGGGGCAACTCCTTTGGTTGTCCGAACGCTAGCCTAGACAATGGCTCGCTGGCGAAACAAAGGGCTGTGATAATCGTTACGATCTACGGTTGGCGTTTTGCTTTAACTGCAGCAATTGCTGTGGCGACGGCCTGCGCGATCGACAAATCAGAGGTATCAATCACAATCGCATCGTCCGCCGACATCAAGGGCGCTGTGGCCCGTTCGCTATCACGCTTATCGCGTGCGACCACGTCCGCAAGCACTTGTTCAGGACTGATCGCAAGCCCTTTTCCTGCCAATTCCTGATACCGCCGATCAGCCCGACATGCTGCAGAAGCCGTCACAAAAAGCTTTGCGTCCGCATCCGGACAAATCACCGTTCCAATGTCGCGCCCATCCAAAACGGCACCGCCATCACGCGCAGCAAAGCTACGCTGGAAATCCACCAAAGCCTGACGCACCGCGGGAACAACGGCGACCTGACTGGCTGCTTGTGCCACTTCGGGCGTCCGCAAGGTGTCATCTTCCAGATCAACGGGATCAAGGGCCCGGGCTGCAAAAACGGCATCCTGACCAAGCAAGGTTTTCGCCCCAACAGCGCGATACAACAGTCCTGTGTCCAAATGGGCAAACCCAAAATGCGCTGCAACTGCCTTGGATATTGTCCCTTTGCCAGCGGCCGCTGGCCCATCAATGGCAACTATAAATGACACGTTATCCTCCGTCCGCGACCCAGCCTTTGGACAGGAGAGGTCGCACGTTTCAGGACGAAAGGCTATCGCGGGATGCTAGTCGCGATAGTATTTCTGACCGCGATAATAGTAGGCCTTGGCTTCGTTCGGGACGGACTCCGTAGGAGTTTCTGGTTCTGGCGCAGCAGCAACCGGTTCTTCGGCGTCACTGACCTGCGCCAAAACTGGCATTGCATCCAGATCCATGACTTCTGCGACTTTGGCCTCTTCATGCGCCATCATGACGACAAAGGCCGTGTTGTCCTGATCCGCCTTGTCCTGAACCTCAATCGCTTTGAGAAATGCTTTCACGATATCAATGCTGCTCCCGGTTTTGCCTTGCATCAGGGTTCCAGCAATCGTGGCGTTGGGAAGCGACTGTAATCCATCACTCGATGCGATCAGAATATCACCATCCTTCAGCAAGATCGGCGTAGAAGGACAATCGATCTCTGGAATACCCTCTCCACTGACGACCGAGGTCAGCGTATTGCGGTCAGGATGATCCTTTCCGTTTTCTGCAGTCATGGACCCAGCCTTTACCATCATGTCGATCTGCGGGGCCATCGAATGGTCTTTGTTCAGAAGGCGCAGTGCCCCATCGCGGAACAAATAAAGAGGCGAGTCGCCAATCGAAATCCACGATAGCCGGTCCCCGCGAACGACCGGCACAAGCAGCGTCGTGCCCATCCCCTTGGTGTCATCGTTCTTTTTGATATGGGCGGCCAATTTCTGATTGGCCTGCTCGGCAGCTTGACGCAGCGCAAAAGGGACATCCAATGCACCGCTTGTCAGAAGGGCTTCTTGCATTTTCAGATGGGTGAAGACCTCGGTTGTCACCAATGCGCTGGCGATATGTCCAGCGACATGGCCGCCAATACCGTCTGCCACGATTGCAAAGCCCGCCCCCTGGCCGACCGGGAAACTCGCGATCATTGAATCTTCTTGATAATCTCTTTTGCCTTTGATTGCCGCGGTCGCCACATCAAACGCCAATGTCTTCTGCGGAGTTGATTCACCATCAAACATTAATTTACCTCACACGTATCTTTTCAGGGACAGGCGATATTGACCTGCAAATTTTGCTCTAAAATATTGAGGTACGAGGAAGTATCGCATTTCTGGCGAAAATCAGGCCACAGGATGGCACCCTGACCTTACGTCAAAATTAGCAACAAATTTGCGAAGTTCAGCCGGAGGTTTGCGCGTTTTTTAGGCCATTTTGTGAAAATTTAGGCTGTATTCGCACGCACCAGCTGCGCACCAAGCCCACCCATAAGCGACTCGAATATCGGGAACGACGTCGCAATCGGAGATCCGTCATCGACGGTCATTGGCTTTTGCGTGGCCATACCCATGACCATGAACGCCATCGCAATTCGGTGATCCAGCACACTCGCAACGGTGACCCCGCCGGGAACTTTGCCGTGGCCCAGCCCAGTGACGGTCCACCAATCCGGGCCCTCGTCTACTGCGACACCGGCCGCACGCAGGCCCTTGGCCATCGCATCAATCCGGTCGCTTTCCTTGACCCGCAATTCCTTGACGCCCTGCATGTCCGTGACGCCTTTAGCGAAGGATGCGACAACGGACAAAACAGGATATTCGTCAATCATGCTTGCAGCACGGGCGGGCGGCACCGCGATGCCCTTCAGGTTCGGGGAAAATCTGGCGCGTAAATCCGCGACAGGCTCGCCGCCTTCTTCACGCTGATTTTCATAGGTCAGGTCTGCGCCCATGTCTTGCAAGGTGGCAAACAGACCGGCACGGGTTGGGTTCAATCCGATGTTGGGCACCAGAACGTCAGATCCGGGCGTGATGATCGCGGCACAGACAGGGAAAGCAGCAGACGACGGATCACGCGGCACGATGATCGTTTGCGGACGCAATTCCGGCTGACCAGTCAGGGTAATGACGCGACCTTCGTCCGTCTGATCAATTGTCAGCGTCGCCCCAAAGCCTTGCAACATCCGTTCGGTATGATCACGGGTGGCTTCTTTCTCGACCACCACGGTCTCGCCCGGCGCATTCAGACCAGCCAGAAGAACGGCCGACTTCACCTGGGCGGATGGAACAGGGACGGTGTAATGCGCAGGAACGGGGTTCGCCGCGCCCACAAGCGTCATTGGCAAGCGCCCCCCCTCTCGACCAACGGTCTGCGTGCCAAACAAAGCCAGCGGGTCGGTCACGCGACCCATCGGACGGCTGTTCAACGACGCGTCACCTGTAAACGTTACAGTGATCGGTGTGGTGGCCATCGCTCCCATGATCAAACGAACGCCGGTCCCGGAATTGCCACAGTCAACCACCTGATCCGGCTCCGAGAAGCCACCAACACCGACGCCATGCACGGACCATTCACCGCCGCCATGATTGACAACCTCAGCGCCGAAGGCCCGCATCGCAGCAGCGGTATCGAGGACATCTTCACCCTCCAAAAGACCGGTGATCTTGGTTTCGCCGACAGCCATCGCGCCAAGGATCAAGGATCGGTGCGAGATTGACTTGTCACCAGGAACATGGGCCTCACCCTTCAGGGGCCCACAGGGGCGCGACGTCATCGGGATCGGGGTGCCATGGCCGGACATAAGGAAAGCTCCACTTCAACTTGTGGCCTCGTCTAGCGTAGCCGCGCCGGGGCGTCCATGACCCGTGTTTCTTTGATCCAAAATATGGCCGCCGGAGGCTCCGACATCTGCGCGCAGGCAGGTCATGTCGTTGGGCAATACGCCAGCCACCCGCGCAAATTTTCTAGAAAATTTGTCCGGCCTCTTCGGGTTCTGCATCGCGTCGGAACGTCAGGTAATGTGGGGTACGCCCCTCGCGCAGCGCCTTTTGCTCATACCGCGTCGACAACCAGTCACTCCAGGGCGACCGCCAATCGGTGGCCTGCTCTGCCATCCAAGTGAATCCGGCCTTTGGGACTTCTTCAAGCGTCTGGCGCACATAGTCTTTGATATCGGTCGCCACGCGCAATTCTGCACCGGGTTTCATCACCCGGTGCAAAGGGATCAAATGATCAGGGGTCACAAAACGTCGACGGTGGTGCCGCTTCTTTGGCCAAGGGTCGGGGTAATTCAGAAAGACCTTCGAAAGCGTCTGGGGTGGCAGCACATCAAACAAGTCGCGGGCGTCACCCGGATGCACAGCAATGTTGCTGACGTCCGCTTTGCGGATCTTGCCCAAAAGCATGGCCACCCCGTTGATATAGGGCTCGCAGCCGATCAACCCGATCTGCGGATTTGCCGCAGCCATGTGCACGAAATGCTCGCCTCCGCCAAATCCAATTTCCAGCCATACCTCTTTGCCATCAAAAAGCTGACCCACGTCCAGCGGGGTCCGGTCAGGATTAACATCCCAATCCACAGCACCGGGTGAAAGCGCTGCAAGGTCTTCTGCGAGATAGCGATGCTGACTGTCGCGCATCGTCTTGCCCTTGAAGCGACCATAAAAGTTGCGCCACGGTGCGCCGGAGGGATGTCTGTCCTGGGTCATGATCGCGCATGTAGCAACGACACGGACAAAGCGCAATTCAGCGCGTGATTGAATGCCCGATCCAAGAGGGTCCGGATCAGCTACTCGCCTCGCAACACTCCAGCTGCAGTCAGTTCTGCACGACTGGGGTACCAGAAATCGGACACCGGACGTTCAGACCGAATGGCAAATTCTGCGTCTACGCCCCTTTCCACCATATACGTCAGATGATCGTAAGCCTGCGTTTGCGTGTAGCCATACACCCAAGAGGCAAAATCGAAGGGGTTTGCCCACCCATCCTCATGACCGAACCACGACTTAAAGTAGTCGCGCATGCTGTCTTCCGACCAAGAGTTCTGATGAAATCCAATTTTTGAGCCTCGCGCCATCGTACGAGATGTCCCGCTGAGGAAAACCGTCACGCAGGCACTGCTGCATTCTCCCTCGACATGGGTATCCAGCCCATAGTCCAAAACAACCCGTCCCATCTCATCGGCGGCCCATAGCGACCCGCCGCTGCTATTCAGGACCAACGTTTTCACTTTTGGGTTTTCCCGCAGTAAATCCTGCAGACGATCAAAATCTGACACATCGATTTCAGCAGGCAAATCGGACCCAGTGATATCTGAATCAAAATATAGGTCCGTGCCCGTCACAAAGAACCGGCCAGACTGCTTGTCCAAGACGCTGGTCTGTTGACCGACAACCGAGGTTGCAACGCAGCTTAAGAGCCCGCAAATCCCAAACATGAAGCGCAGCATGTATGATCCATTCGTGGTTGCTTCAAACCGCTGCCTTCAATGCCTCAACCAGATCCGTGCGTTCCCACGAAAATCCGCCATCAGCCTCTGGCGCGCGACCAAAGTGACCGTAGGCAGCCGTTCTGGCATAAATTGGGCGATTGAGGCCTAAATGTTGGCGAATGCCACTTGGTGTCAGATCCATCACCTGCCCGATTGCGCGTTCAATTGCTGCCGGGTCCACCTCACTTGTGCCGTGTGTGTCCGCATAGATCGACAGCGGTTTGGCCACGCCGATGGCGTAAGACAGTTGAAGGGTGCACTTTTCGGCCATGCCGGATGCCACGATGTTTTTCGCAAGATAGCGCGCCGCATAGGCCGCTGACCGGTCTACTTTTGTCGGGTCTTTCCCCGAGAACGCGCCGCCCCCATGTGGGGCCGCACCCCCGTAGGTATCCACGATGATCTTGCGCCCCGTCAGACCAGCGTCCCCGTCAGGTCCGCCGATCACAAACACACCCGTCGGATTTACCCACCATTCTGTCTTTGGTGTGATAAAGCCATCGGGCAGAACTTCGCGGATGTAAGGCTCGACGATGGCCCGGATGTCCGCGCTGGTTTGTGTCTCAAGCGCGTGCTGCGTGGACAAGACTATGGATGTGACTTCCACTGGCTTGCCGTTGACGTAGCGCAGCGAAATCTGGCTTTTCGCGTCTGGCCGCAGTGTCGGCTCTGTCCCGTCTTTGCGGACCTCGGCCAAACGGCGCAACACCGCGTGAGAATATTGGATCGGCGCCGGCATCAACGCATCAGTTTCATTGGTGGCGTAGCCAAACATGATGCCTTGGTCGCCTGCCCCTTCGTCCTTGTCTTCTGCCGCGTCGACACCCTGCGCGATATGCGCGGATTGCTCGTGCAGCAGGTTGGTCACCTTGCAGGTCGCATGGTGAAACTTGTCTTGCTCATAGCCGATGTCTTTGATCGCGGCCCGCGCGATATCTTCGACCTGACCCATGTAACTGGCCAGTTTGGATTGATCAGACAGGCCAACTTCCCCGCCGATGACAACCCGGTTGGTGGTCGCAAACGTCTCACACGCGACGCGGGCTTCCGGCTCTTCCGCCAAAAACGCATCAAGGACCGCATCCGAAATACGGTCACACACCTTGTCGGGGTGGCCTTCGGACACAGATTCCGAAGTGAAAATATAGTCTTGTCTGATCATGAAAATGCTCCGATAGAATGATCCAGTCACGTCAGGAAGCCGTTGTGACTGCTACCGGAAACGCCTATGCGCCTGTCTGTACAGGGTCAACCTTAATCTGGCGTGTGCGCCATGTCAGAACGGTCATTGCCAAGATAAGCAACGCCAGAAGCGGCCAATCCCCAAAGCGGCTATAGACCGTTGGTGGCGCAGCCGGGGGCAATGCCACATCCAGATAGCCTGCTGTGTTCAAAGCGATCTTTCCGCGAATCCGGCCTTGCGCATCAATCATTGCGCTGACCCCGGTATTGGCAACCCGGACCATCGGCAGACCCTGCTCAATCGCCCGCAGACGGGCCTGCGCCAAGTGCTGGAACGGCCCTGCATCCTTTCCGAACCACGCATCATTGGTGATCAGGATCATCGCGGCGGGGCGCACATCGGTTCCCCCGACCTCTTCTGCGAAAATGCCTTCGTAGCAAATCAGAGGTCGGATCGCTCCGATCCCCGGAATGTTCAGCGTGCGCTGCCCTGATCCTGCGGTAAATCCGCCCCCATAGGATGATCCAAAGCCGCGGATCCCCACCTGATGCAACAGATCACCCCCTGGAATGTACTCTCCAAAGGGAACAAGGTGCTGTTTGTCGTAAAAGCCCGCGATCTGCCCGCCCCGTTCCAGATGCACAAAGCTGTTGTAGTACAGACCATTTTCCTCGCGGTTGACCCCAACGATCACGGGCGAACCGCGTGCAGCTTCTGACATCTGTTCTAACGTATCATCCGCATAATTGAGCAACATTGCGATGGCGCTTTCGGGCCAAACCACAAGGTCTGGGGCCGCGTCTGCATGCGTGTAGTCCAGCATCCTCTCGAAGAAGACCTGGCTCATGACCGGGTCCCACTTCTGTTCTTGCGGAGCGTTCGGTTGGATCAGGCGGACGGTCGGAGCGTCTTCTGCGACATCTGGGGCGGCAGGCAACATAAGCAAGGGCCAGGCTGCCACGGTGACCACCACGGCTGGCCCCGCGATCAGTAACCTGCGGGTCGCGATGGCCGCAGCCACGCCTGCGAGCAGAACCGTTAGCAAGAAAGGCCCCCCGTATGCCGCCAGTTGGGCATAGGGCGTTGGCACCAACGCGTGCCCCAACAAAGCCCAGGGAAAACCGGTCAGGATGAGTGCGCGCAGCGCCTCGGCCAATGTCAGCGCAAGCGGCAATCCCAGCCAATGCCAGCGTGTCAGCCGTTGTGTGGCCACTGCAGCAGCCCCCCAAAACAGCGCGAAACCACCCGCCATCAGGATCAGGGCAAAGGGGGCCATCCAGCCATCTTTTTCGATATGCACCAAGAACGGAGACACGATCCAGCGCAGCGAAACCGCGAAATAGCCAACGCCCAAGGCCCAGCCATGCCAGAATGCGCGTGCCGATCCAGTGCATGGTATCAGCGCAAACCCCAATAAGAGCGCCAGCAAGGTCATCCACCACAAGTCTATCGGGGCTTGCCCGAGGGCCGCCAAAACACCCAGCGCTGCAAGGATCAATCCGCGCGGCAGCCAGCTAAGGCCATCCAGCGGAAATTGCCCTTTCTCAGCCCACAATGGCATGTGGCAAACGCACCCGAAGTCGCTTGATGCTGCGCGGATCGGCGTCAACCACCTCAAACTCGACACCCTCTGGATGGCGAATGATCTCACCTCGGACAGGCACATGACCCGACAGCATGAAGACAAGGCCTCCAAGAGTGTCGATCTCTTCCTCATCGATCTCTTCGTGGTTGGTCAGGGCCAGTTTTATTTCCGCCTCAAAATCATCCAAAGAGGTTTTAGCAAGGGCCAAATAGACCCCGGGTTCTTCCTCGACCCACTGAGCGACTTCTTCGACGTCGTGTTCGTCTTCGATGGCACCGACCACCTGTTCGACAAGATCCTCGATGGTCACAAGACCATCGGTGCCGCCGTATTCATCAATAACAAGGGCCATGTGGATCCGCTCCTGCTGCATTTTTTGCAGCAAGACATGCAGACGCATGGACGGCGGCACAAACAGCAAGGGGCGTAACATGCCGCGCAGATCAAACGGTTTATTATCATCGCGAAAGCCATAGGCCAGCGCGAAATCCTTCATGTTCACGTTGCCCAGCGGGGTATCCAGCGTGCCATCAAAAACTGGCAGGCGGGTCAATCCGGTTTCGCGAAAGACAGACCACAGATCGTTCAGATCAAGGTTCACCGCGACAGCAACGATGTCGGACTTGGGGATGGCCACGTCTTCAACGCGCATGGTGCGCAGGTTGCGCAAGCCGGGCATCGCAGGTTGTGGATAAATCTGATGGGCACTTTCGCCGTTGATCGTTTCTGCCGCCTGCTGCGGTCCAAACGCACCAATAAAGCGCCCAAACATGCCACGCTTCTTTTCTTCACTGTCTTCTGTCTGCGCGCTTTGCGCTGCCCCAGAAGATCCGTCAGGTGTATCGCCCATTCATCCTTGCCTAATCACCACCCGTCACGCGGGTTCAGTCCTATATGGGTCAGCGACGCCCAGTTTGCCAAGTATTTCTGTTTCCAACCCCTCCATTAGGGCAGCATCCGGGTCGGTTTCGTGATCAAAACCCAACAGATGCAGGGTACCATGCACAACCAGATGGGTCACATGATCGGTCAGCGGCTTGCCCTGTTCCGCAGCCTCGCGGGCGCAGGTGTCATAAGACAGCGCGATATCGCCTAATTCTGCGTCCGGGCCGGGGGAGGGCAACACAGGCATTTCCCCCGGAGCCATTGCTGCACGCTCTGCCGAGGGCCAACTGAGGACGTTGGTCGCTTTATCCTTGGCCCGAAAGCCAGCGTTCAACGTGGTGATGCGTGTGTCATCACAGGCCAGCAGGCTGACCTCGAACACCGAAGGCTCTAGCCCCAGCCGGTCCAATACCGCGTTCGTGGCGGTTTCAGCCAGTGGATCAAGGCCCATCTCCGACCAGCGTCGATCTTCGATGATGCAGTCAACGGTCACGTCGGGCGCCCTGATTTTTCTGGAAAAATCGTCTCACTTCGGATCGTCTTTTTCATAGGCCTCGATGATGGCAGCGACCAATGGGTGACGAACCACATCCTTGGAGGTGAAGTAGTTGAAACTGATCTTCGGGATCGATTTCAACAACCGCTCTGCGTCCCACAGGCCAGAGTTCACACCGCGCGGCAAATCAATCTGGGTCCTGTCGCCCGTGATCACCATGCGAGAGCCTTCGCCCAGACGGGTCAGGAACATCTTCATCTGCATCGGTGTCGCGTTCTGCGCCTCATCAAGCACAACAAAAGCCCGCGCCAGCGTCCGGCCCCGCATAAAGGCCAGCGGTGCGATCTCGATCCGCTTTTCTTCGATCAGTTTGGCGGTCTGCTTGCCCGGCAGGAAGTCGTTCAAGGCGTCGTATAGCGGCTGCATATACGGATCGACCTTGTCCTTCATATCGCCCGGCAAATAGCCCAGCTTTTCGCCTGCTTCGACAGCAGGCCGGGACAGGATAATCCGGTCGACCTCTCCGTTGATGTACATGTTCACAGCAACAGCGACCGCCAGATAGGTCTTGCCGGTCCCAGCAGGGCCAATCCCAAAGGCCAGCTCGTTCTCGAACAATGAACGGACATAGGCCTTTTGGGCTTCTGTGCGCGGTTCAACCAGCTTTTTGCGGGTCTTGATTTCGACGTGAGCGCCAGCCCCCGCCCCTTTGAACAGTTCCTTCTGGTCACCGGGTTCGGCGCCACGCACCTCTGCCGGGCCCATGCGCAATTCGCGGTCGATGTCGCCATCTTCCAAAGACTTACCTGCCTCCAAACGCGCGTAAAGTGCTGTTAAGACCTCAACCGCGTTTTTGCGGGATCCCGCTTCACCAATAATGACCAACTCGTTGCCACGCCGAACAATTTGCACTGATAGGCGGTCTTCGAGGGTTGCAAGATTGCGGTCAAACTCTCCGCATAAATCGATCAGCAGGAAATTATCGGGGAACGACAAATTGCTTTCAGCAACGTCATCTGCAGAACCGGTTGCGGTCTGTGTATCTTGAGCCAATCATGTCTCCTTGGCGTCTGAATCGGCGGCGGTCTTGGCCTTACCGTCGCAATATGCGTCGGGCTGCGCAACCTCTGCCATGCCACTATGACGGCGGAATAACGCAAAAGACCGCGAAGTCATTCGCGGCCTTTGCAAATATCGCAGTTTGGCTGTCTTTAAAGCGGATCAGGAATATCTGTCCCTTGACGGAACGGACCTGTTGCTGTGTTCGGTGGCGCAACCCCAGAGCATACGGGGCGCCCATCAGGTGTCAGACGTTCTGACAAATAGCCCTCGACGCCATCATCAATGATCCAGTGATCACAGCCATTGGGGTCAACCCAAATGCCAGCGACAAGCTGGGACAGAGACTTGCTATCGCGGCCCGCATCGAAAGTGCGTTCCAGACCTGTGCGGTTGCCGCCTTCTACGCCAGAGGCTGCAACGAGCGCAGCACAGCCCGACATGGACAGACCTGCCAGCAAAAGGGCGGATGTTGTGATAAGTTTCATGATCCTACCCCTTACTTCAAACACACAATTTCAACACGGCGGTTGGCCTGCAAAGCCGCAGCCGAATGCCCGGCCTGTGCCGGTCGTCTTTCGCCAAACCCACGACTTTCAACGACGCGGACCCCGGCAGTTTGGGCAATACCCGCAACCATGTCGGCACGTTGTTGCGACAAACGCATATTGTATTCATCAGACGCACGGGCATCCGTATGCCCATAGATCAGCACGCCAAACACATCGAGGTTTGCGAAATAGTCCATCAGCGTGGCCTTGCGGTGCGCGGGGATCCAAGGTTCGTCCGTATCAAACAACGTGTCTGTCGGAACAATCCCGCAGACTTCCTGACGGCGACAAACCGGGCTGCCGTCCCGCGCCCGGTGCGGAGACATAAAGCCTTCAAAACCGTCGTCGAAGACCCAATGTTCGCACCCATCTGGATCAACCCAAATTGTCGGCGTGTATTCTTCGCCAATAACGGTGCGTGTTTCTTGGGCGGAAGCTGGTGTTGCTGCCATCCCGAACGCCAGCATAGCTGCACTTAGGGCAGCTGCTGTTCGGCGTGCGGTATTGGAAAGAAGTGTCCCCACGATATGATCCTTCGCTTTCATCGATTACCAATAGGCGCGACGCGGGCGCCCGTTACATAACTGACCACATTTTTAACAAGAAAAGGTCACAATGAAAGGGTTATTCCCTATATATTGTGTCCATTGACGCAACAGTGGCACATCTGCGGTTCGATTGCCAAACCGCGCTGCCACAAAGGCACCCTACCAAAGCGCTGCTAGATCAAATCACCGCCCAAGGAATTTGAGCTTGCGGATGTGATTCTAACCCGACGGACTTGCCCGATTACATCGGCAGGGGCATGCGCAAAAACAGCATGCAAATATTCCGACTTTCCAATCATTTGCCCGGCTTCTCGACCAGGCTTTTCGAACAGAACTGAAACCTCGCGGCCTACCATACTGTCCTGCGTTACAACTTGCTGCTCGCGCAGCAGACCCTGCAACTTTTGCAACCGGTCGTTCATCACATCATCTGGCAATTGCGGCTTTTCGGCTGCCGGCGTGCCGGGGCGTGTGGAATACTTGAAGGAATAGGCTTGCCCATAGTGCACATCGCGGATCAGCGACATCGTGTCTTCAAAGTCGGCATCCGTTTCACCCGGAAAACCAACAATGAAGTCGCCGGACAAAAGCAAGTCGGGGCGCGCCGCCCGGATCTTTTCGATCAGGCGGATGTATTGCTCAGCAGTGTGCTTACGGTTCATAGCTTTCAGGATTTTGTCAGACCCGGCCTGAACTGGCAGGTGCAAGTAAGGCATCAGCTTGTCGCAGGTCCCATGGGCATCGATAAGTGCATCATCCATGTCATTGGGGTGGGACGTCGTGAAACGGATCCGTTCCAACCCATCAACCTTGTCCAATGCCCAAATCAAGCCCGCCAGACCGCCGTCATGACCGTGATATGCATTCACGTTCTGGCCCAGCAGCGTAATCTCGCGGACACCACTTTCAACCAACTCTTGCGCTTCGCGGATAATCCGATCCGCGGGGCGGGACACCTCTGCACCGCGGGTATAAGGTACGACGCAGAAGGCGCAAAACTTGTCGCAGCCTTCTTGTACGGTCAGAAACGCAGTTGGCCCGCGCTTGGTCTTGGCGCGCTTGCGCAACGTGTCGAATTTGTCGTCCTCGGGAAAATCGGTGTCGAGCGCTTTTTGACCCTCCCTTACCGCGTCTTCCATCGCAGGCAAGCGGTGGTAGCTTTGGGGGCCAACAACCAGATCAACCATCGGCTGACGGCGCATGATCTCTTGGCCTTCGGCCTGCGCCACACACCCGGCCACCCCGATTTTCAGGTCGGGTTTTTCAGCCTTCAGGTCCTTGTATCGGCCCAACTCCGAATACACCTTTTCTGCCGCTTTCTCGCGGATGTGGCAGGTATTCAGCAGGATCATATCCGCGTCGTCTGGGCTTTGGGTTTCGGTATAGCCTTTGCTGCCAAGCGCCTCGGCCATGCGTTCGCTGTCATAGACGTTCATCTGACATCCATAGGTCTTGATATACAGCTTCTTTGGGGCGTCTGTCGTGTCGGACATGGGGCTTACCTTTGGGGCGGAAAGATCAGCCCGCGTCTTACCCGGCCCGCGCGACGCTTGCAATGCGGGCAAACTTCGCGGCACAACAGGTCACCACCGGCCATAGCAGCAACGAGAGCCGCCACATGCATTATCCCGATCTGACCAGTTTCCTGCGTGATGGGAAAGCGGCCCTTTCAAATGGGCCGGTCGGCCTGATCATGGTGGAAGACGATATCGAGGTCACATCGACCATCACCCACCACCTGAACCTTGGCTTTCGGGCGCTTGTGGTTTTTGCAGCCAAAGACATTCCACAACCCAACGACCAAGACTCCCGCGTGCACTGGGTCTTCCATGACATGACCGAAGACGCTGCACTGGAAAGAGCCGTAAATGGCGTGATCGCTGCAGCCCCTGACACATGGCTGTATTATGGCTACAACGCCGAATACCTGCATTTTCCGTTCTGCGAAGACCGCACCATCGGTGAATTGCTGACCTTTCACGCCGAAGAACGCCGCGCAGCCATGTTGACCTATGTCATTGATCTTTATGCCGGAGATCTTGAGCAACACCCATCCGCGGTCGCACAGGAAGACGCCCATCTTGATACGACAGGGTATTACGCTTTGGCCCGCTGGAATGGGACGGATTATGAAGAACGCCAGCTTGATTTCTTTGGCGGCCTGCGTTGGCGGTTCGAAGAACATATCCCTTGGACGCGGCGCAGGATTGACCGGATTGGACTATTTCGTGCGCGGCAAGGTTTAGAATTGCAACCCGATCACACCTTTAACATTGCTGAATTCAACACCTATGCCTGCCCGTGGCACAACAATCTGACCGCTGCGATTTGTTCCTTCCGGACGGCGAAAGCCCTGAAACGGAATCCGGGCAGCCGGGGGGCCATACGCAATTTCAAATGGCGCGGGTCCACCAAATTCGACTGGACCAGCACACAATTGATGGATCTTGGCCTGATCGAGCCTGGGCAATGGTTTTAGCCCACGGCCACGCTAAAACAACGTCGCCTCAGCGGACGCGATATGCCCCAAATCCAGCGGCGGAGGTGCCGCAATTCGGGTTTTACCAAAGCCGCGAAGATGCAGCGACGACAAGGCCCAGTCGCTGGGCTGCTTGACCAGACCAGCGGTGACCGGTGCGTGGATAATCAGATGTTCATGCAAGTCAAAGTCTGACTGATCCCTGATCTGATGCTCCCAATAGCGGCGCTGCCAGATCCCCTTTTCCCGACGTTTTCGCATCGACGGCGTCAACACAGCATCATCGGGCATCGGCACATGTCGCGAGAACGTCGATTTGATCATCCGCCAGCGGATCGCATAGTTTGCGTCACCAACAGGCAGGGTCCAGATCATGTGCAGTGTCGCAGGCAAAACAACTGCGGCGCAAATCTCGAACGGATGGCGTTTGCGCGCTACACGGACAGCCTGACGCAGAACGTCAACATGATCCACCAACAGGGTCGCGTCCTTATTCTGCAAACGGACCGTGAAAAAGTAAGTGCCGCCAGGGGCACGCGGAAGAACGGCATAAGTCATGCACCGGTTTTACGGCCAGCTTGGTTAACAGTGCGTAAACCAACCGAAATCAGCCGGTCAAGTCGGAGTCTTCTTCACCATCAGTGGCTTGTTTGCCGGCCTTGCGGAACCGTTTCAGTGACAGCTTTTTGGCAAGCGCCATATCTGCACGACTTTTAACGATCCATGAGGCCGCAAAGGCCCAAACCCCGATCGCTTCGAAGAAAAAGATCAGGCTGTAGCTTTCCACAAACGCCCCAACCGGCCCTCCGACCCAGCGCTTGAAGACCACAGCAATCGCAGTCAGTACCAACGCCAGCATGATGCCTTGGCCGCACCGAATGTAAAATCTTGTGCGCCAGCTTTTGCAGGCTTTCGGGAATTTGAAAAAGCAAAATCCAGCCAAACACAAGAAAAAGACCAAGGCGAAACTGTAGTGCAGCACAGGGGCCAATTGCACACCGACCAATCGCTGCAAGGCACTGACAACCTGTTCGCCGCCGCCTTCATTTGGGAAAAAGGCCAGTCCGAACGCAGCAAGGCCTGCGATTGTTGCAAGCCAGTCATCGTTGATCCACTCGCCTTTTTCACGGCGATACCCGCGATAAGAGATCAGAAAGACCCCGATAGCGCAGAGCGATCCAACAAAGATGTCGCGGTAGGTTGTGTGGTAGAAATCGCTGATTGTCGGCTCGATCCGGGGGTCACCGCCCACGCGCGGGGTATCGTATAAGCCACCGACAATCAGAATGACCGGTAACGCCAAACCAATCAGGCCAAGCGCAAGGCGAACCCGCGTGTACGATTGTACCAGTTCAAGATGATGTTTGTCTGGCATAATGACCCCACCTGCAAATGCGGGGACACTGCCGCAGCGTCAGGCGCTTGTCGATGCGCCAGAATGGATTGGTTCAGGTGCGGCGCAACCGGATCACAACATCAACCGATGCGATCTCGGCGCCCTCAGGCGCGTCTGGAAGCCGCGCGATCTCTAACTGCTCGGACGCGGCATCGGTCAGCGTGTGATCATCTTCCCAAAAAAAGTGAGGGTGATCGCTGATGTTCGTGTCAAAATAGCTTTTGGAGCCATCAACTGTGATTTCGCGCATCAGGCCCGCATCACAAAACGCCTTGAGCGTGTTGTAGACCGTCGCAAGCGACACCTTCTCGCCGGCCTTGGAAGCCGCATCATACAGGCTTTCTGCCGTGACATGCCGGTTCTTACCGTCACCGACCAGCAAGGTCGCCAGCGTCATCCGTTGCCGCGTTGGACGCAGATCAGCGGAAGCAAGCCATTGGGTCGTGTGGTCTGTTACCATTTCAGTCATCAAACAACTCTTTGCGATTCATTCTTAATATGGGGAAATGTTGTCGCTGATCAAATAAAAAGGCGGATTTGCGTAAACGATGCGCGTGAATCGCCGCGAATCCGCCCGTTTCGGCTAAAATGTCGCAGACGCACTTGGATTTTGATCGGCCTTTGGGGCAGAACTTGGCTGTGCCGAATGGAAGGACGCGGTGATGATCATCGTACTCAACGGGTACCCCGGCGTTGGAAAACTTACGATTGGACGCGCTTTGGCGCAAACCTTGCAGGGCCGTCTGTTGGACATCCACACCGTCTATAACGTGGCTTTTGCCTTGACCGAGTTCAAATCGCCCGCCTTCCGCGATGCCGTCGAACGGGTCGAGTCAATTGCGCATGAATTGATCCTCAAGCGCCCCGCTGGCGAGCCGATTGTCCTGACGACCGTTCTGGCCGGACAAAGCGATTGGGGCGACGCAGAATGGAACAAGATGGTGGCCCTTGCCACGGACCGACCGCCGTTTTGTGTGGTTCACGTTCACTGCGATCTTGCCGAGAATGAACGCCGCATCCAATCGCCCGAGCGCGACATCAAACACAAACCACGCGATCCCGATATGGCCCGACGCAACCAGACAGAAGCCAAGCCGCTTTATGGTTTGGATGCCCAGCATTTGCTGCAACTCGATGTGACAAAACAAACCCCACAAGACGCCGCCGACCAAATTGCGCGATGGGCGGTCCGTCAGCAGGACTAGGACGCCGGTGCAACGCTTGTGTAAGTACGTCAGGGCGTGCTCTTGCTCTGGAAAGTTGCACAATGATAGACGGACCTAACTTTAACAGACGCAAATGAGCCGACACGTGTCCCAATTTCCAAGCAGCTTTGACAAAGATGACCTTCTGAAATGCGCCGCTGGCGACCTGTTTGGTCCGGGCAATGCCCAGCTTCCTGCCCCGCCGATGCTGATGATGGACCGGATCACCGAAATCTCGGGCGATGGTGGCGCGCATGGCAAAGGTCATGTGTTGGCCGAGTTTGATATCACACCGGACCTGTGGTTTTTCGACTGCCACTTTCCCGGCAACCCGATTATGCCCGGCTGTCTGGGTCTGGATGGTCTGTGGCAATTGACAGGCTTCAACCTTGGCTGGCGCGGCTGGCAGGGGCGCGGTTATGCCCTTGGTGTGGGTGAGGTGAAGCTGACTGGGATGGTGCGACCTGACCGCAAGATGCTGACCTACAAGATCGACTTTACCAAGGCCCTGCAAACACGTCGTCTGACGATGGGTGTCGCAGATGGCATCGTCGAAGCAGACGGTGAAGTCATCTATCAGGTCAAAGACATGAAAGTTGCCCTGTCAGAGAACTGACTTCGCCATATTTTCGGCGCTTATTCAGACTATTCGGGCACAAATGCGCAATGCGCAGCACCAATTGTTGACCCGGAGAACAGCACCGATGTTCAAATCGCTTCTTGGAAAAGCCCACGGAACCCTTGTGTTTGATCGCAGAGTCCGTGTTCTGATTGAAAAGATCGGTGCTTTGGTGCCGGGCGATGGCGAGATGCTGGATGTCGGCACCGGAGACGGTCAGATTGCCAAAGCGATTGGTGAGCAGCAGGACGGTGTAGATGTCCGTGGCATTGACATCATGCTGCGCAAGAAGACCCATATCCCGGTGGACCTCTTTGACGGGTTAAAAATGCCTGCTGAGGACGACGGCGTCGATACCGTTACATTCGTTGACGTCCTACACCACACTGATGACCCCAGCGTTCTGATCACCGAAGCTGGTCGCGTGGCCCGCAAAGCCGTCATCATCAAAGACCACCTGAGCGAGAACATCCTCGATCATTGGACGTTGCGCCTGATGGATTGGGTCGGCAATGCGCCACATGGTGTCGTCTTGCCGTACAATTACGCGCCTCGCGCTGCCTGGGAAAATTGGTTCGCAGAGGCGGGCTTGCAGGTTGATGTGTTTGACACCGACGTGCCGCTTTACCCATTCCCGCTGAACATGATCTTCGGCCGCAAGCTTCATTTCGTGGCGCGTTTGACGCCAATCGATACGCAAGAAGCTGTTCAGCCTAAGACTGCTGCTTGAAGGTCAACAACCGTCCGATCAGGAAGCTTACGATCGCCGCAAGGCCCACGGTGACGCCCATGATCACCGTATCTTTCACCACATCGTAAGTCACAAACCGTGTCGTGATCCATGAGACGATGGCGATGCTGCCGACTTGGGTTGCCGTATAAATCCAGAACGCATGATCGCGCAGCTTCTTTGCCCGAAACGCAAGATGTTGCTGAGCAAGGAACGCAAACGGGATACAGGCAACGAACAGAACCACACTAACCACGAACGGATCGATACTGGTCAGGTTGATGATGGCAGCAGACGCGACTGCGTAAAATAGGCTGAAACTGCCGCCGACCAGCAGAAAGCGCCGAAGCGTCGCCATTTCAGCGCGTGAATTTACGTCTACTTTCATTGGTCCTCCGCTATGCGAAATACCATCAGATCCGGAACGCCCACGTCAAGCTGGGTGAACCCAGCGATTGTCTCTCCAGCGGCCAGTCGTGATCCAATACCATCGGCTGATCCATACACGCTGTTCCGACAGACAAGAAACATGTCAGCGCCCAGCGCGTTCAACCGTTCCTGAAAGGCCTGCACGTCTGTTAGCTGATAGGCAAATCCATTGGTCAACGCGGCATCGCTGCGATGATACGGCGCCGATAGCCCAGCATGGTGGGTCGCCATAATCATACGCGGCCCAAGGTTCAGACCTGTCAGCAGTGTGCCCGGCTCAATCTTATTCAAAGCATCCAGCTTTGCGAAGTCATAGCATTGCGCGTCCTG
Organism: uncultured Paracoccaceae bacterium; assembly: GCA_938016515.1. GTDB lineage: Bacteria > Pseudomonadota > Alphaproteobacteria > Rhodobacterales > Rhodobacteraceae > Yoonia. The sequence goes on from CALILP010000202.1 coordinate 21,676, forward strand.
CCCTCTGGCGGGCTTGGTGGCATGATTGACCTGACCCTTGCTTTGGACCTGTGCTTGCGCTTGGGACGGTGCAAAAATGCTCTCTGCACCAACCAGCAAGACTGGCTGAAAAACGGTCAAAGCCGTCACCGCATAAAGCGCCAATTGACTGCGCCCGCTGCGACCTGCCATGCGCGCCGTCAGGAAATGTCCAACAACGTACCCCGTCAGCACTGGTACGACAGTCGCCAAGATCACGACCTGACGCATTTGCCAAACCGACGCGAGCATCCCAATCCAGCCGACAACCAAAAGATGGCCGATCACGGACCGGGCCGCACCTTGCGTGATTCCACGGGCCAACATGACGCTTGCGATCACAAGGACAGCAATCGCCGGCCCAAAATAGGAGGCCGCGTTTGAAGGGTATCTTTCGATGAAATCAGCCAATGGTAACGCCTCGACGATCCGGGACGAAATAATGGCCTGCGTTTCTTCAGGCAGATTGGCGTATGGGGCTTGCAAACATGGGCTCAAAAGCGGCCAAGCCACTGCAAATCCAATCACTGCAACGAGAGACACAGCCCCAAGAAAAGGGGCCGGGCCACGCAATTTCTGCGGCAAGGCAAGACCCGCCAAACCGCTTGCAGCACCAATCCCTGCAATAGCAATAAACGGCAGTGCCAGTTCGTCACAGTGATGAACCATCCACTCGGCCGAGGGTGTTTGTGCAAGAAAAAACAGGACAGAGCTGCCGAAAATCGCGATGCAGAAGGCCATCAACCGTGGCCGCGCACCGGCCCTACCGAATGCAGCGTCAAAGACATGCAGGACGCTGACGGCTGCCACCATGAAAAGCGCCTCAAGACCAATCGCCAGTGACAACGCGGCCGCGATCCCAGACACCGCACCGAAGATAGCCGTGCGGTCGATACGCACAAGCGCCAGAACGGCGACGGTCATCAGGACGATTTGAAGATTGTGATGGTCCAGCTGCCCGGTTCCAAAGTAGCCAAGCGCCAAGGGCGGATAGCACACCACCATGAACATCGATACAGCGCCAGCAGCCGAACCCAGCAAGTGTCTGGTCGTAAAGCCGACACACAATATCAGGCTGACAATCAGCAACAGCGGCCACAACACAGCGCCAAACTGCTCGGCCACCGTCATCGGAAGAACCAACGCAAACAGGCCGACAATACCGCCGATCCCCAGGTCGACATACCGGGACCAATGGAGGGAAAGACCTTCACCTGGCAGAATACGATGCTGGGTCATATCGAACCAGTTTTGCCCGCCAAGCCAATCTCGGACAGACATCAGCCGCATGATGTCGTCGTTGCCAGCCTCCGCAAAAGCCGCATTGAAGCTCAGCCCAGATGCTACAGCCCGAAAAACAACAATGGCGACGGCCAAAAGGACGGCAACCTTGAATAGTTTCTGCATGCCGGGCGGCTCTGGGACGGGGGCAGTCTGCATTGTCTGGTCTCTGCTCTGACAGGCCATGCGTTTGGCCGTTATCTTTGTTGGCACAATATGACGGCAAATTACGGCAGATGATGGACCGTTGATTGAGAAAATGGGGACAATCAGGGCCCCAAGGCACGGTATTGCCCGATCTGCGCCACAATATCTGACCAACTGATCGCTATCACACCCACGACTCTAACCGTCGAGGGGCTTTCCATGACCGAACTTACGATCCTGATGCCGTGCCTGAACGAGGCTGAAACGCTCGAAGTCTGCATTCGCAAGGCGCAAAGCTATCTGGACGAAGCCGGGATCAAAGGCGAGATTCTCATTTCCGACAATGGATCAACTGACGGCAGTCAGGCTTTGGCCGAAGGGCTTGGCGCGCGCGTGATCCACGCACCGCAACGTGGCTATGGTGGCGCGTTGATGGCGGGTATCGCACAGGCCAAAGGCCAGTTCATCATCATGGGCGACAGCGATAATTCCTATGACTTCTCGAACCTTGACGCCTTCGTCTACGCGCTGCGTGACGGTGCTGATCTGGTTATGGGCAACCGGTTCCGTGGCGGAATCGAAAAAAGCGCCATGCCGCCTTTGCACCGCTACTTAGGCAACCCTGTCCTGTCGACGATTGGGCGGGTCCTGTACCGCACACCAATCGGCGACTTCCATTGCGGTTTGCGCGGTTTTTCAAAGCGGTCCATCCAAGGGCTGAACCTGAATTCACCCGGCATGGATTTCGCCTCAGAGATGGTGATCAAGGCCTCGCTATTCAATTTGCGGATCGAAGAGGTTCCAACCACACTCAGCCCAGATGGGCGGTCTCGTCCGCCACATCTGCGCAGCTGGCGTGATGGTTGGTTACACCTTAAGCTGCTTCTGACCCTCGCGCCATATTGGCTGTTCTACTATCCGGGTCTGGTCCTTGCAGGCCTTGGCGGTGTCGCCTTTACGCGCCTGATGTTTGGCCCGGTTCAAATGGGCGGTGTCAGCTTTGACTTGGCAACGCTGGTCTTGTCCTCTGCGGCAGTTCTGATCGGTGTCCAAATGATCTGGTTCTACTTGATCGCACGACTATTCGCAGTTCGGTTCAAGCTATTGCCCTCCTCGGACCGTTTCGAAGCCCAGCGCAAACTGATGAGCGTGGACACGGCCTGCATCATTGGTGGTGCACTTTTGCTGATGTCGATGATCTTGACGATCGCATCGGTCGTCTTTTGGGGTAGCCTTGGTTTTGGTGATCTTGACCCAAGTGCCATCGTGCGGACAGCATCGCTTGTCGTTGTCAGCGGGTCGCTTGGCATTCAGGCTATCACGTCCGGCTTTATGTGGGGTTTGCTGGAACAAAAGATCGCTGACGACGAGCGTGATGCAGTGTCAAACGAGACCACGGGAACCCCAGTATTCTTGCGAACACCTTCCTGATCTGGGCCACGAACGCGTCGCCACGGGGATCGGTTTGGAAACATCCAAACAAAGCTTAGTGGCGGCTAGGTGTCATGCGATGCGACCTCTGCCGCCCATTCTCTGAATGCGACGACTTTAGGGTAGTTCCACTTTTCCGGTGACCCAATCAGGCACACCCCACCGTATTCTGCGTCGCAGACCATGTCGCTTAGCGGCGCCACAAGGGCTCCGGACTCGAATTCCTCTTTGCACAAAACCAGATCACCCATCACAAATCCCGCGCCAAGGGTTGCTGCACGGCTGGCCATGTCAAAGTTTGGAAATTCAATGCCTGACATCGGATCCAACTGATCTTGTGCAAATGCATTGATCCAAGACCGCCAATCCTCGTGGCGTGGGGTCTCATGCAAGAAATCCGCCTTCTTGAGATCAGAAATCGTGCGTACCGGACCAATTTTCGCCAGCAAACTTGGTGCACAGGCGGGAGTCAGGCGGCTGGGAAATAGTTGAAGGGTAATAATCTCGGGCGGTCTGGTGGGCCAGTAATCGACCGAGAAGCCTAAATCGTAATCAAGGTTGTTGAACCCAACTTCGCCGTAAAACTCGGTTGTCAGGCGGACCCGTATGTCCGGATGGCGCGCGCGAAACCCATCCAGATGCGGGATCAACCACCGGATCGATGTGGCAGGCGGGCAAATGATCCTAAGGTCAGTCGCGTGCGATTGAAGACGTGCGGCCTCTTCTTTGATCTGACGAAACGCTTGGGACAAAACCGGCAGAAACTGTTGTCCGGCTTCAGTCAGGTGCACACCTTGCGCACGGCGCACGAACAGCTGCACGCCCAGATGGTCTTCAAGGATTTTAACATGCCGACTGATGGCGCCGCGTGTGATATTCAGCTCTGCCGACGCGCCAATGTAGCTTTCGTGACGCGCTGCAGCTTCGAAAGCGCGTAAGGCATTCAGTGGGGGTAACCGCATTTCATATCCTAGGATTAGTTTTGCTGATCCTAGATAGGCGAAAAACTGGTTTGCGTTCAAGGCGTCGTCACCGGTAGCTTTGACCGACTGGAGCAACATATGAACACCTTTTCACGCCTCATATTGAATCCAATCAAGTTAGCTGTGCGACAGCTAGGACGCATCAGCCTTCATAAAAATCACCCTATGATCAATAAATCAGACAACGACGAGGTCCTTCTTTTTGCCCTCGAACGCTTGGCCCTGACCGCACCACATCTGTTAGAGGATATCGGTTTTGTTGAAGTAGCAGAGGCACGCGCACCTTTGCAGAACGTATGGCGACGAGGCGCTTTAAGGTTGGTATTGACGACATCGGCGCCGCCAACAGCCCATATCACCGCTCATTGAAACGCAAGCGGCAGGACCGCTTCTGGACAGATATGCCTTCAACACAGCCAAAGCGCGTGCCTCTTGCACCCCCTTCCCCGGCTGGCCTACACATACAGCGACTTAAGAATAGGAGCGCTCATGCGTCGCGTCGTCGTCACAGGCTTGGGGATCGTCTCTCCGATTGGGAATAACGCAGAAGAAGTATTGGCTTCTTTGAAAGCAGGCAAATCCGGCATCGAAGCCTCGCCAGAGATGGCCGAGCATGGGTTCCGCAGCCAGATCGCAGGCACGCTGAAGCTGAACGTCTCGGATCACGTTGATAAACGCACGCTGCGTTTTATGGGGCCGGGTGCTGCCTATTCTCACATTGCAATGACACAGGCGATTGCGGACGCGGGTCTTGAAGAAGACCAGATCGTGAACCCGATGACGGGTGTTATTGCAGGGTCCGGCGGACCATCTACATCCGCCATGTTGGCCGCCCATAAAGTTGTTGAAACGACGGGCGCGACCAAGCGTATTGGGCCGTTTGCTGTTCCTAAGACGATGTCGTCAACGGTTTCTGCAAACCTTGCAACGGCTTTCAAAATCAAAGGCATGAACTTTTCGATCACTTCTGCCTGTTCCACATCCTTGCACTGCATCGGCATGGCGGCACAGCAGATCGCGCTTGGCCAGCAAGACACGATGTTCGCGGGCGGCGGCGAGGAGCTGGACTGGACCCTGTCTTGCCTGTTCGACGCAATGGGCGCGATGTCATCGAAATATAACGACACACCAACCAAAGCCTCGCGCGCGTTTGACGCGGACCGCGATGGGTTCGTCATCGCAGGCGGTGGCGCAATGGTTGTGCTGGAAAGCTTGGAGAGCGCGCAAGCGCGCGGTGCAAAAATTTATGCCGAAGTGACCGGTTTCTCGGCCACGTCTGATGGCGCTGACATGGTTGCCCCTTCCGGCGAGGGCGGCGAGCGGGCGATGCGCGGGGCGTTAAAGACTTTGCCCGAAGGCCGCAAAATCAGCTACATCAACGCGCACGGCACTTCGACGCCTGTTGGCGATGTTGGCGAAATCGAAGCGGTCCGCCGGGTATTCGGCGAGGGTACGACCCCACCTGTATCTTCGACCAAGTCGATGACGGGTCACAGCCAAGGGGCAACCGGGGCGTCCGAGGCCGTCTATTGCTTGCTGATGTTGGAAAACGATTTCATTGCGCCGTCGATCAACGTCGAAAACCTGGACCCTGCATTGAAACCAGAAGAGATTGCGATGGAAACCGTCGAGAACGCGGGCCTTGATACGATCATGACGAACTCTTTCGGGTTTGGCGGCACAAACGGGTCGATGCTGTTGAGCAAGTTCACCGGCTAACGCCCTTAACGGAATGACAACAGCACGCCGGTTGCAACCAGACAGACTGCCGCGACGCGCGACAAACTGATTGAGCGGGCTTCTAGCCCAAAGATGCCGCCTGCATCAATCAGCATGGCCGCGATCAGCTGGCCCAAGATCATCGCCGCGAACATCGTCACAAGCCCAAGGCGCGGCACCGACCAAATTGCGGCCAGCACCCAGATCGCGCCCAATGCGCCGCCTGTCAGCGCCCACCAAGGGATGCCTTGGATCTGGGCAACGGTTGGGCTTGACCCGCGCCAAACTGCAATCGCGCAAAGCAACAAAAACCCTATGCCAAACTGCATCACCGCCGCCCAAACCGGG
>CALILP010000203.1 GCA_938016515.1 uncultured Paracoccaceae bacterium
CCATGGCGCCAGCCTCGTCCTGACGCCGAAACATGAAGCGCCCATCAAACATATCGACTTTGTGTCGCTCTCCCGCGAACGCGCCCTCGTCGTGCTGGTCTTCGCGGATGGCCACGTCGAAAACCGCCTTTTCACGCCGCCTGTGGGCCAAACGCCATCCTCCATGCGCGAAGCGGCCAATTTCCTGAACACCATCGCCGAAGGGCACACCCTGTCCGAACTCGACACCGTCATCGCGCGCGAAATCGCTTTGCACCGGCAAGAGATCGACACGCTAGCTGCCGAGCTGGTCCAATCCGGTGCGGCCATTTGGGAAAACAAAGGCGAATCGACAGAACGACTCATCGTGCGCGGCCGCGGTAACCTTCTTGGCGACGAAGGATCGGAAGAAGACCTCGACCGCATTCGCGCCCTGTTTGACGACCTCGAAGCCAAGCGTGATATCGCCCAATTCCTTGAACTGACGGACGATGCGGACGGGGTTCGCATTTTTATTGGCTCAGAGAACAAATTGTTCTCACTTTCGGGTTCCTCTTTGGTGGTTTCTCCATATATGAACGCCGACCAGAAGATCATTGGCGCTGTGGGTGTCATTGGACCCACAAGACTGAATTACGGGCGCATCGTGCCCATTGTGAATTACACGGCACAGCTGGTCGGCAAGATGATTGCGGATCGGTCCTGAAGGGAAATGAAATGGTAGAAGAGAACGCAGAACCCATGTCGCTGGATGATCTGGCCGCCGAAGGCGACGAGCCTGACTTTGATCAGGGCGGCTTTGAGGAAATCGAAGCCATCAAAGCAGAACGCGATGAATTCCACGACAAGTTTATGCGCGCCCTTGCTGACGCTGAAAACATGCGCAAACGGTCCGAACGTGACCGGCGCGAGGCTGAGAACTACGGCGGCTCTAAGCTCGCCCGCGATCTGCTGCCCGTCTACGACAATATGCGCCGCGCCTTGAACTCCGCAGAGGAGGCCGAGGGCGAGGCTAACAAAGCCCTGCTCGAAGGCGTCGAACTGACAATGCGTGCCCTGATCTCAACTTTCAAAAAGCACGGCATTGACCCGATTGTGCCCGAGGTCGGCGACCGCTTCGATCCGCAACTGCACGAAGCGATGTTCGAAGCACCACTGCCGGGCACCAAAGCAGGCGACATCATTCAGGTCTCTACTGAAGGCTTTATGCTGCATGATCGCCTCTTGCGCGCAGCACAAGTCGGCGTGTCATCGACCCCGGCATCCTGATCCGAGCGATCCAAGATATGATGAAAGCAGGGGCCTTGCTCCTGCTTTTTGCTGCGACCTCGCTGAAGGCGCAGGAATACCCCACTTACGACAACATCTATGTCAATGATTACGCGCAGATCCTGACGTCTGCGCAGGAATCGAAACTGCGGCTGAAACTACAAGCGCTCAAAGCTGCCCGCGGCATCGAGTTTACCATTTTGACTATCCGCAATATGTCCGAATACGGGCACACCGGCGCCATCGAACCCTTCGCCACCGGCCTTTTCAACCGTTGGGGCATTGGCGACGCTGAAACAAACGACGGTATTCTTCTCCTCGTCGCCCACCGCGACCGTGAACTGCGGATCGAACTTGGGTCCGGCTATGGCACACGTCTTGATCGCGAGATGAAACGCATCATCGACAGCACCATCGTCCCAGAATTCCGCAGGAACGCGTTCTTCACCGGTATCGACAAGGGCGTGAACCAAATCATCTATGCGGCGACAGATCGCTATCCGGGCGAATATGACGCGAACATCGTCACGCGGATGGTCAACGTCGCATGGCGGTTTCTGGAACGTTTTTATCTTTGGGTTCTTGGGATTGGCGCGCCATTCGGTCTCTATTACGGGGTCAAAGGCTTCCGTCACTGGATGCGCACCAAGCCGCGCCGCTGTCACAACGATGGGTCGAAAATGTACTGGCTCACCGATTACGATGAGGATTCACACCTTAAGCCGGGCCAAATCCTCGAAGAAGAACTCGAATCCGTCGACTACGATGTCTGGGCCTGCCATCAATGTGACGATATTCAGGTCGAGACCTATCCTGCGTGGTTCAGCCAATACAAACAATGCCCGAACTGCTCTTACAGAACGCAATATGTCACGTCCCAAACCCTAAGTGCGGCAACCTATTCATCCAGCGGGCGGGGCAAATCAACATACCAGTGCAAGCATTGCGACCACACCTACAGTAAAGAATACACGATCCCGCAAAAGCAACGCTCCAGCAGCAGCTCTTCATCTGGCGGGTCTTCGTCATCTTCTTTCGGCGGGGGCAGCTCCAGCGGCGGCGGGGCAAGCGGTAGCTGGTAGGGTGGGTGAAACCCACGCTATTCCGACGCCAATTCCTTTAACTCATAGATCAACGCCAACGCCTCTTTCGGCGTCAAATCATCCGGAAACACCTGCTTTAGTCTCTCATTCGCTGGTGACTCTTTTGCAACAACAGGTGCGGGTGCAGGTATCGCGGCAAACAACGGCAGATCATCAATGATCGCCTTCCGGTTCGTCCCGCCTTCACGCTCGCCTTTCTCCAAGGCCTCCAAAACAACCTTCGCCCGCTCGACAACAACCGATGGCAATCCCGCCAACCGGGCAACCTGCACCCCGTAACTACGGTCGGCTGTCCCCTTGCGGACCTCATGCAGGAAGATCACATCGCCTTCCCACTCTTTCACCGCAACGGTGGCGTTATCCACATTGTCCAACTTCGCCGACAGCGCAGACATCTCGTGGTAATGCGTCGCAAACAAAGCCCGACACCGGTTCACGTCATGCAAATGCTCCAACGTAGCCCATGCAATCGACAACCCGTCATAAGTCGCCGTCCCGCGCCCGATCTCATCCAAGATCACCAGCGCTCGGTCATCTGCTTGATTGAGGATCGCCGCCGTCTCAACCATTTCGACCATGAACGTCGACCGCCCCTTCGCCAGATCATCAGATGCACCAACACGGCTGAAAATCTGACTGACGATTCCGATATGGGCGGCCGTCGCCGGCACAAAACTCCCCATCTGCGCCAGCACAGCAATCAACGCATTCTGCCGCAGAAACGTCGATTTACCCGCCATGTTCGGCCCGGTCAGCAGCCAGATCGACTGTTCCGACAAATCACAGTCATTCGCAATAAACGGCGCGCCGGATTGCTGTAAAGCAGCCTCCACCACCGGATGCCGCCCAGCTTCCAAGGCAAAGGCGCGGCTTTCGTCCATCTTTGGCCGGGTCCAATTCTCGGACGTCGCCAGATGCGCCAAAGCAGCGCTCAAATCAATCTCTGACAAGGCCCGCGCCAAAGCACCCAAAGGCCCCGCCTGC
>CALILP010000204.1 GCA_938016515.1 uncultured Paracoccaceae bacterium
CCCGCCCGCAGCAACACATACTCTGGATCATACGGTGAAGCCGGAATAACCTCAGCTGAAACCAGATCCCCACAGAGATCCAGCTTCAGAAGCTGACCGACCTCCCCATAGGCAGGATCAACAAACGCGTAGGCAAGGTTCTTACCGACCCGGTGTCCCCAATCGCCTGACGTGATGGTCCCGACAACCTTGTCCCCGTCAATCAAAGACCCGCCGCCGTGCGCCGGTGTCGTCTCCGACCCGACTTCCAAGGTCACAAAGCGCTTTGCTGTCTCTTTGCCCTGACGCGCGGCCAAGGCCGCTTTACCTACGAAATCCGCCTTGTCGAGCTTCACAAATCGCTCCAACCCGGTCTCGAACGGGTCAAACTCTGTCAGCAAATCGGCCTTCCAGTGCAAGAACCCTTTTTCCATGCGCATCGCATCGACTGCGCGTGCCCCGAAGAGCTGCAATCCATGTGCTGTCCCGGCTGCGCGCAAAGCTTTATACGCGGCATAGAGCGACGCATTAGGGACGTGGATCTCGTAGGCCCATTCCCCTGAAAAGCTGACCGCCATAACCGTCGCTGGCGCAAAGCCGACATAGCATTCGCGGGCCGATAGCCATGGGAAGGCCGCCTTGGACCAGTCGCCGCGTGCGCAGGCCGAGAGCACATCGCGCGCCTTTGGACCTGCCAACACAAGGATCGTTTGATCATCGGTCAGCGACCGCAATTGCACGTCTTCATCCTCGCGCAGGTGCCCCTTCAGCCAATCCATGTCGTGATATTCGCTTGCCGCTGCCGATCCGTACCAAACGCGGGCCGGGCCACGATCTGTTGCGGGCAGGTTCGCGATAGTGGCTTCGCATTTGACCATGCCGTGATTATTCAGCAGATAGGCCAGACCGACGCGCCCGTCTCTACGGTTCAGGCGGCCGCAGATCATGCGGTCAAGGAAGGCATGGCGATCTTCGCCAGTGATCTCTATCCTATTGAAACCATTTACTTCGCACAGGCCCACGTTCTTGGCGACGTTGCGGACTTCGGCACCTACCACGTCGAATGCCTCGTCGAAATCAAAGCTAAGTGTCGGATGGAAATCTGGCGTTGGCTTGATGTAGTCAACACGTTCCCAGCCATTCACGACCGTGAATTCCGCGCCTTCTGCCTCCAGAATAGGTGTCAGCGGCGTGGTCTTTGCGGACCGCCCCGCAGGCCGGTGTTCATGCGGGAAATGGAACCGGAACTCGTTCTGGTAATCCTCGATGGCTTTCAGCGCCGTCAATTCCACATTCGCATGACCCGTAAACCTGCGCGGGTCGATGACCCATGTGTCATAGCACGCCTCGCCATGCACGATCTGCTGGGCCAGCAGCCAGCCGTGGCCACCGCCTTCGCCCAATCCTGCCCGCAACCCGATGATGCAAAACGCGTTCCGCTTGCCGGGGATAGGGCCGACCAAGGGCGCTCCGTCGATCGTATAAGTGATCGGGCCGTTCACGATGGTCTTGATCCCGACCTCGGTCAGGGCGGGCATCCGTTCGAAAGCGCCTTCCAGTACGTCCATCACACGGTCCAAGTCATCGGGACAGAGGGCGTTCACGAAATTCGGGTCGATCCCGTCCATGCCCCATGTCTTGCAGTCCTGTTCGTAGAAACCCACCAACAGCCCGTTCTTTTCCTGTCGGCTGTAGTAGTCGCTGATCGGGCAGCGCAGCAGGGGCATCCGGTGGCCAGCCTCGACGATGGCCGGGATGTCTTCGGTTACAAAATACTGGTGTTCCATCGAGGTAACAGGGTGATGCACGCCCATCATCGCGCCCACCTCGTTCACCCGGTAGCCGCAAGCGTTCACGACGATATCGCAGTCGATGTCGCCCTTTTCGGTGTGAACCGTCCAGGTGTCATCCTTATGTTGGGTCAAGCCAGTCACGGCGGTATTGCGATACACCTCTGCACCAGCGTTGCGCGCCCGCCGGGCGAGTGCCTGACACAGCTGCGCAGGGTCGATGTCCCCGTCAGACGGGTCCCAAAGCCCGCCAAGCAGGTTATCTGTCGAAATCAACGGATGCCGTCGCGCGCATTCTTTGGCGTCTAGCACCTCGAATTCGACATCCATGCCGCGGGCCATCGAGGCAAAGTGTCGATAGCCCTGCATCTGCGCCTCGGTATTGGCCAACCGGATGCCGCCATCGCCGTGGTGGTAGTTGATCGGATAATCCGGATCGTCTGCGAGATCTTTGTAAAGGTTGATGGAATGAGTTTTCAGGCCCACCATCGTTTGGGTCATGCCAAAGTTGGTGACCTGTGCTGCCGAATGCCATGTCGTGCCGCTGGTCAATTCGTTGCGTTCAACCAGAACAACATCGGACCAACCCTCTTGTGTCAGGTGGTACAGCGTCGAGCACCCGGCGATGCCCCCACCAATGACGACGACTTTGGTCCGCGATTTCATGTCAGTGCTCCAATTCTTAGGTTGGTCGCAGAGTGTGGAAAAGATGCGCCTTTGCACAGCTAGTTTTGGATTTTAATTGCGCGTTTTAGGAATTCCGAACGGGGCGTGTGGGAAGTGCCAATTTGGCGTGACGGATCGTGATGCGGTGGGTACGGTTTCACCATGACATCACCAACCAGCAAATCAGGTCGCCGCAAGGGTGGGGGGCGCATTGGCCGTTTGGCGCATCGCGCGGCGGGACCAGCGGTTGATCCGTGCCCACCGGGACAACGCGGTGGCCAATATAGGCCACTGTCAGACGGCGACTTGCGAGCGATCTACGCCACCGCGTTGGAGTTGCTTGAGACGCTCGGAATGGGCGAGGTGCCAGACCGTTTACGCCGCGATCTGTTGGCTGTCGGTGCAAAAGAAGCGCGGACAGGCCGGGTCGTGTTCCCCGCAAAGCTGGTCGAGGATGCAATCAAAGACGCCGCCAAGGAATTCACCTTGCATGGCCGCGACCCTGACAGGTCGATCACAGTGGGGGGGGACCGGGTCTATTTCGGGACCGGCGGGGCGGCTGTGCAAACGCTTGATCTGGACAGTGGCACTTACCGCCCCTCGACACTTGCGGATCTTCATGACTTCACGCGTCTGCAAGACACACTCGCCAACGTCGGCTGGTTCACCCGCTGTTGCATCGCCACCGATATCCCGGACAACTATGATCTGGACGTCAACACCGCGTACGCCCTGATCCGCAACACCACCAAACCCATCGCCACGGCATTCACCATCGCAGAACACGTCGCCCCCATCGTTGGGATGCTGGATATCGCAGCAGGTGGGGCAGGGGCATTTGCATCGCGGCCCTTCCTGAAGGCCCACATCAGCCCCGTGATCTCGCCGATGCGCTATGGCGAGGATGCGGTAGACGTCGTTTATGAATGCATCGCCCACAACATCCCCATGTCCTGCATCACGGCCGCTCAGGCCGGGGCCACCGCACCCGCGACAATGGCCGGGTT